>JBDHZU010000017.1:0-23916 GCA_039812085.1 Candidatus Nanopelagicales bacterium | reverse complement strand
AACGAATGATGATCTGACGCTGGTTGCTGGAGGTCCCAGCAAGCAGGCCACCTTTACGGTCAAGAACAACGGTCCAAGCCAGGACCCGGGTGATTTCACGGTGACTTTCCCGATCCCCAGTCACCTGAATGCCGTGGCATCAGCCGGTAGCCCGTGGAGTTGCTCGACTGCGTCTGGACTCGTTACCTGCACTTTGGCAGACAAACTGGATCCGAATGATTCAGTTGACCTCAAACTGGATATCAGCGCGCCGGATCCAGCGACTCGTCCGCAAAGCGATGCGCTGCCGACCAACGTCACCTCTCCGGCGAATGACAGCAACTTGTTGAACAACCACACGTTGTTGCCAATCAAGATCCTGGCGAATGCCGACCTTGGGGTAGAGAAGACGGCATCTCCCGGCACGATCCATGCGGGTGAAGAAGTCACCTACACGCTGACCCTCAAGAACTGGGGTCCGTCAGTTGCTTCTTTGTCCACGATCAACGACACGGTTCCGAGCGGGTTCACCATCACCGATGTGACTGCTGGCACCGGAGTTAGCTGCTCGAATACGGCCATTGCGCTCGAGTGCACGGCCGAGGACTTGGATCCAGACAAGTCGGTCGAGGTCACGGTCAAAGCCAAGGCCGGGGCGGGAATGTCTGCCGGAACCAAGACCAACACGGTGACGGTGACTGGTGAAACTGACCAGGGCGATGACGATCACCCCAACACCGATGACGCCGATGTCACGGTCGATCAGTTGTCCAATCTTGAGGTCAAGAAGGACCTCGTTAAGAACGACAGTGCGCATTGCACGGCATCTGGTAGCGATCCAGTCGTCGCGGGAACCAACGTCTGCTACGAGATCACGGTGACCAACAACGGTCCGTCGGATGCGGTCGGAATCGACATGACCGACACCTTGCCTATGGGCTTGATCTATATCGCGGCTAACGGTTCCGGCTGGACTTGCGATTCGGCTGTGTCCTGCACCACGGATGCCACGGTGGGAGTGGGAGCCAGTGCACCCAAGATCCTGGTTGTGGGCTACCTGGACGCGACGTCGACCGGCACGCTGAAGAACACGGCGAAGGCAACGCCAAAGAGTCCGGGTCCAGAAGCCACAGGCAATCGTGAAAACGACATCACCCCGCAGGTTGATCTGCAACTCACTCACTCAACGGAGCAGCCAGAGATCACTGCGGGTGGTACCTGGACAAGCACGATCAATGTGCAGAACAACGGTCCGTCTAATGAGCCTGGCCCGATCAAGGTAGAGATCACCTTGGGTCCAGACCAGGAGTACCAATCTGCTGAGGGCAGCGGATGGAGCTGTGACCGTTCCGGGAACGTCGTCACCTGCACGACGACGAATGGGGCGGCGCCTGGGGACAAGCTCCCTCCGATCACCTTGATTACCAAGCCAGGGGTGGATGCCACCCAGGCGTTGGCGAGTTCGAAGGTGACCGGAACCATCGAAGACTTCAATCTGTCGAACAATGAAGACTCGACCAACACTCAGGTGAAGGGCTCGGCAGATCTTGAGGTCGTCAAGAAGGTCTCTGGTTCAAGCAAGGTGCTACCGGGATCGACGGTGACCTTCACGATGAAGATCACGAACCACGGACCATCGAGCGCTCCCGCTACGCGCGTGACAGACATGTTGCCTAAGGGCTTGTCGTTCTCATCGTCCACACCGCCGCCCTGCATTCCCGACGAAGTGTCGGCAGCGATCGTTTGCAACGTCGGAACCTTGACGCCTCATGCGTCAACGACAGTCACGTTGAAGGCAAAGGTGACTGGCCAACCAGGCAAGATCACTAATACGGCCACGGTCGCTTCATCGAACAATGACCCGAACCCGAAGAACAACACGAGCAAAGTCACGATCACGGTCTACAAGAAGCCACAAGAACCGGTGAAGAAGCCACCGAAGAAGATCAAGGGCAAGGGAACGACGGTCATCTACAAGGTGCCGCCGAAGACCAACGCCGGTAAGAAGGCCAAGCTGTCCGTGAGTTGTTCGCCGCGTTCGTCACGTTCCGAAGCGACGGAAACGACGACGCGTGGCGACGTACGGTTCTGCCAGGTCATCCGACTCAAGGGTGGCGGCTACAAGGTCAAGACCTTTGGTAAGCCAGTGACAGTCAAGGTCACATTGACTGCGCCAGCCACCACGACGCACTACGCGATGAAGAAGGTGTACACCTACAAGGTGAACTGATCGCTTGTGCAATCAGAAAGGCCCCACTTTTCGGTGGGGCTTTTCTGCTGTCCATTGAAAATTTCCTCTAACACGACACGAGGGAATTCTCTGACGACACGCACACGAAATCCCAGATCTGTCTCTCGCTGCACGGTTTGATCGAGAAATGGCTAAGAAACTAGTTGCCGAATTTGTCGGCACATTCATCCTCGTATTTATCGCGGTTGGTGCAGCCGTGACCGGTATCGGTATCGCTTCAAATGCCCCAGCCGGTCCGTTCGCTGTTCCCGCTGTTGGTCCTATGGGTGTGGCTTTGGCATTCGGTTTCACTCTGATGGCTTTGGTGTACGCGATTGGTGCAGTGTCGGGCTGTCACGTCAACCCGGCGGTGTCCCTCGCGATGCTCGTGGCACGCAAGATTGATGCCACAACCTTCGGTGCGTACGTCGTCGCTCAGTTCCTGGGTGCGATTGCGGGTGCCGCTGTCCTCAAATTGTTCGTCTCGAAGTTCGACGTGAAAGACACCACAGGTGCACTGGGTACCAACAGTTACGGCACCAACATCAACATGGTCGGTGCTCTCGTGCTCGAGATCCTGCTGACACTGGTGTTCGTGTTCGTGATTCTTATGGTGACCGACAAGTTCGCGGTTCAGTCCCTTGCTGGTGTTGCTATCGGTGCTGCGTTGATCGTGGTGCACCTCATGGGCATCTCGCTGGACGGAACCTCGGTCAACCCGGCCCGTTCGTTCGGTCCCGCGCTAATGGAAGGTGGCACACCACTGAGTCAGGTGTGGGTGTTCATCGTGGCACCGCTAATCGGTGGAGTTCTTGCTGCTCTGCTGTGGAGGGTCACCCGCGATACCAACCTTGCCGATGATGACGAGGCGCTCGCCGATATCCCGGAAGAGCGTTAATCCCTTTTCACTCACTGCGAGCCCCTGCCTCAGGCAGGGGCTCGCAGTGCTTTGTCCAGTGGGTGCTGTTCGCTTGATCACATGAGCGTTGGTGGTCGTTAGCTCATTGCCAAAGCCCGACTAGGCTCATCTCGCTGTTTGTGGTGAGAATCGAAGTGAGCGGAGCGTTAACCGATGGGTGCAGTTTCTCGGTGGGCAGTTAATCGCCCTTGGCAGGCAATCATCGTGTGGGTGGTCGCTCTGATCGCTATTTTCGTCGGTGCAGGTGCGCACCCTGGCACGTACAACGACTCGTTCAACTTGCCGGACACAGAGTCGACCAAAGCCCAAGAGCTCATGAGTCAGCACTTCGGGACGATGACCTCCACCGCTAAAGCGAATGTGGTCTTCTCGCCGCAAGAGGGAACGATCGAAGCCCCCGCGGTGAAGACAGAGATCACCAAGCTCGCGACCGAGATTGCGTCACTGGGGTCAGTCGCCGCAGTGCAGTCTCCGTACACCACGCCTAATGCTGCACAAAGTGGCCTGATCAGTCCGCAGCAGAATGTCGGACGACTGATTGTCCAATTCAAGGGCGCAGAAGCAGATGTGCCAAAAGCCGATATCACCGCACTGGTCAACGATGTCGAAGCGGCGAATACCCCACAATTGCAGGTTGGTGTGGGCGGTCAAATCATTGATATGGCAGACACCGAAGCCCCCAAGAGTGAGGGCATCGGAATCTTGGTCGCCATCGTCATCATGCTCATCATGTTCGGCTCGATCTTGGCCGCCGGACTACCGATTTTGACGGCGTTGATTGGCCTCGGCGCGGGTTTGTCGTTGGTGACGTTGGCGGCAAATGTCACCAGCATTGCAACCTTTGGGCCGACCTTGGCCGCGATGATCGGCTTGGGTGTGGGAATCGACTACGCCCTGTTCGTGGTCAATCGTCATCGGCAAGCTGTGCTGGAAGGTAAAGAGCCGAGGAAAGCGGCGCTGGAAGCCGTGAACACTGCCGGTCGGGCCGTGGTCTTTGCCGGCACAACAGTGATCATCGCGCTGTGTGGGTTGTTCGTGCTGGGGCTGAACTTCATGAACGGGCTGGCTATCGGCGCGGGCATCACTGTGTTGTCGGTGATGTTCACCGCGGTCATCCTGCTGCCTGCAGTTATCTCGTTACTTGGTCGTCGGACGTACTGGGGCAAGATGCCGTGGGCGCGGAATCCCAAGCCTGCTGGCGATCATGGTTTCTTCTTCCGACTGGCCACTCTGCTGCAGAAGAAGCCGTGGCTGTCTGCGCTGATCGCCGTTGTGGTCATGTTGGTACTGGCGATTCCAGCGCTGTCGATGCGGCAAGGTTTCCCTGATGCCGGCGGTCGTCCACCGACAGATACCACCCGCATCGCTTACGACCTGACCACTAAAGGTTTTGGAGCGGGAGCCAACGGTCCATTCCTGATCATCACGGAGTTCAACGGAGAGCAGGACTTGGCCAAGGTCAACTCCTTGGTGCAGCAACTGAATGCTCAACCGGGAGTTCAATACGCGTCTCCGGTTGTTCCCGGGACGCCTGCGGTTAGTGCGGATGGGCATTACGGTCTGATCCAGTTACAGCCGACGACTGGTCCGCAAGATCAGGCAACCGGTGAATTGTTGGACACTCTGCGCAGCGACGTCATTCCCGCCGCGACCGCAGGAACTGATATTTCCGCTTACGTTGGCGGATCCACTGCGATCACCGAGGACTTCAGTCAAACGTTGGCCGACGCATTGCCGGTTTTCTTGCTGGTGGTTGTGGGCTTGGGATTCTTGGTGCTGGTCATTCTGTTCCGCTCACTGCTCGTGCCGTTAACGGCAGCAGCGACCGCTTTGCTGAGCTTCGCGGCAGCATTGGGTATCACCGTGTTCGTCTTCCAACAAGGCCACCTCACCAACCTCTTCGGTATTGCCGGTACCGGGCCAATCCTTCCGTTCCTGCCCATCATGCTGTTCTCCATCTTGTTTGGGTTGTCGATGGACTACCAGGTCTTCTTGGTCAGCCGTATGCAAGAGGAATGGGTTCACACTCGGGACAACAAGTTCTCGGTTCGTTTGGGACTCGGTGGCTCCGGGCGAGTAGTCGCAGCCGCAGGCGCGATCATGTTCAGCGTCTTCATCTCATTCGTCTTCGGCGATAACTCCACCATCAAGATGTTCGGGTTGTCGTTGGCAACGGCCATCGCGCTTGACGCATTCGTGGTTCGCTTAATTCTGGTGCCGTCATTGATGACCATGTTCGGTAAGGCCAACTGGTATCTGCCTAAGGGCTTATCCAAGGTGTTGCCGGAAGTCGTCATCGAGCGGGAGGTCGGCACTGTTGCCGACACAGACCCGGAGGCCGATGATGTGCAACCCGAAGGCGAAACCGCTCGCAGCTAATTCACCCTGCGGATGGGTCGCTCAACGATGAGTGACTCGGCCGCGCAATCAGCGGCATCGACGTGGCGGCGCTGGCTACGGATCGGCATTCTCGTGCTGCTGATCATTGTCTTACTCGGTTGTCTGCTCGTCGTGGGACTTCGGACTTTCGGGGTGAGCCGTGGATTGGCGATTCCCCTGGTTGCATTGACGCCGTATGTCTTCGTCGTCGCGCTGGTTGGACTTGTGGTCGCTGGATTTATTCGTTCCTGGGTTCCGGCTGGCCTGTTCGCTCTATGTGCGGCTTTGGTGGCGTGGTGGTGGGTGCCTGCTTTTGTCGGAAAGTCGATTCCTGCCGAGCGCCCAGGTCCAGTTGTGATGACGGCCAATCTGCGTTTCGGGCAGGCCAACCCGGAACAAATCGTCAACCTGGTTCGTGAGAACCACATCCAGATTCTGGCGGTGGAGGAGTTGACCCCATCCGCTATTGACGGCTTGCAGCGTGCCGGTCTGTCGACGCTGTTACCGAACGAATACCTGAATCCAAGATCGGCAGCAGCAGGAAGCGGAATCTATAGCTCCCTGACGTTGACTGATCGAAGCCAGATCAACGGGACGTACTTCCCCACGTTGGTTGCAAAGGTGCAGTTTGGTGCGCAACCAGTAACGGTGATTGTGGTGCATCCTGTTGCTCCGCGGACATCGCCTTCCTTCGACAGTTGGCGTATGGCTCTGCAACAGATCGCAAACTATTCCGAAAGTGTGTCCGGAGCCGTCGTCATGCTGGGCGACTTCAATGCGACCCGCGATCACGAACCATTTCGCGCGATCGAGGCCAAGGGATATACGGATGCCGCCACCGTCTATGGGGCGGGAATCTTCCGCACCTGGTCGACGGTCCCCGTGATGTCCGGTTTACCTGCCTGGCCATTCGTTGGCATCGATCATGTGTTGGAACGCAACACCGGTTGGGGAACGCCCACCAAAGTGACCGCGTATGACGTATCGAATACCGACCATCGCTCAGTGGTGGTCAGTTACGCGGCCTGATGGCTCTTCTTCACGAGGCGTTTGAATTCACGACTATTCGCGTTGCTCACCAGATCGATCGTGAAAGGCACAGCGGCGGAAGAGGCACGAATTCGAGCTTTTGCCGACGACTTATCGCTGGTGGAGAAGTGCAAGAAGTTGCTCGGCCACTCATACGAACCCTTGGTGATCACTCGAGTTCGAAGCGGTCCAGAGGAGTAGTTGTCCTCAGTGATGGTGATGCTCTTGGCCGTCACCTTCTCAACGATGGCAACGTGTCCAGCCCACGACAATCCACTTGCGCCTGATTCCCATTGAGCCACTGCACCGACGGTTGGCGTCTGGTCAACAATCGCGCCGTTTGACTTGGCATTGACCGACCAATCGGCAGCGTTGCCGAGGGTGCTGTGGTCGCCCTTCACGCCTTCTTGGATGAGTCGCCATGCCACATAGTTCGTGCAGTTGTGACCGGCGTACATCGACCAGTACGACTGGTAAGCGACTCGCCCGTAGGCAGGGTCGCAAGTGAAGCCGTAACCAGTGCAGGGCTTCTTGGCTGTTGATGACGTGAGACTCGCCTGCGCTTTCGCGCCCGTGATCGACAACGCAACACATGCTGTGACCAGAACGACGCAGAAGATTCCGAGTCGACGCCGAAGAGAGCTTCGGTGCATGTACTTTGCGACGAGACATCTGCGTACCTGGTGCCCGATTGAGACCAGGTCGGTCGATCATTCATCCAACCGAGTGAGGAACGATAACGCCATGCCATCAACCCCTAACGCTGCGTCTAACTCTGGCGAGGAATTCAGTCACCCAGCCGTCAGCCTGACCTTTTCGGGAGATATCGCTGTCATCGCGCTGGATGACGGGAAGGCCAATGCCATGTCGTATGACGTGGTGGATGCTCTGCGGCAGGCACTCGCGTTAGCGAATAGTCAGGCAAAGGCGATTGTGCTGGCTGGACGTGACGGAGTGATGTCCGCAGGATTCGATCTCAAAGAGATCGTCAAAGGTGAAGCGGAACGCGATGCCTTGATTTCCACTGGCGGCAAGTTCTTCTCTGAAGTGTTCACGACCGGACTGCCCGTGGTGGCCGCGTGTACTGGGCATGCTGTTGCGGGTGGATTGGTGTTCTTGCTGGTGGCCGATTCTCGGATTGGCCGAGCGGGTTCCTACACGTTGGGATTCAACGAAGTAAGCATCGGCGTTCCCATGCCAGAGTTTGGTATCGCTCTGACCCAGTACCGAATTGCTGGTCCTGCCGTTGAACGAATCTTGCTGGGAGACCTACTCGATCCATGGTCCGCGCGGGACGTCGGAATCTTGGACGAAGTGGTCGAGGGTGACCATCAAGCTGTCGTGAACGCGGCCATCGTGCGGGCCAACGAGCTTGCGAGTCGCTCTGCATCGGCCTATGCGGTGACCAAGGAGCGCGCACGAAAGGGTCTGGGAGTAGACCTCGATTCTGGGGCGTGATTGCTTGGCATAACCGTTCAGGTGGGCTTCACGACATACTGGTGTAGTGATTGCCCTCATCGTGGTCGTGGCTCTGGTTGCCATCGTTGGCTTCTGCCTGTGGGGATTCAACACTTTGCGGCGAAAGTCCATCAATGTCGATGAGGGGTACGCCCAGATCGAAGTGCAGCTCACGCGCCGTGCGGACCTGATTCCGCAACTGGTGGAGACGGTCAAGGGGTATGCCTCGCATGAGAAGACCGTGCTGGAGGAATTGACTCGCGCCCGTGCTGCGGTGTCACAAGCGAAGAGCTCACACGAGATTTCCCAGACGGCCTCTGCCGACGGCCAACTTGATCGTGCCTTGGTCAATGTCAATGCGGTGGCAGAGAAGTACCCGGACCTGAAGGCATCAGCCAACTTTCTCGCTCTGCAAGAGGAACTAACCGCGACTGAGAACAAGGTCGCCTTCGCGCGTCAGTACTACAACGAGAGTGTGCGGCAGTTGAATACCGCCATCTCGACGATGCCGACGATGCTCTTTGTCGGTATTGCGGGCGTGGAAAAGCGTGAGTTCTATGAGGTTCCGGATGCTGCCCAACGCCAGGCGCCGGATGTTGATTTGTCATGAGTGTTGACTTCCGTGCTCAACAAAGTAAGAACCAACGCAAGACGTTCTTCCTGCTCTCGGTGATGTTCGTCCTGGTCGGCATCGCGGTGTGGGCAGTCGGGAATCTGTTTGGTTTCGGCGGCACCATGATGGTGCCAATCGCGGTGGGAATCTCCCTGATCGGCGTGTGGACCTCGTACTGGAAGTCAGACAGCTTGGTCCTGAAGATGACGCACGCTCAGATCATCGACCACGAAACCGCTCCCGCCCTGTTCAACGTGGTCGATGAGGTGCGTATCGCCGCCGGACTGCCGATGCCCACGGTGGCGATTGTGGTGGACTCGGCACCCAACGCCTTCGCCACGGGACGCAACCCAGATCACGCGGTCATCGCGTTCACGACCGGCATCTTGGACATCATGGATCGCGATCAACTGCAAGGAGTGGCCGCGCACGAGATGGCACACGTCGCTAATCGGGACACGTTGGTCACAGCAGTTGCCGCAACGACCGCCGGGATTTTGGCCATCGTGGCCGATATGGGTGTGCGGATGGCGTTCTTCTCTCGTCGGGAGAACAACAATCCGATGGCCATGATCGTGAGTCTGGTGATCTTGGCGTTGGCGCCACTGGCAGCAGCGCTATTGAAGGCGGCCGTCTCACGTAAACGTGAATCTTTGGCTGATGCCACAGCAGTTCAATTCACTCGAAACCCCGCTGGTTTGCGGCGCGCGTTAGAAGCCCTCGATAGCGATCACACCGTGGTCAAAGAACGTTCCACCGCTGTTGCCCATGTGTGGATCGAGTCGCCGCTCGATGGACGGACGAAGGACCTGTTCCAAACGCACCCACCGATGGCCGAACGGATTGCCACGCTTCGGGCCATGGAAGGTGGAATTGAGCCGGGAGCGATGTCGTGACCGGCAAGCGTTGGTTGGGAATCGCCATGTTGCTTGCGGCCATCCTCGCTGGGATTTCCCTCATCGTGCTGGTCGGTCAGGCATTGAAGGCGAAAGCCACAGTTGCGTCACCGGGGCAGACCGCGGTCGAGCTGAGCGTGGGGACGTGGACCATCGCTCAACAAGCTGAACAGAATGACCTCAAGCGCACAGTGAATGCTGAACAGTTGTCTGTACAAGGTCCGGATGGTTCTGCTGTCCAGGTTGTATGCGCCTATTGCGGATCACCGGCAGAAGTGCTCCCCGTGAGTTGGACTCTGGCTGAACCAGTCGGGACGTTCACCGCGACAGTGGGCGGGACTTACACCATCAAGACCTCGGCAGATTCTGGACAACTGGTTGTCGTGAGTCCAGAGGATGCGTTGACGCAGGTTGCGCCCGCGATGGTGTTGCTGCTGTTCGCTGGGTCGGGATTGACTGTTGGCGGTCTGTTGCTGCTGTTACTTGGTGGACGCCGGCAGTCTGGTGCCGCTCAACTCGGTCCGACTCAGGTAGCAGAGCAAGAAATGGTGAATCCACCACCGGGTTGGTATCCGAATCCCTACCACCCGCACAGCGGTTCGCAGATGTGGTGGGACGGCACCAAGTGGACATCACACTGGCGATGATCGTGGTTGACATGGTTGTGGGTCCCCACCCAAAGGCGAGGACCCACAACCATCAGCCGGTCGAACCGGCACGTAGTTACTCGGACAGTGCGACGATCAGGTCACCGGCGCGATCTGGCAAAGAACGAGCAATGTCGGCGACCGAGATCATCCCGACGAGTTGCTTGTCTTCGATGACGGGAATACGTCGGACCTGGTTGTCCACCATGGCGGCGATGACGTCATCTGCCGAGGCATCTGCCTCAACCAGGACCGGAGTACCAGCGGCAAGTTCGCTGACCTCGGTGTCATCGGCGCTGGTTCCTTCAGCAACGACCGCAATCGCGATGTCGCGATCAGTGATCATGCCTTTCAGCTTGTCGTCAGTGCCACAGATGGGCAGTGCGCCCACGCCAAGATCACGCATCTTGGCTGCTGCGGCAGCGACGGTTTCGTTCTCCTTCACGCATTCAGCGTTGGGAGTCATGATGTCGCGTGCGGTATCGCTCATGGGGGAGTTCCTCCTGGGTTCGGGATGTACAACGATCCAACCGAGGATTGATCAACGAACGCAACTGCAAGAGACCCGCCTGCATCAGAACGGTGAATAGTTCAGGTCCATTAGGGGTCAGCGGGTAGTGCAACGTTCAGTGGTCATCAGATGACAGGATCACCACATGTGGCGATTAGCCGTCCGCAACCTCATGGCGCATCCACGTCGACTCATTGGTACGTGCGCAGCCGTGGTGCTGGGCGTGGCCTTCTTGGCTGGCACGCTGGTCTTCAGCGACACGATGCGAGCCAGTTTTAACGACGTGTTCGCGGCGGCTAACGCGGGCACTGATGCGATCGTGCAGGGCAAACACAGCGTCAGCTCCGCGCGTGGGCAACAGTCCTCGCCTGTGCCGGAGAGCCTGGTCGCAACACTGCAAGGTGTTCCGCAGGTGAAGACGGCAGTGCCTGGCGTGCAGGGATTCGGCACGATCCTGGGCGCCGATTCGCAGCCGATCGGTGGGGATGGACCGCCGACCGTCGCGAGTAACTGGGTCGGGGACTCGTCAGCAAATCCCTATCGAATCGTGCAGGGACATGCCCCCACCCGTGCAGGCGAGATGGTGATCAACGCCGATGCAGCGGCCAAGGGATCTTTGAGCGTGGGCAGTAAGACCGAACTACTCACTCCCGATCCCATACCGATGACTGTGGTGGGAATCGTCAACTTCGGCAATGCCGGAGGCCTGGGCGGAACGTCCTACGCCGGGCTCATGCTGGCCCAAGCGCAACAGTTGTTCGGAAAACCCGGATCAGTCGACGCCATCATGCTGCAGGCCAATCCGGGGACCAGTCAGGAACAACTCGTTGCTGCGGTGAAACCACTGCTGCCAGCGAACGTCGAAGCAATCACGGGGGAGCAGAAGACCCAAACTGACACCGAACGAATCCAGAGCGGATTCCTCAATTACTTCACCACGTTCCTCTTGATCTTTGCCGTGATTGCACTCGTGGTGGCCACCTTCTCCATCTACAACACACTGACGGTGATCGTCGCTCAGCGAACTCGTGAAAGTGCATTGCTGCGAGCGTTGGGGTCGACCAAACGACAAGTCATCGCCAGCGTGACAGGTGAAGCCGTGCTCATCGGTGTGCTTTCGGCAGCGATAGGAGTAGGGGCGGGAATCGCACTGGCTGCGGGGCTGCATGCGCTGTTGGCCGCGGTTGGTTTTGGCCTGCCAGCGGGTGGACTGACGATGACGATGCCCAGCCTGGTGTGGCCATTCGTGGTGGGCGTGGTGGTGACTGTCGTGGCCAGTCTGGTTCCCGCTCTACGCGCATCCCGAGTTCGTCCGGTGGAGGCGTTGCGTGAAGTCGCCGTGGACACCTCCGATCAATCAAGTAATCGGCGGGCGTTCGGTTGGATGTTGGCGATACTCGGTCTGCTGACCCTGTCCACCCTGGCGTTATCCGGGGACGAAGTATTCCTGTGGCGTGCAGGAGTTGGCGGAGCAGCAATCTTCGTCGGCTTCCTGCTGCTTGCGCCGACCTTGGTTCCACCGGTGATCTCGGTGCTGGGTTGGCCTATTCGGATGAGTCGAGGAATCGCTGGTTCGTTAGCCACCCGCAATGCCGCGCGCAACCCTCGACGAACGGCGAACACAGCTATTGCCTTGTTGTTGGGAGTCTGTGTTGTCACGTTGTTCACCATTTTCGCGTCTTCGACTAAGTCGTCCATTGATGCCAGCGTCGCGGGAACGTTGAAGGCTCAGTTGGTGATGTCGAATAACGGCTTTAGTGGCGCGGGATACAGCCCAGCCATGGTCAAACAGATCGACCAGCTGCCTGATGTTGCGGCGGCAGTGACTTTCAGTCGCGGAACAGTGCTCGTTGCTGGTGAACAACTCGATGTCACCGTGACGGATCCACAGGAGTTGGGCAACGTTTTGACGCTAGCCGGCAAAGGCAGTGCTGATGGCCTGCAGCAGGATTCCATCGCAGTGTCTGCCACGACGGCAGGTACTCATGCATTGACGCTGGGATCGAGTCTGACGGTGGGGATGCCAGATGGCACTGCGCTGCCGATGACGGTGGGAATGATTTATGACGATGAACCGAGCCTTGGTCCGGCGGTCGTTCCCCGGGACGTGTACTCCCAACACGTTCGACAAATGGCGATTGACTCGGTGTTGATCTCAACCGCAAGTGGGGTGCCGGTAGATCAGGCTCAGGCAAGCGTGCAGCACGTTGCCGATTCGTTCCATGCCGGATCGGTGCAGACGAAGTCGGAATACATCAAGTCGGCAGCGGGACAAATTGATCAACTCCTGACCATCATCTATGCGCTGCTGGCACTGGCGATCCTGATTGCCCTGATGGGAATCACCAACACGTTGTCCTTGTCGATCTACGAGCGGACCCGTGAACTGGGTTTGCTGCGTGCCGTGGGGCAGACCCGGTCACAACTTCGATCGATGGTTCGGTGGGAATCGGTGTTGATCGCTGTCTTCGGCACTGTGACCGGACTTGTGCTGGGAGTGATTCTTGGCTGGGCATGTATCAGGGCGTTGCAGGCAAGCCAGCCCATTGCTGCTTTCTCGTTACCTATCGCGCAACTGCTCGTGGTTGGTCTCGTCGGTATGGGAGTCGGAGTGGTCGCCGGTTGGCGTCCTGCTCGCCGAGCATCCAAGCTGGATATTCTGCGCGCGATCTCGGTCGAATAGCGGATAGTTCGCATGTTCATGGTGCGAATCGCGGTTCTGTCACGTCTCATAGAACACATGCAATAGCGATCCACATTTGCTGGGATCATCTACTGGCTGGCAACAGCACTTCAGTTGCGATTGAAAAGGGAGGTCGGCACGTGTCTACGGGCAAGTCGACATCTCCATTTCGTCGCTTGATCTACGTCATCGTCGGATTAGCCGTAACGGCCGGAATCGCCATCCCGCTGATCCGCAGCGAGCCCGGTGCGCTTGCGGGAGTTCCCACGGCTGCGACGGCACCGGTCACTCCCAGTCCCACGGGCACTGGTGTAAGCCAGATGCCTTCGCCAAGTGCGACTCCCACTGTGAGTCAGAAGCCGGGCGACAGCAGACCGCTGACTCTCAGCGAAGGGGAGAACACCCTCGGGATCACCGTCGCCAAGGTGACGCGACCGCAGGTGAAAGCACTGGTCAAACAGTTCTTCCCGGCGGATCAGCGCAGCAACGCGATGGCAGTCGCACTCTGTGAATCCGGGCAGCATTCTGTCCAGGGCGAGACCAACGAAGATGGCTCGACTGACTGGGGCATCTTTCAGCTCAATGACGATGGAACCTTGCAGTCTGCGTTGGAGGGCATCGGGATCAAAGCTGCAGATGTGCGGACGGCGCGGGTCGTCGCGATGGATGCTCGGACCAACGTGAAGGCTGCTGCGTGGATCTATGCCAATCGTGGGTGGGCGCCATGGGTATGCGCGTACAAGCAAGCCATCGTCGCCAAGCTCTATGCGAATGAGCAGGGACCGCTTTACGGCAAGTTTGATTCCTGGGGTGATCCCAAACCAGGTGTGATCGCGGCTTTGCAGGAACAGCAGGCCAAGGCGGCGAAAGAGAAAGCTGCTGAGGACGCGAAAAAGAACAAGAAGAAGCAGACGTCCTCGCCGTCAGCAAGTGGGAATTGACAGTTTTTCCTTCTCAGAATTTGCTCATATTTCTCAGGCTTACCCCAGGTTTTACCGATCGGGACTACCCAGAGCTAAGTCGATGCAAGACGCGCATCAGATTCGTGTGAATTGGCGTTCTACCCGTTGCGGTTTCCCGTGGATTGGTCAAGGGTTGCAATCAACCGACACAGAGATGACTCGTCGATTGGGTCATCCGATGAGGTGAATAGCAATGACCGACCAGGTTGATGCAGACCGGAAGCTTGGCCGCCGCCGCTCGATCTCTCGCGCAGGTCGTGCTTTTGGAGTGGGGGCCGCCGCATCGTTAGCGATTGCGGCGTCACCGGGATTGATCGTCGATCCACGAACGTCATCGACGCACCGAGTGGTCACCAGCACGGCGGTTTCTCGTCTGAGTTTGCGACGCTTCTTTGCGCGTCGGCGGTACCAACATGCGTTACGGGAAGCTCGGCAGGTGTGGACGAACTCCAAGGACACTGCGACAGCGTCTTTTCGTCGGTCGATCGCCGACAGTCCCGTGTGCTCTAGTGCGATTCGTACCGGACAACCGCTTGATCGTCGGCTGGTACGCAAGGCAGCGCCCCAGGCATTTGCTGCCTACCGTGACGCGCTTGCCGCAGGCTGGATCCAGTTCGTGGCTCACTGCGAACAGGCTCGGGTTGACTATGCGGTCGCAGTGGGAGCTTCTCCTCACTTGATGACGCAGGTGCGATTCCGTCAGGCCACCACAATCGCGCAAGCAGTCGCACAGCGAGATGTGCAGCACGCGCGTGACCAGTGGAGGTTGGCCGGACGAACCCCGGCAGCAGCGGCTGCGTTCCGCGATGCCTTACTGGCGGCGAATCGGCGTCTGGCGCAGCGTCTGCAGATCGCCAAGGAGAATTATCAGTCCGGCATGTTCGCCTCGCTCACCGTGTGACCGGGCCGGTTCCGCTGGCACAATTGCCACATTCTTAGTGAGAGGACGAACTGATGGCACTGCCCCCACCCGCATGGCATCCAGACCCCAGTGGAAAGCACCAGTTGCGCTATTGGGATGGGCAGACGTGGACGCCACATGTGTTCGACCACGGTGTGCAGTCCCAAGATCCGATCGGTCCGCCGGTAGGTGGTGCGGCAGGAGCCGCTACCTCGCAGGGCGGTCAGGCTGCTCCGGCTGTCGCTGGAGCACAAGAAGCTGCCCCTGCGGCGGCAGAAACCAGTGCCGCACCCTTTCAGCAGGCAGAAGCCGCCGCAACGAACGCTACTGATTCCGTATCTGATGCAGCATCGGACGCGGTCGAATCGGTGGATCAAGGTGCCGAGGCTGCTGCGGAAACTGCTGATGATGCCAGCGATGCTGCCCAAGCAGCCACAGCTGATGCATCGAGTGATCCTGCGGCGGCCGCTGGCAACTTGGCCGACCAGTTAGAACGACTGGCAAAGCTGCGCGACAACGGGGTTTTGACCCAAGAAGAGTTCGACGTGCAGAAGGCAAAGTTCCTCGGGTCGTAACCTGCACTGTTTGATCATGGAATGTGATCAAACCTGCTCTGCTTTCTAGGTTTTCGGCGTTGCCTACCAGGGGTCAAACTGCTCGGGCGTACAATAAACCGGTCCCTGTGATCGATGGCCTCCGGAGGTTTCAACTTTCGTCGTTGTGTCTTCGACGGCGACCGTCCGGCTCCCTTGTCTTACGGGGGTGAATTGTGGCGCGCGACCCGGCGCATCACAGACGAGACGGAGTCGAGAACAACATGACAACGATCCCTGGCTTTGCCGATGCTCCAACAAAGAACAAGAAGTTGTTGGAGTGGGTGCAAGAGATCGCCGAACTCACCACTCCTGATCGCATCGAATGGTGCGACGGTTCGGATGAGGAATGGAATCGCCTGACCAATGAGATGGTCGATGCAGGCACCTTCATCCGACTAAACCCAGAGAAGCGTCCCAACTCCTTCTTGGCTCGCTCCAACCCCGCTGATGTCGCCCGCGTAGAAGACCGCACCTTCATTTGTTCACTCAATGAAGAAGATGCTGGTCCCACCAACAACTGGCGCGATCCCTTCGAGATGCGCCAAGAGCTCAAGGAACTGTTTGCCGGTTCGATGAAGGGCCGGACCATGTACGTGGTTCCGTTCTCGATGGGTCCGCTTGGGTCGCGCATCTCGCAGCTCGGTGTCGAGCTGACCGATAGCCCCTACGTTGTGACCAACATGCGCATCATGACGCGTATGGGGCAAGCCGCCTTGGATCTGATCGGCGAAGACGGCGACTTTGTCCCGGCACTGCACTCCGTCGGAGCGCCCCTGGAAGAAGGCCAAGAAGATGTCGCATGGCCGTGCAGCGACACCAAGTACATCGTTCAGTTCCCCGAGACTCGTGAGATCTGGTCCTACGGCTCCGGTTACGGCGGTAACGCCCTGCTCGGTAAGAAGTGCTTTGCTCTGCGCATCGCTTCCGCCATGGCTCGAGACGAAGGCTGGCTGGCCGAGCACATGCTCATCCTCAAGCTGACCTCTCCAGAAGGCTCCACCCGTTACCTCACGGCCGCATTCCCATCTGCATGTGGCAAGACCAACCTGGCCATGCTGATCCCTTCGCTTCCTGACTGGAAGGTGGAGACGGTCGGCGACGACATCGCCTGGCTGCGTTACGGAGATGACGGTCAGCTCTACGCGATCAACCCAGAAGCCGGGTTCTTCGGTGTTGCTCCAGGTACCAGCCTGAAGACCAACCCGAATGCGGTGAAGACCTTGGAGCCGGGTAACTCCATCTTCACCAACGTCGCGTTGACTGACGATGGCGATGTCTGGTGGGAGGGTCTGACTGATGAGGCTCCTGCTCATCTCATCGACTGGAAGGGCAATGACTGGACACCGGAGTCTGACGAGCCCAGCTCGCATCCGAACTCCCGCTTCACGACTCCTGCCGCCCAGTGCCCCAGCATCGCGGACGAATGGGACGATCCGGCTGGTGTGCCGATCTCTGCGGTCCTGTTTGGTGGCCGTCGCGCGACCAACGTTCCGCTGGTCAACCAGTCCCGCGACTGGAAGCACGGTGTGTTCATCGGCGCGACCATCGCATCGGAGCAGACTGCTGCTGCAGAAGGAACCGTGGGCGCGCTGCGCCGCGATCCGTTCGCCATGCTGCCGTTCTGCGGTTACAACATGGCCTCGTACTGGGGTCACTGGTTGAACGTGGGCGAGCAGACCGATGCAGACAAGCTGCCGAAGATCTTCCAGGTCAACTGGTTCCGTAAGGACTCAGACGGCAAGTTCATCTGGCCCGGTTTCGGCGAGAACTCCCGCGTGCTGTCGTGGATCGTGGAGCGTCTTGACGGAAACGCTGATGCGGAAGAGACCGCGATTGGCTTCAAGCCTGCCGGTGGCAGCCTCAACGTTGAAGGTCTGGATCTGACCGATAAGCAGCTCGAAGAGCTGTTCGAGGTCGACGCCCAAACCTGGCTGGCAGAAGCTGATCTCACCGAGGAATACTTCGCGCAGTTTGGCGATCGTCTCCCCGAGGAGATGACCAACCAGCTCAACGACTTGCGGAACCGTCTCAACGACGCGAGCTAGTCGCAGTTTTGGCAAGATGAATCGGGCGGGTGGCGATCGGTCACCCGCCCGATTCGTTTATGTAGAGACTCACGCCCGCAGCGATCTGCGACGTGGATGAGGGAGCAGGTATGCCGGAACAGGCCAGCGGGTCGATTGAAATCGCGGTATCGCCAGAGGTTGCCTACGACGCCGTAAGCGATCCTCAGCGGGTCGCAACGTGGAGTCCGGAGTTTCGTGGTGGAAGCCGGGGGTCTGGCACATCACTCGTTGCTGGAGACAGCTATCGCGGGGTCAATCGGAGTGGTCCCATCGTGTGGGTCACGAAAGTCACGGTCACCGATGCTGATCGTCCGCAGTATTTTGCATTCAATGTGGATGCGGTAGGAATCTCGATTTCACGGTGGGAATACCGCATTGAACCCACAGCGACGGGCTGTCGGGTCACAGAAACGTGGACAGATCGTCGTGAGGGAGTCCGTGGACGGCTGGCTCGTCAGGGCAGCGTCGTCATGGGGATCTTGCATGACGAAGAGTTCAACGTGACTCAGATCGAACAGACACTGGCAGCGATGAAGGCTGACCTGGAAGGTTCAGCCAAGGCCTAGTTGTAGACGACGACCTTGGTGCCCATCGGGGTGTGGTTGAACAACCAAGTCGCGGCGTCCAAATCATCGAGTGTCGCGCACCCCATTGAGGTGTCCTTGTAGCCGTCGGAGTGGAAGTAGGCGGAGTAGTGGAATCCTTCGCCACCATCGAATGCCATCCATCGAGGCATCGGGTAGCCATACATGGTGGAGAAGCCGTCATAGGTCTTCTCGAAGACGTGGTGTACGCCAGTTCGCGTCCGTGAGTACTGCCCGTATTTGGGGTCCCATTCTTCTGGGCCGATGTTGGTATTGATGGTCTTGAGTACCCGGCCGTTCTTGACGTAGCGAGTGACCTTCTGCCGTTTGTCCAGGCACAGCACGATGCCCTTGGTGAGGCAACGACTGTCCAGGGTGCCGTCACCGGCCACCACGCGCAGTCGTTTGATGGTTGCAGCATTGGCGACGCCGGACTGAGTCATACGGTTCTTGATCTGGAACAGCTTCACTGCGGAGACCGTCTTGGCGTCATAAGACCCACTGGCATTCAGCTGTGCGCCGGTGTAGTTGAGGAACAACTGCAGCAAGCGAATGTCGGCCGCTGGTGAACTCTTGGTGATGGCGTGATCGGGCAGAGTGGGCGCGGGTGCTTCAGCGGCAGCGTTCACGATGGGTGTGGCTGCAGACTCAATCGCAGCGGTGAGTCGCATGCGATCTGCTGGTGCGGCGCTTGCGCTGGACGGCATGGTCTCGGCCATGACGAGTCCACCGATACAACCGACTGCAATGGCAGCGACAGCGGCGGAAGATCGACGAAACGCGGGATGAGCAGGTGGGCGAGGAACTCGCACGGCAAAACCACTTCCGGTGTTTGGGGACACGGATCGTGGGGGGTTGGTAAGACCGTAGCCAGAAGTTGTGTGAACCCTCAAGAACTTGACGCCTTATCCACATTAGGTGTGGATAAGGTCACCGAATATGTGAACAATCCGTATTTACTCAGTCACTGAGTGTTGCGACAAGTAGGGCCTTGATGGTGTGTAGGCGATTTTCTGCCTGGTCGAACACGATGCTCACATCAGAAGTGAACACCTCGTCGCTGACCTCCACGCCGTCGGTTTGACCCGTCAGCTCGGCAATTCGAGCGCCTACTGCCGTTTTCGTGTCGTGGTACGCAGGCAGGCAGTGCATGAACTTGGCATCTGATCGGCCAGTTGCTCGCATCAACTCGGCATCCACCCGGTAGTCACCCAGAGCGGCGATGCGCTGTTCCCAGACGGCATCCGGTTCGCCCATCGAGACCCACACATCGGTATGGACGAACTGCGCATCGGCCACACCAGCCTTCGGGTCTTCCGTCAGAGTGATCCGTGCGCCTGACTCTGCTGCTCGTTCAGCGGCCAGTTGCTGAACTTCTGCGGTTGGCCACAGCTCACGGGGGGCAGCAATCCGAACGTCCGCACCCACGATCGCTCCGGTCACCAACAGCGAGTTGCCCATGTTGTACCGGGCATCGCCGAGGTAGCAGTAGGACAGCTCAGACCAATTGGTGCCGGTTTCTGCATGTTCGGACATGGTGAGAAAGTCGGCCAGCATTTGGGTGGGATGCCAGGTGTCGGTCAACCCGTTGTAAACCGGAACGTCCGTGCCCGCCGCGAGTTCCTCCACCAGGCTGTGCGCATCGCCTCGGAACTGGATGGCATCGAACATTCGCCCCAGCACTGCTGCGGTATCGGCAATCGATTCCTTGTGCCCGATTTGGCTGGAACCTGGGTCGATGAACGTTGTGTGCGCGCCTTGGTGTGCAGCGGCAACCTCAAAGGCGCTACGGGTGCGAGTCGAGGTCTTCTCGAAGATGAGTGCGATTGTCTTGCCGACGAGGCGACGTTGCTCATTGCCCGATTTGGTCTCGGATTTCAGAGTCGCGGAAAGCGCGATGAGTTCGTCAAGTTCGTCAGCACTGAAGTCGGCTTCCTTGAGGAAGTCCCGCCCCTTCAGGTTGTTCTGGTAAGCACTCACGTACTCCATGATGCCTGGCTTCTAGAAGAGTCGGGAATCTGCGTCGTCTACGCCGCGCATCGCGTCGTAATCCAAGACGACGCAGCGGATGCCACGGTCTTCGGCGAGGGTCCGTGCCTGCGGTTTGATTTCTTGGGCGGCAAAGATCCCAGTAACAGGAGCCAGGAGTGGGTCGCGATTGAGTAATTCGAGGTAGCGGGTGAGTTGCTCGACTCCGTCGATCTCGCCACGGCGTTTGATTTCTACTGCGACGCTGGCGCCGTCGTGGTCGCGGCACATCAGATCCACCGGCCCGATGGCAGTGGGAAACTCTCGTCGGACGAGTCGCCAATCGGTTCCGAGTAGTTCGACTTGTTCGGCAAGTAACTCCTGCAGGTGAGCTTCGACGCCATCCTTGATCAGGCCGGGATCCTCGCCTAACTCGTGCTCTGAGTCGTGGTGGATGTCATCGATCGTGATGAGTAACCGGTCTCCAGCCTTGTTCTCCACGGTCCAAGTCACTCGACCGTCGTCGGCGACGCCTTCTTTGGTGGTACACGGGGGACTCATCCAGTTCAGCGGTTTGTACGCCCGATCGTCCGCGTGAATCGAGACTGAACCGTCCCGCTTGACCAACAGAAGTCGAGTCGCGGTCGGGAGATGGGCAGAAAGTTTGCCCACGTAATCAACGCTGCAGGTGGCAATAACGAGACGCACGCCGCCGACGATAACTGGCGAATGAGCATTCTCGGTTGACCCGCACGCGGACTCGGTCAGCGGAGTTTGTCAGACTCTGCGAGAAGTATTTGCCCCTCACTCCATCGAATAAAGGAAATCCATGACTGCCAGCGCTCTCACTTCGGTCAGCGACGACAGCCCGGGCTTGTCCGGCACTTTGACTGGTGCCGAGATCGAGGTGCCCGCACCCGAGGGGATTGCCGTCTCTTCTTCCACCGAGGCGTTGGCCGCCGCATTGTGGTTCGCGTACCTCAACGAGGCCGCCACGATGTTCGAACAGAACTACGCGACCGCTGCGGATATCGATGCCTCGATGCGCTTCGGTTGCGGTTACCCGGTGGGTCCATTGGCCCAGATCGACAGCATCGGTGCAGACAAGGTCGAGACTGTGCTGAACGCATTGCACGAAGCGTCCGGTGACCGCCGTCACGAGGTATCCGCCGCGATCAGTGAACGTGCGGCCAGTGGAGAACCATTCATCTCCGAAGACGGCGGTTCGGCTCCAGAGCTGACCGGTACGCCCCGTGACATTGCCTCTGTTGGAGTCGTCGGCACGGGCACCATGGCCTCCGGAATCGTTGAGGTATTCGCCAAAAGCGGTATCCCGGTGACGTTTGTGGCACGCAGCGACGAGAAGGTGCAGAAGGTTCAGGCCGCCATCACCAAGTCGTTGGAACGAGCGGTGAGCAAGGGCAAGCTGTCCGAGGCTGATCGGGACGAAATCCTGGGACGTATCACTGGCACCACGAGCCATGCCGATTTGTCTGAGGTCGATCTCATCGTTGAGGCGATTGTCGAGGACTTGGACACCAAGAAGGAACTGTTTGAGTCGCTGGATCGAGTAGCCAAGCCAGGCGCGATCCTCGCCACTACGACGTCCAGCCTGAGCATTGCGGACATCGCGGCAGCAACGTCTCGCCCGAATGACTTCATCGGAATGCACTTCTTCAACCCAGCGCCCGTGATGAAGCTGGTCGAGGTCGTCTCCGCAGATGACACTGCCGCTGACGTGACTGCAACTGTTGTGGACTTGTGTCACAAGGTGGGCAAGCACCCCGTGCTCTGTGGCGATCGTGCAGGATTCATCGTCAACTTCTTGCTGTTCCCGTACCTCAACGATGCGGTTCTCGCTGTCGAGGCCAAGCTGGTCGATATCGAGACTCTTGATCCCGTGATGAAGCAATGGCAGAGCTTGCCGATGGGACCATTCGCCCTGCTCGACGTGGTCGGGACTGATGTGTCACTGGCGATCGAAGATGTCATCTACGACGCATTCGGTGGCGAGGAGTACGAGGCGGCACCGTTGTTGCGCCAGACCGTTGAGGCCGGAAAGCTGGGCCGTAAGACAGGCGAGGGCTTCCTTAGCTACTCGTGAGGTAGATGCGGGCGAGGTGAGCGATGGGGCGACGTAATCGACGCCGCGACGATGGCACCCGTCCGCTTCCTGGCGGAATGTTCCGCGAACGCATCAATGATCCGGGCGGTGACTGGGTCGACCAACGAGTCAGTGGTGCATCCGCCAGCAAGGCGTATACCTGTCCGGGATGTCATTCAGTGATTTCACCTGGCACACCTCACGTCGTGGCCTGGCAGGAACGGTGGCATTCCGGAGTGGATGACCGCCGGCACTGGCATTCCAGTTGTTGGGACCGGCGAGACGTGCAGTATCGATGAGCTCGCAGTTATGGATCGAACTCATCGTCGGGTTCGCCTGCTTAGTAGGCATTGTCGGGACGGTCGTTCCGGTCTTACCGGGCGCTTTTCTGGTGGTGACTGCGATTGCGGTCTGGTCGATTGCTACCGGTGGAACAACTGCATGGCTCGTGCTGGGATTCGCTGTGGTGATCGTCGGAATCGGCACCGTGTTGAAGTACCTGATTCCTGGTCGTTCTTTGCGCAGCTCGGGGGTTCCGTGGTGGGTCATCGGAGCAGGCGGAATCCTGGCGGTGGTTGGCTTCTTCGTCATCCCGTTTGTGGGACTGTTCGTCGGTTTCGTGGCCGGGGTCTACTTCGCAGAAGTGGCGCGCTTGCGCGGCTTTGCGTTGGCCTGGCCGACCACGGTGCAGGCGTTGAAAGCGGTCGGGGTCTCCACATTGATCGACCTCACCTGCGCGGTGCTTCCGACTGTCGTGTGGTTGTCTGCCGTGATCCTCACCTGAGTAACAGTTCGTGCGAGATGATGCTGTGGTGACGTCCACCGGGCACGAGATCCGCGCGAACAGCGTGCTTCCTGCTGCGCGCGAATCCATCGAGTTGGTGACTGACGACGGTCTACGACTAGTCGGCGAATTGGCGCTTCCGCAGGATGTGCCACCGGTAGGCACGGTCGTATTCGTTCATCCGTTGCCGATTGCGGGCGGAATGATGGACTCCCATTTATTACGCAAAGCAGCATGGCGGCTGCCTGCATTAGCGGACCTCGCGATTCTGCGGTTCAACACCCGTGGAACGACATCTGCAGCCGGGACCTCGGAAGGACAATTCGAAGCCGGTGAAGGAGAAGGGCAGGATCTCGCCGCAGCGGTCCGATATGTGGCCGATCGAGGATTGCCCGTTCCGTGGCTGGTGGGCTGGTCGTTTGGGACAGATGTGATCCTGCGACATCCAGAAATCTCCCCGGTTGCTGGCGCTGTGCTACTGAGCCCACCGTTGCGGTTCAGTACACCGGAGAACTGGCAGCAATGGCGAGCAAGCGGTCGCCGGGTCCAAGCCTTCATCCCAGAACATGACGACTACGTGAAACCCGAACAAGCGCGACAAGCGCTC
>JBDHZU010000016.1:0-24059 GCA_039812085.1 Candidatus Nanopelagicales bacterium | reverse complement strand
TCGATGACCTGCTCGTCCACGATCGAGTTGCACTTGAATCGAATCCGCGCAGGGCGACCAGCTTTCTGGTGTTCCACTTCGCGCTCGATCCGTTCGATTAATCCCGAGCGCACAGAATGTGGTGCCACCAGCAGTCGTTCGTACTGGGTGTTCATCGAGTAGCCGGAGAGCCGGTTGAACAGGTGTGCCATGTCTTCTCCGACCACGGGATCAGACGTCAACAATCCGAGGTCTTCATACAGGCGAGCTGTCTTGGGGTGATAGTTGCCGGTGCCGATGTGGCAGTAGCGGCGCAGTGTTCCGCCTTCGTCTCGCACCACCATCGACAACTTGCAGTGGGTCTTCAAACCAACCAGTCCGTAGACAACGTGGACGCCCGCTCGTTCCAATTTGCGCGCCCACGAGATGTTGGCCTCTTCATCGAAGCGTGCCTTGATTTCCACGAGTGCCAGCACCTGCTTGCCGGCCTCGGCAGCGTCGATCAGGGCGTCGATGATGGGGGAGTCGCCTGAGGTTCGGTACAGCGTCTGCTTGATAGCAACGACTCGTTTGTCGGATGCAGCCTGTTCTAAGAACCGTTGCACGCTGGTCGAGAACGAGTCGTACGGATGATGCAGTAGTACGTCACTGCGTTTGATGGCATCGAGCACGTCCGGCTCAGATGCAGTCTCGACTTCGGCTAGCTCGTGGTTGGTCTGCGGGACGAATGCGGGGTCCTTCAAATCGTCACGGTCGAGTCCAACCAGCGCCCACAAACCGGTGAGATCCAACTGTCCAGGGAGTTGGAACACCTCGTGTTCGCTGACTCCCAGTTCTCGAACGAGTAGATCGAGGACGTGTTCGTCGATGGTGTCTTCGACCTCAAGCCGTACCGGTGGGCCGAAGCGACGCCGCATCAATTCCCGTTCCAGAGCCTTCAACAGGTTTTCAGCGTCGTCTTCTTCGACTTCGACGTCTTCGTTGCGCGTCACCCGGAACAGGTGAGTTTGCTGCACCTCAAGGCCAGGAAACAGTTGGTCAAGGTGAGCGGCGATGACGTCTTCTAGCGGCGCAAATCGTTGATCGGTGACTTGGATGAAGCGATCCATCGTCTCTGGAACCTTCACCCTGGCGAACAGCTCTTGATCGGTCTCGGGATTGCGGACCACCACGGCCAAACTCAGGCTCAGTCCAGAGATGTACGGGAAGGGATGCGCGGGGTCAACGGCCAACGGGGTGAGGACGGGGAAGACCTTCTCGTCAAAGAAGGTGGCGAGTTGCTTGCGTTCGTCGTCGGTCAGATCGTCCCACCGGGCGATCTCGATTCCCTCTTTACTGAGTGCGGGCAGAACGTCGTCACGCAGGCATTCCGCTTGACGCAACATCAAAGCGTGACTGTTCTTTAGGACCTTTTCGTGGACTTCGCGCGGTTGTAGACCGCTAGCCGCGCGGACCGCAATACCGGTGGCGATACGCCGCTTGAGACCAGCGACTCGAACCATGAAGAACTCGTCCAAGTTACTGGCGAAGATGGCCAAAAATTTGGCGCGCTCCAGCAGTGGAAGATCAGGATTTTCCGCCAGTTCCAAAACGCGTTGGTTGAACGCAAGCCAGGACAGTTCGCGATCAATGAACCGATCCTCTGGCAGATCGTTCTCGTTCGACTTTTCAGCCCCATCGTCCCCAGGAATCAGCGCGTCCAGCTCGCTGAGCTCTGAGCGAGCGGCATCCGCGTCGCCGATGGGGGTGGTCATGCCCTGAGCCTGCCAGATGTTGGCTCAGGTAGCAGCCGCAGTCGACTGTTGTTCACGTTCGTCACATGCTGAATTGTCGATCCATTCCGGTCTGACGAAATCCCAGCGATTGGTACGCGTTGATGGCGGCGGTATTGCGGGCATCGACATACAACTCAACCTCGGTACACCCTTGATCGTGCAGGTATTTCAGGCCATGCAGTGTGAGCGCTTTGGCTAAACCACGTCCGCGGAAATGTTGGTCCACTCCGATCACGAAGACTTCACCGTGCCGAGTGTCTGGCGCAATCTTGGTCCAGTGGAAACCGGCTAGCTGCTCGCCTGCTTCCGCAAGGAAGAACCCGTCGGCATCGAACCAGTCAGCATCCAGCCGTTGTTGCAGATCGGCACGAGTCCAACCGCCTTGGTCAGGGAGTTCGGCGAAGGCCTTGGCATTGAGTTCCAACCAGGCCGTTACATCGGTATTCGGATCAAATGTGCGAACCGTGATCCCATCCGGGAACGATGCTGGATCACGTTCGTCAGTCAGTCCCCGCGCCATCGTCAGTAGTGTGCGACTGTGCTGAAGACCGCACGCTGTGGCTGCAGCGGATAACGGGTTGTCAGTGCCATGTAGCCACAGATCGAGTTCGGGGAACTGTTCTAAGACTTGCCGCAACAGGGCAGTACCTGCTGCTACTCGATCGTTCATTGGACCCACAGCGAGTTCCGCCAGTGCACTGCTGCCGGGTTGTCGACTGACGTGAGCCAGCGCTTGTAGTCGTTCGTCGTCGCTCACGATTGCAAAGTTCGTTCCAGTGCGAGCAGCAATCGATAACTGGGTCTGTTCCCCGAACGGTGAACTGCCATCGCAGGTCGCGGCTTGGGCACATAACCGATCCAATTCCTGCAGTTGGCTAGCGCTCAACTGCGGGAGTTGGCGGATGTCCGTGCCCATCAGTACTCCGGTTTCGGTGCAGACCCACCGCCAGGTGGGCGCAGATCGTTACTCTTGTATGAGATCCATCGCAATGCGGTGCAGTCGTGATTCTCGCGAATCCCCGCATGCAACGCCCGGCGGGAGGGAGGCGCGATGAGTCAACTGTTGCTGCTCACCGACGATCTCGCGCCTAGTAGCGAGGTTCTTCCAGCGCTGGAATTACTCCAACACCACATTCGTGTGCTCCCCGCTGATGGCGCTGCTTTATTGGACACCACTCCATGCGATGCGATTTTGATCGATGGCCGACGAGACCTTCCCCGGGTCCGCAGCTTGTGCCGGGTTATTCGCGCCACCGGCGTTGATGTTCCGGTGCTGCTCGTCATCACTGAAGGCGGCTTGGCGGCAGTGACAGCCGAATGGGGCGTTGACGATGTGGTGCTGGAATCAGCCGGTCCTGCTGAAGTTGAGGCCAGGCTTCGGATCAGCGTCGGACGCATCGGGTTGGAACATGACGATGGTTCCCCGGAGGAGATCCGCTCAGGCGAACTCGTCATCGATGAAGGGTCGTACACCGCCAAGGTTCGCAACCAGTTGCTGGATCTCACCTTCAAAGAGTTCGAGCTCCTCAAATACCTCGCTCAGCACCCCGGTCGAGTGTTCACGCGCGCACAACTTCTGCAAGAGGTGTGGGGGTATGACTACTTCGGTGGAACGCGCACCGTCGATGTTCATGTCCGTCGATTGCGCGCCAAATTAGGTCCAGAACATGAGCTACTCATCGGCACTGTCCGGAATGTTGGCTACCGCTTTGTTGTTCCGCCCAAGGAAGAAACAGCCAACGCTGGTGTCGAAGTAGTCACGTGAACGGGGCAATCACATGATCGGAATGGTCATCATCTTTGCCCTCGTCGCTGCGTGTGTGTTGTTCGGCTTGTGGCGTCGAAACACTGATGGGAACTTTCGAGAACTTCCCCAACCGGAATCGACGTTTGCCGTGGCAGATGAGTCAGAAGACTTTGCTGAGCAGCCAGCGAGCGATCAGCGGTTGACCGCCGACGATATCGGCGCACAGTTGGGCCAACGGGCGACTCTCGTGCAGTTCTCGTCAGCGTTCTGCGCCCCGTGCCGTGCGACTAAACAAGTCCTCCGCCGAGTCAGTGATGATCTGGACGGTGTGGCGTCGATTGAGGTTGATGCTGAGCAACACCTTGATCTCACCCGGCGGCTATCAATTCTGCGTACGCCCACTGTGCTGGTGCTTGACGCCGATGGGGTGATTCGACATCGAGCAGCCGGGCTGCCGCGTTACCCCGATGTTGTGGCTGCTGTGGCAACGGTGGTGTGACGAATGAGCCGGGAAACTAGTAGGAAATTCACCGACCCGATGTTGATGAACCCAGCGCAGTCCTTTAGTCTGTTCGGCATGCCTACGCAGGTATCGCTCGTGAAGCGCCGGACGGTGGATTACTGCCGTTCGTGTTCCTGTATGTGTATGGCCTGATTCGTCTACTGCCCCTTCGCATTCCATCGGCACGGCGATCCATGTGTATGGATCTTTGGCAACGTGCTGAGCGAAGCCCGCAAGTGTGACGCCGCGTTCGCAACGCGGAACCAACCCACGTCGTTCGAACGAGGAATCTCATGTCTCAATCAGCTCAACACATCACGCAAGTGGATCCCCGTGGCCCGCGATTTGGCGCTGCGGTCACCGTTGTGGTGCTCGGCGCAATCCTGATTCTTGGTCCCCGCTCTGCAGTGGCAGGTGTACTGCTGACCATTCAGTTGCTGGCCTTTGCGGCCGGTGCGGTACTTGGTCTTGGTGCACAGCCCTACGGAGCGTTCTTCAAGAAGTTCGTCCGACCACGACTCGCAGCCCCGACGGAACTCGAGGACTCGCGTCCTCCGCAGTTTGCACAAGCTGTCGGACTCGGCTTCGCCCTGCTGGGAACAGTCGGTTGGATCCTCGGATCACCCGTCTTGTTCTACGTCGCACTAGGTGCCGCCTTCGCGGCAGCATTCCTTAATGCGGCCTTCAACTACTGCCTTGGGTGCGAGATGTACCTGCTTTTGCAGCGCACTCGCAGTGGCGCCTCGGGAACCGATGCCAACGTGACTGATTCATCGACCACTCCGGTATCTCAGGTTTCCCATCACTGATCTATCTGGGCATCTGCCTAGCCATGCCTGCGGCATGGACCTACAACACACATCGAAACAGCAATTCGCATATCAACGAGGAGAAAAATGAGCCGCGAATCCGCCCTAGTCACCGCTGACTGGGTTGAAGAAAACATTGATAACCCCAAGGTGGTGCTCGTCGAGGTTGACGAAGACACCGCTGCCTACGAAAAGAACCACATCCGTGGTGCCGTGCGTATCGACTGGCGCGACGACCTGCAGGATCCCGTTCGTCGTGACTTCGTCACCAAGCAGCAGTTCGAAGAACTGTTGAGCAACCGTGGCATCGCTAATGACGACACCGTGGTGCTCTACGGCGGCAACAACAACTGGTTCGCGTCCTACGCCTACTGGTACTTCAAGCTGTACGGCCACGAAGATGTCCGTCTGCTTGATGGTGGTCGCAAGAAGTGGGAGCTGGACAGCCGCGAGTTGGTCAGCGATGTCCCCACCCGCGAGAAGACCAGCTACACGGCCAAGGAGCAGGACAAGTCGATTCGCGCCTTCCGTGACGACGTTATTTCTGCGCTCGGCAAAGACAACCTGGTGGATGTCCGCAGCCCAGACGAGTACTCCGGCAAGTTGCTTGCCCCGGCGCACTTGCCACAAGAGCAGTCGCAGACCGCTGGTCACATTCCGACTGCGGCCAACATCCCGTGGAGCAAGGCAGCCAACGACGACGGCACCTTCCGTTCGGATGACGAACTGAAGGAGCTGTACGAAGGCGAAGGTGTGGATCTGTCGAAGGACACCATTGCCTACTGCCGAATCGGTGAGCGTTCTGCTCACACCTGGTTTGTCCTGCACGAAATCCTCGGTGTCGACAACGTGAAGAACTACGACGGTTCTTGGACCGAGTACGGCTCGCTGGTCGGCGTTCCGGTGCAGAAGGGTTCGCAGCCTGGCACCCCCGAAGGTGGCGAAGCCTGATGTGTGGAGCAACCACCGGTGGATTGAGCGTAGAAGGAATCGACGCGACCAAGGAATCAGTCATTCAAGGTGTCGTGACTCGATCCGGCGAACCCGTTGGCGGGGCCTATGTGCGCCTGCTCGACGGGTCGGGAGAGTTCACCGCTGAGGTGCCGACGAGTGCAACCGGACAGTTCCGGTTCTTCGCCGCTCCTGGTGAGTGGACGCTGCGCACGCTGGCACCTGGTTCGACTCTCGACCGTTCGGTCGTGGCGAACCAAGGCAGCGTGGCAGAGGTTGAGGTTCAGCTTCCCGCCTAAGTAACTCACACCAATGAACGGCCTGATTCCCATCGAGGAGTCAGGCCGTTCGTGGTTATTGAGGTTAATAAACGAGTGCTTGAGCGTTGTCGGCCAGTGATTCTTCGACAAAGGCAGCAGCGCCCGCGACCCGTACGTCATCGATCAGATCGCCTTGCTCCAGATTGCGTCGAGAAAGACATTGCACACACGCCGTGAGGGTCCCGTTGGCAAGGATCGAATCGCGTAGCTGCGCCAAGTCGGCAGAGTGCGGTAGCTCAAATTGTTCGGCCTGCCCCGGTTGCGCCAAGGTGACGGAGTCTCCGGTCAGCCATAGGGACACTGGTGCTCCTGCCGCAATGGCCATTGCCGCCACAGTGAATGCCTGACTGATCTTTTCCCGCTCGTCCTCGCGGGCAGTGAGCTTGATAACCAGCGGGCGCATATCGACTCCAGTTCGTCAGGGATGGCTTCGTCCATCTTGACGCATCTGCGCCGACAGGTCCGGCTACTCTCGGAGTGTGGATCCCATTTTCGTCGCTGCGCTGATTGCACTGCCCTGTGCTGCTACCTGGTTCTCAGTACGAGCTGTTACCCGATTGATGCGCGGACCAGAGGTCAACTGATGGCTACTCCGTTACCGAGTGAATTGCCAGAGAAGCTCGTTCCGCTTTCGTGGCTGATCGGAAGCTGGGTCGGTGTCGGTCTCGGCACATACCCAACAATCGACGACTTCCGATACGGCCAAGAAGTGCGCTTCACTTGGGACGGTCGTCCGTTCCTTAATTACTTCAGCGAGACCTGGATTCTGGATGATGAAGGCAATCGGATTCGTCCCGGTGCCAGTGAGTTCGGATTCTGGCGTCCGCAAGACAACAACGGGGTTGAAGTTCTCCTCGTGCACTCAACTGGGCATCTGGAAACTTTGCACGGCAGCGTCGAGGTTGTCGGAATCCAGGATGCGACCATCACTGGGGCGCGATGCACGTTGCGCACTGATGTGGTTGCCCGCTCAGAAACAGCGAAGCAGTACGACGCGGGTGAACGTCTCTACGGCCTGATCGAGGGCGATCTGGGCTACGCGTTCGACATGGCTGCTGTCGGGCAATCAATGACTAATCACCTGTCCGCCCGACTGGCCAAGGTGGCAGACGAACCAATCGAAGGCGCGTAGTGGGAACGGACCAGGACTCTCGCGCGTTGCACACGACATGAGTGAACACGCTGCAGTCACTGTCGATCTGCCGGGCGCAGTTGGTGCTCCGGCTGATTCGGTGGATGCCGGAGTGGCCTGGCATTACGGAGATCCTCATGCCGAACAGCGGGCATTGATCGATGGTGCTGCGGTGGTGGATCTGTCTCATCGCGGTGTGATCCGGTTGACCGGTGCCGATCGGCTGCGTTGGCTCAACGACCTCACCACGCAACTCACGACTGATCTGCAACCAGGCACCAGCTCCCAGGCTTTACTACTCGATCCGCGTGGACACGTTGAGCACGAGCTACGGCTGATTGAGACGGCTGACGCTACCTGGATCACAGTGGAACCAGGAACGGTGAGCGAAGTCGTCGCATTCCTGGATTCGATGCGCTTCATGCTCCGGGTCGAGGTTTCTGATGTCACCGATCAGTACGCGTCGATCTGGGTCTCTCAGCCGGAACTGATTGCCGACCTGGTGCCGGATGCGTTGGTGTGGAATCTCCCCGTCGAGTTCACCGGTAGTGGGCACACCGAGGCAGGGGCAGACCGTGGCGGCGATGCCGCGCGATACGTCCCACAACGCCCGGCGACCTTGCCGGGAAGTGAAGTCATCATTGATCGGGAGCAATTGGTGCAGGTTCTGCAGGCTGCACCTGAGTTAGCTGGGACCTGGGCCTTGGAGGCACTTCGAGTTGCGGCTGCTGTGCCACGAGTCGGGGTTGACACTGACCACAAGTCATTGCCCCATGAACTCGGGCTGATTGGACCTGCCGTGCATTTGGCTAAGGGCTGCTACCGGGGGCAGGAGACGGTGGCGCGGGTACACAACTTGGGTCATCCCCCTCGGCGACTGGTGTTGTTACACCTGGATGGCTCGGCTGCTGGCTTGCCGCAACAAGGCGATGCGGTCACTCTCGCTGACCGACAGGTGGGCACGATCGGGTCAGTTGCACGCCACCACGAGTGGGGGCCGATCGCTTTGGCGGTTGTCAAACGCAACGTGGATCCCAGTGCTGAGTTAGTCGTGATGGCAGCCGATGGCCCGATGAGCGCGGCGCAAGAAGCCGTCGTCGTCGGCTAGGAGCACCTGCTCGTGAAGAAAACCTGACGACTGGCCTAGGGTCTTGCTCACTGGAGAAAAGAATCCTGGTTACCCTGTCAATTCAGATCTTGACTCTGACGTCCGCGAAACCGACGTGGCATGGAGGTCATCATGGCCACAGAGCAGCAGTCCTCGACCGACCCGGATCGCATCAGCGGGTTGTCGTTGGATGATCTGCGCGCTGCGCGGCGACAGGCAGAAACCGAAGAACAAGAGTTGTCCTATGTGCGTCGATTGCTGCACGGTCGGATCGACATCATCCGCGCGGAACTCAACCGTCGGTCTGGCGAGGGCGAAGGCCTGATCGACGAACTGCCGTCCATCCTTTCCGACGAGAACCCTCGATCCGGTGGCGGCTCACGGTTCGTCTCGGTTGAGGCTCCCAAGGCAGGAACATTCGCCGCCGACGCTGGCTTGGCCATCAGCGAGACCACCGAACTCAACCTGGCAACGGCCAGCGACGATCAGTTGACGAACGCCATCGAATCGTTGATCTCCCATGAGCGTTCGGTTAGTTCCGCTCGAAACGACGTTCACCGTCAAATCGATGCCTACAGCTCCGAATTGACCCGCCGTTACCGTGATGGTTCGGCCAGCGTGGACGACCTTCTGGCTGGTCCGACCAAAGACTGAGGTAGACACCCGTGAGGGCGATTGTGGTTCTAGCAAGCAGTGTGGGTACCCCCTGCACAGTCGGAACCAGTTGAACCCCTAAGCCCCGCGAATCTGGCAGTAGAGCAATCTCCTGTCGAACTTACAGATACGGAAGTTGGTAGGCAGCCACGTAACTTTCCTTGTGCTCCTACCTGTGGACGAGACCAAAAGGAGTCTGGCGAATCTGGCTAGACTCTGATCAATAATTCGGGAGGTGAGCATGACTGAGGTACAGACCTGGGCGGCCCTAGGAATGCTCTGCGCAACACTCATCGGAACTCTTGGGTTCGCCTCCACCTGGGGCGTGCGATTCCTGAATGCCCGCTTCGACGCCGTTAACTACCGGTTCGAAGCAATGGATGCGAAGTTCGAAACACGGTTCATTGCGATGGACGCAAAGTTCGAAGCACGGTTCGAGGCTATGGACGCCAAGTTCACGGCTGTTGATACGAAGATCGATGGGCTACACACGGTCATCACCAACTTGGACCGTGACGTTCAGATGCTCGTCAAGCGGGAGATGGATCGGTAGCACTTGGTGCCTCTGCGTGAAGCTTCACACACGTTCAGTCGATCAACGTCAGCCATGTCACAAAACTGAGTGGTTGCAGGGTGTTTGCAATTGCAAGCACCCGCGGAACAATTGAAATGTGTCACGAATAGACGTTGAGGGGCTCGGGGAGTACATCCGCGAGCAACGAAACCTGGCGCAACTGTCGTTGCGTCAGTTGGCGGCACGGGCGGAAGTTTCCAACCCGTACCTGAGCCAAGTCGAACGTGGGCTTCGCAAACCCAGTGCCGAGATCCTCGGTCAGATCGCCAAAGCACTGACGATTTCTGCGGAGTCCCTCTACATCCGGGCCGGGATTCTGGAGGACAACGGAGGCTACCTTTCGGTACCTGCAGCAATCACTGCAGATTCTTCGATTGGTGAGCGCCAAAAACGGGTACTACTCGAGATATACGCAGCATTTCAAGCAGAGAACCGGGCAAATGGGTTCGAAGCCGCTGCTGCGGATAACGCGACTGACGCGCCCCGTGGCGAGGATGCAGAGCCGACCATCACGGTCGAGCACACATCGTTGCCTCGGGTCGTGACACCTCAGGCAAAGGCGAATGCCGGAGTCTGACCCGCAGCGCGTCGGGCACCTGCCCAACCCATAGCAGTGCAATCACAAATAGGAGAACAAAATGGCTACCACCACCGCTAAGAAGCCAGCCGCCAAGAAGACCACCGCTAAGAAGGCGACCACGGCTAAGAAGACCGCCGCCAAGAAGGCGACAACCGCTAAGAAGAGCACGGCGAAGAAGACCACCACTGCGGCTAAGAACGTTAAGGCTGCAGCACCCAAGGTGACCGTTGCCAAGGGTCGTGTGATCAACGTTCCGACCGTCGAGCTGCCCACCATCGCTGAACTGCGTAACGGTGAGCGTCCGACCCTCGATAGCCGTTCGGTTGAACTTCCGACCGCTGATGAGGTTCGCGAAGAACTCGTCGACGCTCTCGAAGATGTCCAGGAAGCTGTTGTCGGTGCCCCGGCCCGTGCTCAGGAGGTCGTGATCGACCTGCGCGAGCGTTACACGGCCCGTGCCACGGACCTGCGCGAAGCCGCTGAGGTTCGTTTCGCTGACTACCGCAAGGTCGTCGAAGACGCAGTCGCCACCGTGCGCGAGCGCGTCGGTCGCTGAACTAACAGTCCACTCGACTGACAGACAGACTGAGGCCCTACCCCATGTGGGTGGGGCCTCAGTGCGTTTGCTCCCCGCCCTTTAGCCGGAGGCGATGAGGGGTACATTTGCGCAATGGTTGGCACTCTGCTGTACGGCGTACAGATCATCATGATCGCGATTGCATTTTGGGCATTTATCGATTGCGCGATCCGTCCGTCGCAAGCGTTCCCAGCGATTGATCGTCAAACTAAGCCTGCGTGGTTGTTCTTCACGGGGCTTGCCGCCATCGTCCAAGTCATTTTCGGCGGTATTGGCCTGCTAGGCATCGCAGCCATCGTGCTCTCCGGCTATTACCTCACGGATGTTCGTACGCGGGTTTTGGAGATCACCCGCGGACGCTGATTACCGGCCCTGGTTCGCCACAGCGGCGGCAGCTTCGGCAGCAGCCGCAGGATCTAGGTAGCGTCCACCCGTCGTTGTGGGATTCAAGTCGGCATCTAGCTCATAGGCCAACGGGATTCCGGTGGGAATGTTCAGCCCAGCGATGTCTTCGTCAGAAATCCCATCGAGATGCTTCACCAGTGCACGCAGGGAGTTTCCGTGTGCAGTCACGAGTACGGTCTTACCTGCCCGTAGATCAGGAACGATTGCGTCGTACCAGTAGGGCAACATCCGGTCGATGACGTCCTTGAGGCATTCAGTCGCGGGAATGATCTCGCTGGCCAACTCGGCATATCGAGGATCAGACTTTTGTGAGAACTCGTCGTCATCAGCGATGGGCGGTGGTGGGGTGTCGAAGGATCGTCGCCACAACATGAACTGGTCTTCCCCGAACTCATCCAGGGTCTGCTTCTTGTTCTTGCCTTGCAGCGCGCCATAGTGACGCTCGTTTAACCGCCACGAACGACGGACGGGGATCCATCCGCGATCTGCTTCGGCCAAGGCCAGATTCGCAGTGGTGATGGCTCGAGTCAGTAGAGAGGTATGCAGTACGTCTGGCAGCAGGCCAGCGTCCACCAGTAGTTGGCCGCCGGCTTTGGCTTCCGAAATACCTTGCTCGGTCAGCGCCACATCGACCCAGCCAGTGAACTGGTTCGACTCGTTCCACGTGCTCTGGCCGTGGCGCAGCAGGATCAGGGTTCCGGTGGCGTCAGTCATGCGGGTCAGTCTGCCGTACTGCCCGAATCGGTCGTTCCTTCGGACTCGGCAAGCGCCACGGGATCGGCCAGATGTCGGAAGGCTTGTAGGTTGCGAGTGTTCTCTCCACGCGACAACCGCCAGGCCCATTCCCGGCGAATGGAGGTCTCGAAACCCAGTTCAAGCAGATGGTCGAACGCGCCATCGGAGTTCTGCAGAATCGAGCCGAAGACCCGATCGAGTTCGTCATCGGTTACCGCGTGCAGCGGTAAATGCCCGACGAGGTAGATGTCTCCCAGGCGATCAAGTGCGTAGGCGATGCCGTAAATCCGTTGGTTGCGTTCCAGCATCCAGCGATAGACCGTCTCGTGATGTTCGTCTGGGGCTCGAACGACGAAGGCATTGATCGTGACGGCTTGTTCGCCCACAGCCAGCGCCACATTCGTTTTGAGGCGATGTTCTCCCGGCAGGATCACCACGACCGTCTGATCGTCAAGACGATCCGTATCGATCCCATGTTCGTTCACATAGGCATCGATGGTGGCCAGTGCGGCTGTCTGTTCGCTCATTCGTTATTCGCGTCGACGGTTGGCTCGTCCCAATGCGCGGGACGTTCCTTTAGTTCAACTGGTTTGGCTCGTTTGTCGACCGCATCGGTGAGCCATCCCATTGCGAATAGGCCAAGTAGTGCCCACGTCGCGTAGTACCCGATGAAGATCGCAGCGATAGTGCAAATCCCGAGGTAGGCGGTGAAGATCAACGGTCGAGATGTATGAGACGCATCCCATTTTTGTTCGTTCTCATACAGCTCTGGGCGATTCTGTGCGTCCAAATGAACGAGCAACATCATCAACGAAATCATGAACATGACTCCGATATAAAAAGCGACTAATCCTTGATGGCCGTCGGTATTGCTGTGGACTTGGCCAATTAAATTTGTCGGGAAGGGCAGAACCACGATCCCGAGCAACCAGAACATGTTGCACCGGACCATGAAAGAGGTCGCTCGCCGGTAGCTGCCCCAGCTTCGGTGATGGGCGGACCAGAACGCGAAGATGACGAACCAGGTCACCGTGAACGAAATGATGATTTGGCCGTACTCGTTCCAGACGTAGCTCAGTGGATTGGCGTGCTCCGATTCAGGCAGTTCGATGTCCGTCAACGGCAACACCAAAACTGTGATGGCGACAGCGACGATGCCGTCACTGAATGCGATGAGGCGTTCGGTGCTGTGGGTGCGTTCTTCTTCAGTTGCTGTCTTCGCCACCCGCAGATACTCGCATGTGGCGCCGCTGGCTGCACGCACCTGAGTCCATCTCTTAACAGCTACTAGTGCGGGTTATTTCTGATGTTCTGAGGCTCAGCCCACCGAGCGCTGAAGTTTTTGCCGGTCGCTGACGGCATCGCGATACACCTCAAGGGTGCGGCGAGCGGTGTCGTGCCAGGAGAACTGACGTGCGTGGGCAAGGGCCCCGGTCGATAGCTTGACCAACTTCTTTCGATCATCCAGTAGTCCGGCGATTGCATGTGCCCAGTCACGGGGACGGTGATTGTCGATCAGAATTCCGGAGGTTCCGTTGGCGACGGTGGTTCGTAGGCCACCGACGTCGGTTGCGACCACTGGAGTGCCACATGCCTGCGCTTCCACCGCAACCAGACCAAACGATTCTGAATGGGAGGGAACGCAGACGAGATCTGCTGCTTGGAACCAGGTAGCCAGCGTTGGATGGTCGGCCGGTGGGATGAATCGCACAAGGTCGTCCACGCCCAGGTCAACGGCCAATTGCTCAAGTGCGTGCAGGCGCTCCATACCCGCACCCGAAGGTCCACCGCAAATAACCAACTGCAGTCGATGACGTCGCTCTGGATTCACGGCAACGAGTTCAGCAACGGCCTTGACCAGTACATCCGGAGCTTTCAAGGGTTGGATTCGGCCGACGAATACCAGCAGTTCTGCATCGGCCCTCACACCCAATGCATCCCGAGCTGTTGCCGGATCTCCAGGTCCGAAGTTCTCTAGATCCACACCTGGGTGGACAACGGATACCCGGTGCGGATCAGCGCCGTATAGCTCGATCAACTCGTTGCGTTCATCGACAGTGTTGGCGACGATCCGGTCGGCGGTGTCCACCACGATCTGTTCACCATGGACTCGTAGCTGAGGTTCGGGTGTATCGCCTTCGGCTAATGCTTGGTTCTTCACCTTGGCCAAGGTGTGCATGGAATGGATCAATGGCACATCCCACCGTTCGCTGGCCACGAACCCCACCTGACCGGACAACCAATAGTGCGAGTGGATGACGTCGTACCACCCAGGCGGCCGGTTAGCTTCTGCCCGCAGTACTCCGGAAGACAACGAACACAGTTGAGCCGGAAGATCCTCTTTCTTCAGTCCTTCGAAAACGCCGGACTCTAGATGACGAACGATGATGCGTTCATCGAGTTCAGTCACCGGTGGAGTGTGTGAGTTGGTCGCCCGCGTGAAGATCTCAACATTGATCCCGAGCTGCGCCAGTTGCCGGGATAGCTGCACGACGTAGACGTTTAGTCCACCTGCGTCACCAGTCCCGGGTTGTTCCAGCGGTGACGTGTGGATGGACAGCATGGCGACTCGATTGACCCGTTCAACGTTGCGAGAAATCTCTGACACTGACGCGACGTCTGCTGACGCGGCCAGACCAGTCAGCTTTCTGCTCATCAGGTTCCGATCGTTGCGGGATGGGGCGTAGGTCTCGAAGGTCTCAATGCTGTACTGGCCAACATTGTTCCCGGCTGAGTCGGTGAAATACCGGGTGACCAGGTTCAGTTGGCCGAACGCTGATGCAGTAATACCGATGCGGCAGTGGTGACAAACATTCGTGCATCGTTCGCTTGATAGTCACTGGGTTGACCTGTCGCCGTTTGCGATTCAGCGCCACGGTGACCGCATGACAATGATCGAACAGCCAACCGGGGGTTGGCAGACAACGGTGGCTAACGGGCCACTTTCACGCTCGCTCGACGACCAATGGATCTACGGAGATCCCTGGCGCATCATGCGAATTCAGTCGGAGTTCATCGAGAGCTTCGGAACCTTGGGCCGACTAGGTCCAGCAATCTCGGTCTTCGGCAGCGCACGGACTCGAGAAGACCACCCCGACTATCAGTTCGCAGAGAAACTCGGCGGGCTGCTGGCAGAGGCCGGTTATGCCGTCATCACGGGAGGTGGGCCAGGAATCATGGAGGCCGCCAACCGTGGAGCGCATGCCGCTGGTCCAGGGGCGTCTGTTGGTCTCGGTATCGAGTTGCCATTTGAGCAACAGCTCAATCCTTATCTCGATGTGGGGTACAACTTCCGCTACTTCTTTGCTCGCAAGACTTGCTTCTTCACTTACTCGCACGGCTTCGTCGTGATGCCGGGTGGATTCGGAACGTTGGACGAACTGTTCGAAGCGCTCACACTGGTGCAGTGTCAAAAGTTGAGTACGTTCCCCATCATTTTGGTGGGTTCGCAGTATTGGGGTGGATTGGTCGAGTGGTTGGACAAACGAGTCCGCACTGCAGGCAACGTCTCGGATGTTGACGTACAACTCATCGACATTTGCGATGAACCAGAGCAGGTCGTCACATTGATTAACAAACACGAGCAACTGCGCCGTGCCTCAGCGGTCGATCCCTTCCCACGCCCGACCTGGCACTGAGTCCTTGCTACAAGCTGTGGGCAATGGGTAGTTCCAGCCCGGTGAGCATTGATGAGTAGCTGCGGTTCCAGGTTGAGGTCGTCTAACTCGGTGAGCAAGCATCCGGTCTGCTCCAACCCATCGATGATGTCGTCGAGGGTTTCCACCATGTTGTAGAGATCCTCCCGATCGAACGGGGTGATGAAGGTGGCGACAACCTTTCGGATAAGGGTCACGTATGCCTCATCTGCCTCTGATTCGATCGCGCACAGCTTGTCTCGGATAGCGGGACGTTCGCTGGGGTCGGCTGCGACGAGTTCTCGGAAAGTCGACGCTGCCTGCGGCAGATGGTCGATCGCGACTGTCAGCATCTTTTGGATGGCGTCTGGACGCGATTTGAACAGTTTGTTCTTGGCCACGAGTGCTCCTGATGATGGCGATGGGCCAGTCAAACTAGAGCGTCAAAGCCAACAGGACGCTTCGACAGAGGGGCTTTCTGTGCGAACAGTCGATGTCCGTCAGATGAACGGTGAGCCGACCGAGTGAACCGTGTGGCTGTGGCAGCAGATTGGTTCAGATTCCGGTGAAGAAGCGCAGAATCACGTGAACCAGCGCGGCAATTGCTGCGGCTGCTGGCAAGGTGAGAACCCATGCCCACGCGATGTTGCGACCGACGCTCCACCGGACTCGCTTGCGGCCCTTCTCTGCGCCTGCGCCAATAACGGCACCAGTGACGACTTGGGTGGTGGAGACGGGCGCGTGCCAGGCGTATGCCGTGACGTAAAGCACGGATGCACTGACTGCTTCGGCTGAGAACCCACGGGCAGGGTCAAGGTCGATCACTCGCTGGCCGAGAGTTTTCATGATCTTCTTTCCGCCTGCGGCAGTTCCCAAACTGATCGCCAAGGCGCAAGATGCGACCACCCAGATGGGGATGGGCTCGCCTGCGCTGCCATGCCCAGTGCTGATCAGAGCAAGCACGATGATTCCCATTGTTTTCTGGGCATCCTGCAAACCATGACCAAGTGCGATGGCGGCAGCCGAAAATGGCTGCATCTTGCGGAATCGACCCTCGACGGTTTTTGCATCCTTATCGCGGAAAGCAATTCGGATTCCGCGCATCAACATGAATGCCAGGAGCAACCCAATGACTGGTGAGATCACCATGGGAATAACGACTTTGTCGACCACAGTGCTCCAGGAAACTGCGGCTCCGACGACCAGCGCTGAACCGACGATCCCACCGATGAGGGCGTGGGTGGATGAGCTCGGTAGCCCGAACCACCAGGTGATTAAGTTCCAGCAGATTGCTCCAGCCAGGGCCGCAAAGACCAATGCCAGACCGATGGTTCCTTCTCCAGGATCGCCCACGATGCTCTGCACAGTTTTGGCAACCGCCTGGCCAAGGAATGCGCCGATGAAGTTGCAGACTGCTGCAATGGCGAGTGCGACGTTGGGCCGTAACGCTTTGGTGCCGACGCTGGTCGCAATGGCGTTGGCGGCGTCGTGGAAACCGTTAGTGAAGTCGAAGATGAGCGCGACGGCGATGACGAGGATCAGCAGCGCGAGCTCAAGGCTCATTACGTCTCCTTGACGGCGGCCACTGACAACGAGCGGACGAATCGTTCGATTCGGTCACCAGCTTCGGCCAGCAAATCCGCCACCAAAACGTCCCGCATTGCCTGAATGGGTTCAGCTCCATCAGCTAGCGCGGAACGGATGAGTTTGCGATGTTTTGCGCTCAAGGTGCGGTCTGCTTCCGACAGCTCACCAAGAGTCTTCTCTAGCTTGTTCGGTTTCTTGATGTACTCGACTGCCTCGGGCGCTTTTTGACACATGGACTGCACCGCGAGTGCGCTGTCCACAAAGGCGTTATCGAAAGAGCCGTACTCGAAGTCAACGATCAACGTGGATGCTCGATCAAGTACATCGATGATGTCGTCGAGTGCTTCCACCATCGTGTAGATGTCTTCTCGATCGAATGGGGTGATGAAGGTAGCGACGACTTTCTTCATCAACTTCCAACAGTCAGCGTCGGCAGTCTCTTCGATGGAGTGCATCCGCTCCAACAGGACGGGACGGTCAGCGGGCTTGGCCTCGACCAACTTCACGAAGGTGTCGCCTGCTTTAGGCAGGTGTGCCACAGCGTCCCCGATCATGCGCTGAATCGCATCGGGACGAGACTTAAAGACCTTCGCCACGCCAACTCCCTACCGGTACACAACGAGCAAGTGAACTCTACGTGTCTTCAGGCCGTGAACCGCTCACCACGGGTACCTCAGAGGACAAAAGTTGTGGCTCTTTGCGCCGTTGGTCAGCGGCTATTGCTGTCGAAGGTCGCTGCTCAATGTTCGTGGGAGCCTGTGCGTCAGGGGATTGTGCGATCCCCCGGTGTTGTTACCGATGAGTAGAGTCGTATGGCGCTCCGGTTGCGATGTGCACCACACGCTTACCGATAGTGACCGCGTGATCGGCAAACCGCTCGTAGTAGCGCGACACCAACGTCACATCGATCGCTGCTTCCACGCCGTGAGACCACTGGTCAGACAACACCTGGTGGAACAGTTCGCGATGAAGTCGATCCATCTCGTCATCAATAACGCGTAGATCAGCGGCTGCAACGACATCGTGATGACCTAAGACTTCGCCAGTTCGTTCCACGATGCGTTCGGCAACTTCTCCCATGGCGGTAATCGTGGGGGCAAGTTCCGCCGGGATCGCTGATTGTGGGTAGCGCAGGCGTGCAGCTTTAGCGACATGAGTCGCAAGATCACCCATGCGTTCCAGCGATCCAGCGATCCGCAAACCCGACAACACCATGCGCAGATCGGAGGCCACCGGGGCTTGTAAGGCGATGAGGTTCATCGCTGAGTCTTCGAGTTCTGCATTCACTTGGTCGATGTGTTGGTCATTCGCGATGACGCGCTCGGCCAGTTGCAGATCAGCGGTGAGTAGAGCCGTCGTCGCGTCCTGCATTGCTGTGTTGACCTGACGAGTCATCCCGATAAGAGCGTGCTCGAACTCGGATAGCTCGTCTTCATACGGTGTGCGCATCGCTGTTTGCCGCCTTGTTGTCCTGCGTGATTGATGACCGGACTCGGGTCTACCAATGGTGAGTGGACGAACATCAAACAAAAGGTGAACGATGAGCGAAGGGCATCAGTCATCTATTCACGAGGGATTGGCCTAATGGCCAGATCTGCCTATCCTCAAGTTATCGACGTTCGCGCAATCAGGCGGTACGTCACAACGATCAGGAGTCACGTACGTGCTCATTGCGGGCCTGGTGATTGGAGTTGTACTCGGTGTCGCCGCAGCCTTATGGCTCAGTGCACCGAGTCGCCGAGAACCGGAAACACCCGTCGCTGCCACTGACTTCGATCGAGTTCGGAACCCAGACTTGGCAGCGCTGCTGGCGGTGCTTCCCGGTGCGGCAATTCTGGTCGATTACGACACCCTGCGAGTGTTGCGTGCCTCGCAGACCGCTCAACGAATGAAGTTGGTCGAGGACGACGAAATCGTCGTAGACGATCTGCAGCAACTTGTCGCGGAATCGGCCGGTCGACCTGAGGTGTTGGAGAGCGAACTATTCGTCAAACGTTCAGCGTTGGACGGTGGCCGCCTGGATGCAGTTGTACGTGTTGCGCCAGTCGATAGTCGGACCGCGTTGGTCCATGTCGAAGACATGTCCAGTGCGCGCCGTTTGGACGAGGTTCGACGAGACTTCGTCGCCAACGTCTCGCATGAACTGAAGACTCCCGTGGGGGCGTTGTCGTTGTTGGCAGAAGCGGTGTTGTCGGCATCCGACGATCAAGAAACCGTCGAACACTTCGCGGGACGTATGCAGATCGAATCCGTGCGTCTGGCCAACCTGGTGGGAGATCTGGTCGACCTGTCTCGTCTGCAAGGTGCCGACCCGATGGAGGGTGCGCACGATGTCGAGATTGACGACGTCGTCACCGAGGCGGTGGATGCGACCCGGCTGTTGGCGCAGTCCAACCAGATCGAGGTCGTCGTCGGTGGTGACACCGGAATCGTCGTCCGTGGAGTGGAAAGTCAGCTCATCACTGCCGTGCGCAACCTATTGTCGAACGCGATTTCTTACTCGCCCACTGACACCAAGATTGTGGTTGCTGTGCACGCCACACCCGAAGGTCTGGTGGATGTCAGCGTCAGCGATCAGGGCATCGGTATCCCGGCCGAAGAAGTCGATCGAATTTTTGAACGGTTCTATCGCGTCGATCAGGCCCGCTCGCGAGTCACCGGTGGTACCGGACTCGGGCTGTCGATCGTCAAACACATTCTGCGAAACCACGGCGGAACGGTGACTGTGTGGTCGGTCGAAGGGGAAGGCAGCACGTTCACCATCAAGCTCCCACTGGTGACCGGTTCGCAGCTCCCGCCTAACGATGCCAACGGAACTGATCACCACCGAACCACCCACCACCACACGACTCATCAATCAAACGAGCTACAACCGCAACAAGGAGATCAGCTGTGACCCGTGTACTCATCGTGGAGGATGAAGCCAGCTTCTCCGATGCGTTGTCCTTCATGCTGCGCAAGGAGGGATTCGAGGTGGCCGTCGCCGCTGACGGGAACACCGGCCTCGAACTATTCGAGCGCAGTGGGGCAGACGTGGTGCTGCTCGATGTCATGCTGCCCGGGTTGTCCGGTACGGAAGTGTGCCGCCAACTGCGGCTCGTCTCCGGAGTTCCCATCATCATGCTCACCGCCAAGGACAGCGAGATCGACAAGGTGGTTGGGCTTGAACTGGGTGCCGATGATTACGTCACCAAGCCGTTCAGTTCGCGTGAGCTCGTGGCCCGAGTACGAGCTGTCCTGCGACGTCGTGGGCCAGAGCAAACTCAAGAAGAGTCAGACACTGTGCTGGAAGCGGGACCAGTACGGATGGATGTTGATCGCCACCTTGTCGCCGTTAACGGTGAAGAAGTTCAACTGCCACTCAAAGAGTTCGAACTATTGGAGTTGCTGTTGCGCAACGCAGGTCGAGTGCTGACTCGGGCGCAGCTCATCGACCGCATCTGGGGTGCGAACTACGTGGGTGACACCAAAACATTGGACGTCCATGTGAAGCGGATTCGAGCGAAGGTCGAACCAGACCCTGCCAACCCTCGCTACCTGGTGACATTGCGCGGGTTGGGTTACAAGTTCGAGGCGTAAGCCTTAGTGGTGTTCGCCCTCGGTTTCCAAGACTGACGGACGGCTTTCCGTTGGAACTGGCGTCGCGCTTGGTACCGGATTCACTTGCTTGTCGTTTGCTTTCTCGCCCATCTTGGCTGGATTCGGTTCGATCCCCGCATAGGCACCAACGGCGGCAACGCTGAGCAGATTGACCGTGGTGGAACCGGCATTCTGGAACGTGAATGTGGTGGGGATATAGGAACTGGCTGGAGCGGTGTTGCCGTAGATCGTTACGGCAGCAGGGGTGCCATAGCCGATATTTGCGCTCGCACCAGAGGCGACAGGAAGACCCAGAATCGTTCCGCCCATGAATGACGGAGGAACCGTCTGAACGCCAGTCAAGGTGTCATCGACTTGCCCTTGGTTGGCGACGGTTGCGACCAGAGTCAGGGTGGTGGGTTCGGTGGAGCTGCGGACCCAGACAGCGTTCTGGACCTGCATGTCGCCCACGCTTACGTCAGTGCCGTCACCGGCAGGTTCGACGATTGCCGTTCCGGCACTGAATCCGTTGTAGCAACCAGAAAGCATCGGAACGCCAGCGGCTACGAAAGCCGTTACCAGGGCTGCACGCTTCATCCTCATCACGCGCGGCAGCGTAGCGGATAGGTGCGTGCTTTCGATGTGTTGACCGAGGCAATGGCCCCCTTCATCACCCAGAGTTCACGATCAACACAGCGTGTTAGACTTGATGGAATTGGAAGGGGCTTTTCAAGCGCATGTCTTTCTCTGTTGGTGACACCGTCGTGTACCCCCATCACGGCGCTGCTCTCATCGAATCGATCGAGCACCGCATCATCAAGGGGGAGAAGCGTGAGTACCTGGTACTCCGCGTCGCTCAAGGCGATCTGACTGTCCGAGTTCCCGCCGACAATGTCGACCTGGTGGGCGTGCGAGATGTCGTCAATCAAGAGGGCTTGGATCGCGTCTTCGACGTGCTGCGTCAGCCCTACACCGAAGAGCCAACGAACTGGTCTCGCCGGTACAAGGCAAACCTAGAGAAGCTTGCTTCTGGTGATGTCATCAAGGTGGCGGAAGTTGTCCGCGATCTGTGGCGTCGAGAGAAGGATCGTGGATTGTCTGCTGGCGAGAAGCGCATGTTGGCTAAGGCTCGTCAGATCCTCGTGAGTGAGCTGGCCCTGGCCGAGCAGACAAACGAAGACAAGGCAGAGGCTCTGCTTGACGAGGTTCTTGCTTCCTAATTCATTTCAGACTCCTCAACTTTCATGACCGATAGCGGCGATCGAGATTTCTCGGTCGCCGTTGTTGTTGTCGCAGCCGGTCGTGGTGAGCGGCTTGGTGCTGATCGTCCGAAAGCACTAGTGGAACTTGCCGACGAACCATTGGTGGTACGCGCAGTCCGCGGAGTGCAGGCCGCCGCCGTGGCATCGCAGGTTGTGGTGGTTGCACCGCATGAGTTGGCGGCATCTTTCCGGCAATTGTTTGATGAGTCGGTAGAGGTGGTTGCTGGTGGAGATGATCGGCTGGCATCTGTGCAAGCCGGGTTGGCTGCGATCACGCAGCCGGTTGATGCCGTGTTGGTTCACGACAGCGCTCGTCCACTGACTCCACCCGAGGTCTTCCAGCGAGTAGTTGATGCGCTGCGGGCAGGCGCATTGGCTGTGGTTCCGGTGGTTCCATTGGTGGATACGGTCAAGCAGGTCGATCCGGCTGGGGTGGTCGAACGGACAGTGGAACGTTCGGCATTGGTTGCCGCCCAGACGCCGCAGGCAGGCACATTTGCTGTGATCACTGATGCCTACCGACGGCTAGGTAACGGCGATGCTCAGGCGTTCACTGATGACGCCAGCGTGATGGAAGCGGCTAACGTCCAGGTAGAGACGGTGGCTGGTGATCGACGATCGTTGAAGATCACGACCCCATTTGATCTATTGGTTGCTGAGGCGATTCTGGCGGAAGGAAACCCGAATGACTGACCTGCGCATCGGACTAGGAACCGATGTCCATCAGTTCGAAGAGGGGCGACCGTTGTGGATCGCTGGGTTGCTGTGGCCGGATGAGACAGGTTTGGCTGGCCACTCCGATGCAGACGTCGCCGCACATGCGATCTGCGATGCAGTCCTGAGTGCTGCTGGATTGGGCGATCTCGGTTCCAACTTCGGTGTAGATCAACCTGAATGGGAAGGTGCCTCTGGTGCTGCCTTGATCGCAGAGTCTGCCCAGCGAGTTCGGGATGCCGGTTTTGAGGTAGTCAATGCGACGGTCCAAGTCATTGGTAATCGTCCTCGAGTTGGTCAGCGACGTGACGAAGCTCAGATGGTGTTGTCGGATGCCTTGGGTGCACCCGTGTCTGTATCCGGCACGACAACTGATGGCCTTGGTTTGACGGGTCGTGGTGAAGGCGTGGCTGCGATTGCGACAGCACTCGTTGACCGGCCTGCTGGTTGAACCTCAGCGGCGACTGTTGAACAACTAGGGTGAGCGCGTGGGTTTGAGGCTGCATGACACTGCCACCAGGCAGGTCCGAGACTTTGTACCGCTGGTTGATGACGTCGTCACGATGTACCAGTGCGGTGCCACTGTGCAGTCGTCTCCACATGTTGGACACATCCGAGCAGGAGTGTGCTTCGACGTGTTAGTGCGGTGGTTGACGACCAGTGGCTACAACGTCGTGCTCGTGCGCAACGTAACCGACATCGACGACAAGATCCTCGCCAAATCGGTTACCGAAGAATTGCCGTGGTGGGCGGTTGCCGCCAAGTACGAGCGGGAGTTCCAAACGGCTTACCGGGTATTGGGGTGCACCCCGCCAACCGGAGAGCCCCGCGCCACTGGGCATGTGCCCCAGATGATCGAACTCATTGCCCGCCTGATCGATGCCGGTCACGCGTATCCCGCCAACGGTGATGTCTACTTCGACGTTCGTTCCTGGGACGCCTACGGCAGCCTGAGTCGGCAGAACATTGACGATCTCCTCCCGGCGGCAGACAGCGCCGATGTCCAGGGCAAGAAGGACCCACGCGACTTCGCGTTGTGGAAGGGCGTTCCCGACGATGCCGAACATCCGTTGCCCGTCTGGTCAACTCCGTGGGGGACTGGTCGTCCCGGGTGGCATCTGGAGTGCTCAGCGATGGCCACGACCTACCTGGGGTCGCAGTTCGACATTCACGGTGGAGGGCTGGACCTGGTCTTCCCGCACCATGAAAACGAGTTAGCGCAGTCGCGTGCTGCTGGCGACGAGTTCGCCCGTTACTGGTTGCACAACGCATGGGTCACCACGGCTGGCGAGAAGATGAGTAAGTCGCTCGGAAACTCGCTGATCATCGAACAGGTACTACAACGAGTTCGTCCGATTGATCTGCGCTGGTATTTGGTTGCTTCGCATTACCGCAGCAATCTGGAGTTCTCCGACGATGCGTTGGCCGAGTCTG
>JBDHZU010000015.1:0-25481 GCA_039812085.1 Candidatus Nanopelagicales bacterium | reverse complement strand
TACCGGCCGTGATCTGATCCGGGCGATACGGCCCGTATGCCCAAATCGGGTTGATAGTGACAAGTCCTGCAACGAGCACGATCATGCCGAAGCAGAAGAAGAAGAAACCGCCGGCCTTAGCCATGTACACCGGCATGAATGGGTACCCGACCACGTTGTTTTCCGTACGGCCAGGACCGGGGTACTGGGTGTGCTTCTGGTACCAGACCAACAACACGTGAACGGTGATCAGCGCCAAGATGATGCCGGGCAACAACAGAATGTGGACGCCGTAAAGGCGGCTGATGATTTCCGAACCGGGGTACTCGCCGCCGAACAAGAAGAATGACAGGTAGGTACCGACCAACGGCACCGACAGAATAATTCCCTCAGCGATGCGCAGACCTGTACCGGACAGCAAGTCATCCGGCAGGGAGTAGCCGGAGAAGCCAGCCAGGAAGCCGAGTGTCAGCAGCGCCAGACCGATCGTCCAGTTGAGTTCACGCGGCTTACGGAACGCACCGGTGAAGAACACGCGGATCATGTGAATCGTCATGGAAGCGATGAACAACATCGCCGACCAGTGGTGGATCTGACGAAGCAACAGGCCACCACGGACATCGAAGGAGATGTCCAATGCTGATTCGTACGCCTGGGACATGGTCAGTCCGCGTAGGGGAGCGTAGGAACCGTGGTAAATGACTTCGACGTTCGAGGGCTTGAACCACAGCGTCAGGTAGATACCGGAAAGCAGCAGGACGATGAAGCTGTACATCGCCATCTCGCCGAACATGAATGTCCAGTGATCCGGGAACACCTTGCGAAGGTTGCGCTTCGCCCAGTTCGCGATCGTGATGCGCTCATCGAGCTCAGCGGCCGGTTGCCCGAGCTTTTCCATTGTGGTGCTCATGAACGCTCCCAGAAGCTCGGTCCGACGGGTTGCTGGAACGGCGTGCGGGCCACGATGTAGCCCTCAGCGTCAAGGGTGATGGGTAGCTGTGGCAGTTCACGCGCCGCAGGCCCGAAGACCACGTTCGCACTGTCTGCCAAGTCGAAGGTCGACTGGTGGCACGGGCACAGCAGGTGGTGAGTGCGCTGTTCATACAGGGCAATGGGGCAGCCCACGTGGGTGCAGATGCGTGAGAAGCACAGGATGCCCTGGTAATCCCACGGCTCAGTGGCCGTTCCGCCCTGTTGGCTGACGATCTGTGTCGGCTCCATGCGAACCAACAGCACGACGTCCTTGGCGGAAGCGTTCAGGTTGCCTTCAGCCTCTTGAATCAGTGGCATATCCGCGGGCATACCCATGACGATGCCGCCTACAGGAATGTCGGCCGGACGAATGGGGGTGCCGTTGTCGGAGTTGACCACCCGCATGCCTGCTGTCCAGGACGTTTCGTCCAGTTTCTTGCCGGGCAGGGGACCGAGGTCACGCAACAGGAAGATCAGCGGAATCGGGAACAGCGCCATCGCGCCGAGCAAGGAACGTCGCACGATTGGGCGGCTGGCGAATCCGGAGTCATCCACGCCCGCCTGGAAGGCAGCCACGGCTTCCTGTCGCGAATCTTCTGGTGATGCCATCGGATGACGCTCGGCCACGACTTCGTGGTCGTTCATCAGTTGTTTGGCCCACTGAATCGCGCCGCAGCCGATCATCAGCACGGCCAAGCCGAAGGTCAGTCCCAAGTACAGGTTGCTGCGGCTGAACTCACCGAAGAACGGGATTCGGATCGTGGAGTCAGTCGGAATCTTGATGAATGCCCAGCAGAACAGGATCGTGAAGACCACTGACAGGCCGAACATCGTGGCGATCTGACGCTCAACCCGCTTTGCCGCACGTGGGTCGATGTCGGTGCGACGCGGCTTGTGTGGCGGCAGCGTCGAGGGAGCCGCAGCAGGTGCGGTGGGTTCGAGTTCGGAATTGTTTTCAGTGAGTTCGCTCATCGAACCTTCGCTCCGATCCACACGGCACCGGCGATGAACAGCACGAGGGCGCCGGCCCAAACGAATAGACCTTCAGTCACTGGACCGAATCGGCCCAGGCCCCAGCCGCCGTATGACGGTTCGGTCCGAAGATGCATGACGTACTGGATGACCGCTTGCTTTTCTGCGGGAGACATTGAGGCATTTGAGAAGACCGGCATGTTCTCCGGACCGGTCAGCATCGCCTCGTAGATTTCCTTAGCGGAGGCGGAACGAATGTTCGGGCCGTAGGCGCCGTTGGACAGAGCACCACCAGAACCGGCGAAGTTGTGGCACTGCGAACAGTTCGTGCGGAATAGCTGGCCACCAAACGCTAGGTCAGCGTTGGTGTAGTCCAGATCCTGAGCGGTAGGGATCGACGGTCCAGGTCCCAAAGAACCGATGTAAGCGGCGAGAGCGGCGATCTGTTCGTCGTTGTAGGCAACGGGCTTTTCCGGAGCTTCTGCCTGGTTCTGGGCTAGTGGCATACGGCCGGTCGAAACCTGGAAGTCAACCGAGGCTGCACCCGCACCGACCAGTGAAGGAGCATCCTTCGTGCCGACTGCACCCATGCCGTGACAGCTCGAACAACCTTGCTCGAAGAGCTTCTTGCCAGTGGCGATCTGCTCCTGGCTAGCGACTGCATCGTCAGCTGATGCTGTTGTCGCGTTCACAGCGGCGTAGATGCCACCAATGAGTGCGAGCACGAGCGTCACCAGGATGGGCGCTGCCGCGCGGTGGCGGCGTGCTGTTCCGGATTTCACCTCTGTGGTCCCGATCTGTGTGGAGTGCTGAGGGGTTGTTGGAGTGGTTTTGGGTGGTTGTGGCTACTTCAAGATGTAGATGACGGCGAACAAAGCGATCCAGACGACGTCAACGAAGTGCCAGTAGTAGGACGTCACGATCGCGGTGGTGGCTTGTTCGTGGGTGAAGCGCTTCGCCGCATAGGTGCGCCCCAGCACGAACAAGAAGGCGATCAGACCGCCAGTGACGTGCATGCCGTGGAAACCGGTTGTCAGGTAGAAGACCGATCCATAGGGCGAGGAAGAGATGGTCAGGCCATCTGAGATCAACGCGGTGTACTCGCGTACCTGGCCGCCGATGAAGAACGCACCCATCAGGAACGTGATGATGAACCACATTCGCAATTTGGCTCGATCTCCGCGTTCAGCTGCGAAAACGCCTAGCTGGCAGGTGATGGAGCTGGCGACCAACACCGTGGTGTTGAACGTCGCGAAAGGGACCTCAAGGAGCTTGGTTTGTTCCGCCCAGATCTCGGTATTAACCGAACGGAGCGTGAAGTACATCGCGAACAGGGCCGCGAAGAACATCAGCTCACTGGCAAGCCACACGATCGTTCCAACGGCCACCGTGTTGGGTCGGTTGGTCGAAAGGTGTGTCTGGGTTGGAGCATCAGCAGTAACAGTCGCCACGGCGGGCATATTGCCATGTCTGGAGTCCGATTACTCTGCCGACCCGGGTGTTTCTCTTGGTTGTTCGTCACTTATTGCGGGGAATGCCAACCAGAAGCGCGAAAACCCCGGTATTTGCCCACTTTGTACGGGTCTGGACAGGCTCAATCTGAGGGGGCCGAGCCAGACGGGGGTGACAGCGAGTAAGCGTGCGGGAGAAGTGAGTACGATCGGCTGCGCATGAGCCTTTTGCTTGCTACCTAGGCAGGCCATGCGGGTAGGAAGTAAAGCCGTTGAACAGGAGCGGACATGTCGGCAGAACAGTCAGCCGCCAAGCCAATGCGTGTCTTGGTTTACAGCGACGATGCGCACGTGCGGGCGACCGTTCTTGCTGGGCTTGGTCCGCGACCGTCCCGCGAGCTTCCCCGAGTCGAATACATCGAATGCGCCACGGAAGCTGCTGTCATCCAGCAATTTGATGCAGGAAAGATTGATCTCGCCATTCTGGACGGGGAGGCCGCTCCTGCTGGTGGCATGGGGATTGCCCGCCAGATGAAGGACGAGATCTACCGCTGTCCACCCATCCTTTTGTTGATCGCACGTCCCCAAGATGCGTGGTTGGCGACGTGGTCCAAGGCGGAGGCTGTGGTGTCGCACCCCATTGACCCCGTTCAGCTTGCGGAAGCGACGGCGTCGCTGCTTCGTCGTCGAGTAGCCGCCGGGGTGGTTGTCCACCAGTGAGCGCGGACTCTGCCACTTCACCAACAAGCTGGGCTGATCTGCTCGCCCGCCTGCTCGACAACCAGGACCTAACGTCAGGTCAGTCCCACTGGGCAATGTCGGAAATCATGCGTGGTGAGGCAACCGGTGCGCAGATTGCGGCCTTCGGTGTTGCACTGCGCGCCAAGGGCGAGACCGCCGATGAGGTCGCGGGTCTGGTCGAGGCAATGCTCGAACATGCGACCACTGTGGAGATCGACGGTCCCACGCTGGACATCGTCGGGACTGGTGGAGACCTGGCCCATACCGTCAACATCTCCACGATGGCCTCGGTGGTGTGCGCTGCTGCTGGAGCCAGAGTCATCAAGCACGGGAATCGCGCGGCTAGTTCGCAGTGTGGTTCAGCAGATGTCTTGGAAGCATTGGGACTCAAGCTGGAACAAACCCCCGAGGATGTGCAACGCAGCGTAGAAACAGTCGGGATCGGGTTCTGCTTCGCGCCGATGTTCCACCCGGCTTATCGCCACGCAGGCCCGCCCCGGCGAGAGATCGGCGTGCCGACGGTATTCAACGTGCTGGGTCCGTTGGCGAATCCCGGTCGACCGTCCGCTCAACTCGTCGGATGTGCGAATCGGACTCTGGCACCCGTGATGGCGGATGTGCTGTCCGCACGCGGGGTGTCATCGATGGTCGTCCGAGGCATGGATGGTCTGGACGAGGTCACCATCTTCGATGCCACTGAAGTGTGGGATGCCACTGCGGCAGCACCGGTGTCTCACACCGCACTGGACTTGGAAGGCACAGGAATTCCTCGGGCGACTGCGGGGGCATTGGCGGGTGGTGACGCCCAAACCAACGCCGATGTTGTTCGGCGGGTTCTTGCCGGTGAAACCGATGGACGTCTGGCAGCCGTCGCCGATGCCGTGGCATTGAACGCCGCAGCCGCCATGGTGACGTGGGATGCCATTGATGGTCAGCGCGACGATCGTGGCGTCACAGTTCACGTTGCCGCACAGCTACCGCGAGTGCGAGAAGTCATCGCATCCGGGCAAGCGGGCATGCTGCTGGATCGTTGGATCGACCTGTCGAACGAGTAGCGAACCCTCATTCGGCATGATGGTCTGGTGGCCGAATTGCCGGATGGAACTCATCGTTGGCGCTGTAACGCGTGCGGAAACCTCACTCGCTTTGACGTGCGCCGGACAACCTCGACGCTGGAGTACTGGCATGCCGACCTTGGCGGGGAGCCAGTCGTAGAGGAACGCACGGTGCTTTCCGAGGACATCGAGTCGGTGACGTGCCGTTGGTGCGGGTCTGCTGACGTATTGGTTGTTGAACGGGCCTAACGCGATGACTGCCGATGGTCAACGTCTTGGGCCGCTGTCCGATGTGCGCGTTATTGATCTCACTCGCTTGCTCCCTGGTAACTATGCGACGTTGATGTTGCGTGCGTTGGGCGCAGAGGTCATCAAGGTCGAAGAACGCCGTGGGGGAGACGGAACCCGTGCCGCGGCACTTACTGAAGGCGCAACGGAATCTGGCGGACATGTCGTCTTGAACCGTGGCAAGCAATCGCTGGCGATCGATCTCAAGCAACCGGATGGAACCGCTGCACTCCTGCGGCTTATCGCAGAAGCAGACGTATTGGTGGATTCCTTCCGTCCCGGGGTGCTCGATCGGTTGGGGTTAGGTGCTGATCAGCTACATGCCGCCAATCCGGCGCTGGTCCACGTCTCCATCACGGCGTACGGACACACCGGACCGAATGCGGCTCTGCCCGCTCATGACCTCAACAGTGAAGGCATTGCTGGTGTGCTTAGCCAGATTGACGACTCTGGTGGTGGCCCGGTCATGCCTGGTGTGCAGACAGCGGACACTGCCGCCGGTCTGCATGGGGTGATCGCTGTGCTTAGCGGTTTACGTGCGGTTGCACAGACTGGCGAATTCCAACGAGCAGACGTGGCGATGGCCGATAGCGCGGCAACAATGCTCCCGTTGCAGGTATCAGAGTTCGTTGCTTACGGGCAGTCTCCAGCGAAACCCAACATGCTGACCGGGGCATTGGCCAGCTATCGAATGTATGAATGCGCGGACGGTCATTACGTCACGGTCGGTGGGCTGGAACCAAAGTTCTTTACCCGCATGGTTGAGTTGATGGACCGCCCTGAGCTGGCCAGCCAGCAGTACAACCTGCAGGAGCAGGACACCCTCGCGCGGACCTTGGCCGACATCTTTATCACCCGGACTCGGGATGAATGGGTACAGCTGCTCTTCGATCAAGACACCTGTGTCACCCCGGTGTTGAACGTGGCAGAGATGCTGGTGGATGCCAACTTCGTCGAACGCAAGGTCGTCACCACTGCTCGATTCCGCGATGGTCGACAAGTACCTGTTGTGGCAGCGGTTCCTTGGCAGGTCACTGATGACGAAGACCTCGTTGCCCCGACTCTGGGGGAACATGATCGTGAGGTATTGACGTCAGCGGGATTGACCGATGACGAGATCGATGACCTCATCGCCAGAGGCATTGTCGGAGCTGCTGGCTAACGTCCTGCTCACTTCCGTTACGACGACGGAAGCGGATGGAGGTTACTCATGCTCATCGACTGCGACACCTGCCAGGCAGCGCCTGCGGCGTGCCAAGACTGCGTTGTTTCTGTTTTGCTCGGGCCACCGGGAACTGGCGAACTCGAAACGGTCGAACAGGACGCAATTGCGGTGCTGGCCGATTCTGGTCTGGTTCCTCCACTGCGGCTAATAAGACCCCAGGGCAGTGATTCCGGCAGGATGGCCGGGTGACCGACCGAACCCTTGTCATTACGAATGACTTTCCTCCTCGTGCCGGCGGTATTCAGTCGTTCGTCCACGGCTTGGTGGAACGCCAGCCGGAAGGATCGATCGTGGTCTACGCCCCCAAGTGGCGTGGCGATGCGGCATTTGATGCCAAACAGAAGTTCCCTGTTATCCGGCATCGGACTTCGCTGATGTTGCCTGAACCAATGGTCAAGCGACGGGCTAAGGAACTCGTGCGAGAGTTCGATTGCAACCGGGTGTTGTATGGCGCGACTGCCCCACTCGGTTTGCTCAGCCCGGCAATGGCCAAAGCGGGTATCGAACGTCAGGTGGGCATCACACACGGACATGAGGCGGCATGGGCGGTGACCCCTGGTGCTAAGCGCGTCATGCGACGTATCGGGCAGCACACCGACACCATCACGTACCTCGGTGAGTACACCCGGAACCGAATCTCCAAGGCATTAACGCCAGAAGCAGCGGCACGGATGCGACGACTCGTCCCCGGTGTAGATGACGAGGTGTTCTCACCTCGCAACGTCAGTGATGGGCTCGCTGTCCGATCAGATCTTGGTTTGGCAGATCGTCCCGTTATTGTCTGCGTCTCACGGCTCATGCCACGCAAAGGTCAGGACACCTTGATCGAAGCAATGCCCCTGATCCAAAAGGACGTACCCGATGCAGCGCTGCTCATCGTCGGGGGAGGCCCATATCGACAACGTCTGCAAGACATGGTGACGGCAGCTGGACTTACTCGTGATGTGGTCATCACAGGTGGAGTTCCTTACGAACTACTTCCTGCCCACTATGCCGCCGGAGACGTGTTCGCCATGCCGTGCCGAACCCGCAACCGAGGGTGGGATGTTGAAGGCCTCGGGATCGTGTACTTGGAAGCAAGTGCAACGGGATTGCCTGTTGTCGCCGGAAACTCCGGTGGAGCGCCAGACGCGGTGCTGGATGGTAAGACTGGGTTCGTCGTAGACGGCACTTCACTGGAACAGGTGGCTCAACCGATCGTGCGTCTGCTCAACGATCGGACGCTTGCTTCACAGTTGGGCGCAGCCGGTCGAGGATGGGTTGAGTCGCAGTGGCGATGGCCGTGGGTCGCAGATCGACTTCGTCAACTGCTGGACGGTCACGATCCAGATGCAGGTGATCCTCGGTCTCAGTCGTAGCGCGAGCTTGACGCTGGATGATGACGAAGGCCCAGATAGTGCCCACCATGAGCGCACCGATCCGAATGGTCTGTGCGAGGACGCCATACCAGCCACCAGTAATCATGTTGCCGTAGGCAAAGGGGTAGACGAACTGACCGGCAAGAGCAACAGGAAGCATCAGCCAGACGACTGGTTTCATCAAAGTGTTGCGGTTGAGCATGACGACTGCGGCTAGTCCGGCAACCCACACCATGTACTGGGGAGAGAACACCCGGCTGCTGGCAATGCTGATGAGCACGATGGTCAGGGCGATGTCTGCACCGGGCACTCGTTCGAGTCGTCCACGTAGTCGCCAGTAGGCGATAACCCCCATGGCGACGAATCCCGCCAAGGTCACGATGCTGGCGATAATTCCGGCTCCGGCAGCGTCGATCTCCATCGATCCGTAACGGAAGATGGTGTCGAGGTGTACGCCGAGGAAGCCACCGATGATGTAGAAGATTCCACCTGCTGATTCCACCTGTAGTCCACGGTCTCCCTGCTCCTTCAAGAAGGACAGGAAATTCGGACCCCACAGGGACAGCATCATCATTCCGGCGATTCCGACCGCTGCCATTCCCGCCGCAACCTTGCCTAGCGAACGACGTGGATGGGCGACGATAAGAAAAGCGGGCCACACCTTCAGCAGTGCGCCGATGCCGAGCATCATGCCGCTGCGAATGGGCTTGTTCAGCATGAGCAGTGCAGCCACTGCGAACAAGGTCGGGAAGATATCGAAACGGGTGAGGAACACCGGGCCGATTGCGGCTGCGGCGATGACGTACGTCCAAGCGGCGGTGTAGTCGCCAGTGGCTTTGCCGCGACGGAGGAACATCCAGAACATGACGGCATCAGCGATCAAGGCCAACAGCATGAAGCCCACGATGGGGCTGGGAGCCAGATTCACCCCGAGTAAGAAGACGAAACCAGCCAGTGGCGGGTATTGCCACATGGGGTCGTTGATGGGGTAGTGGCCGCTATTGATGACCTGTGCCCAAGCGTCGTACAGCACGATGTCGTTGGGAATCAAGGTGCCTTGGTAGTACGGGATCAGTCCGAGCGGAATCAAGAACAGCGCAAGGCGGGTGATGACGTACATCGTGGTCACACCGCGCTGAGCACGCCAGGGCGTCGAACGCTCTGAGCGCCACCAGTCGGTGCTGCGTTCGATGACGCTCACGTGTGCTCCTCGTTCGGGCTGATCTCAGTGGTTAGAACTACCACGAATCTACGCAGTGCTCAGACCTTGGTAGTTACGTTGTACCCAATCTGAACGGAAGCTCACCTGGCATTCAGGTGAGTACCACGGTTCGTCCAGTTGCTTCGTCAGTATCGCAGTCGCATTTTGCGGGTTATTCGCTAGTGAATTCACGTTCCAGGGGGTCGTTCCCGATCGTGACCAGCCCATACCGGACGGCCGTCATGAGTGCCTGTGCCCGATTGTTGACTCCGAGTTTGTCGTAGAGCCGAGCGATGTGGGTTTTGGTGGTGGATTCGCTGATGTAGAGGTCATTCGAGATCTGAGTGATCGCCAAACCATCGGCAAGCAGTTGCAGGACTTCCGATTCCCGTGGCGAAAGGTGTGGTCCAGCGGGTTCGGTTCGATCTCGGATTGCCTCAGCGAGGCCAGCAGCCATGAAGTCTGTCGGGAATCGGGCAGCGTGGGTCATCGCTTCTACGAGTTGTTCGGCCGAGTCATCTGTTGTGACCAAGGCGCTAACGCCGGCTGCCATCGCGGCCAGTAGCTGATTGCCCGGTGGGCCAAAACTCAGCAGCACGATCCCTAGCTGGGGGAACTCATTTCGGATTGCCTGGCAGGCAGGAATGCCCGGGCCGTCTGGTAGCTGGTCGCCCAACACGATCACGGCTGGTGGACCTTCGGTCAGGATGCGGCTCGTTTCCTCGATGCTTGAGGCTTGAGCGATCAACTGCAATTCCGTTGACTCGTCAATGACGTGTGCCAGACCCCGACGAATGAGTTCGTTGCTCATTGCAATGAGCCCGGTGTTCGTCATTGCCGCCTCATGGGCGTGGTGTGGCATGGCCACATCGTGTCGCGTCGATCAGAGTTTCACCACCAATTCACTCCCAAAGCGCCTCATCGGGCAGTTTTCCATCTACGGTGATCAAATCGTTCTCATACAAGTCCTCATACAAGTAGTCCTCATACAAGGTTTATTTAGGTGATCAAATGACCATTCGTGGCTCCGTCACGCAAACAATGAATTCCGTTCTCGGGGAAGAGACCACCAAGAAAGTGCGTTCGGTTGACCGCCGAGCTCGTAAGGCAGTGATCAAAGCTCTCGATGTTGAGTCACGGACCAAACGAGCACAAGCGGCTAAAGCGGAACCTGCACCAAAGTTGAGCCCTGAAGAGAAGCGGCAGCAGCTCATTGAGCAGCTAGGGGAAACCGATATTGGGAGCCTGACGACTCAGAACAGGGCTCGGAAGGGCTTGCAGTGGGCCAGTCCTGACCCAATTGTGGAATACCCAGAGTCCCCGATGAGTCGTCATCAGCTCTTGGCTGCGTTGCACGAGGTTCTGCAGCCACGAACTTATTTCGAAATCGGAGTTAATTCCGGCGGCAGCTTGACGTTGTCGAACACCCGAAGTGTTGGCGTGGATCCCGCGTATCAGATAACTAGTCCGTTGCATTGTGATGTTCGGACGTATATCGAAACCAGTGATGACTTCTTCGCTCTCGATGATCCGATGGAACATTTTGAGGGGGTAGGCATTGATCTTGCGTTCCTTGATGGAATGCACCTTTCTGACTTCACACTGCGGGATTTCATGAATCTTGAGCAGTACATGTCTTTCGGTGGAGTTGTCGTGTTCGATGACATGTTGCCGAGAAATGATCTGGAGGCATTCCGCGTCCGACGCACGATGGCGTGGGCTGGAGACGTCTACAAGGTCTATGAGGTCTTGCGTGACCATCGTTCTGATCTTGTCGTCATCCCGATCAATACTGCTCCCACGGGGACCGTGCTCGTCGCTAAGTGCAACCCGGGCACCCGAGCGTTGTTCGATGCATATCCGTTGGTGGAGGAATACCTCCTCTCACCTGACCCGCAGAAGGTGCCTGACGACATCACGTCACGCGCTATTGCGGTTAACCCCGACGAGTTGTTGGCAAGTGACGTGTGGACAGAGATTGTGAAGCTGCGCGATTCGGATGCTTCGGCCGCTGAATATGCACCCGCTTTCGAACGTCTTCGACAGATCCCCACTTACGGAAGCTGACTACCTGCTCGTCGTACTGACGACGGGTCAGTTCGTATGCTCTGTTGATGGCCAGTATCGACATTGTTGACGAAGCATTCGTCGCAGTTTCCCCTGCGCAGTTTCGTTCGGTGATTGATGACCCGGCACGGTTGTCGGGTTGGTTTGCCGATCTGGAATTGACCGTCTTTATGGATCGTGGGCTGCAGGGTGTCCGGTGGTCGGTTACTGGATCGTTGGTCGGCAGCATGGAGATCTGGCTGGAGGAGTTCTCGGACGGAACCATCGTGCATTACTACCTGCGCGCAGACCCGTCGTCAGATGGCCGTACGCCGCAACCACTATCGCAAGACTTGGCAGGGCGACGACGAGCCGATCGGATCCGTACGCAGCGTGCGCTGAGTTGGAAGCAAGAAGTCTGGGCATTGAAAGACGAACTGGAGCGAGATCGACCGGTGGGGAGTCCACCAGTTGCTAGCGATCCGGCCGAAGCTGTCAATGTGACGGCGCAGTAGGACGCGGCGAATGCGACTCAGTCTGGTCAGTGACGTGCATGGTGCGTTCGACAGTTTGCCGGGAATCGAGACCGATGCGGACGTGACGATCTGCCTCGGCGACTTCCTGCTATTCATCGACTACGAAGATCCGTCCCAAGGGGCATTCGCTGAAGTGTTCGGTGAATCGGTCGCCCGCGAATACGTGGCGCTGCGTTTGGCGAAGAAGTTCGACGAGGCCCGTGAACTCAGTGCCCGGGAATGGCAACGAGTGGCCGCTGCGCACCCAGGGGAAGATCGGGCTGCGGCCTATGGGCAGATTGTTGAACGGCAATATCGGGAGGCTTTCGCCAACCTTCCCGGCGGCACATATGTGATTCCAGGAAACGTTGATGTCCCGCACGTATTGATGGCTTATGCGGATTCCTCCCACCGGCTAGTAGACGGTCAGGTTGTAGAAATCGATGGCGTGCGTTTCGGGTTTGTCGGGGGAGGGGTGTTCTCGCCGTACCGGACGCCAAATGAACGCGACCCGGGCGAGTACGCCCAAATGGTCGAATCTCTTCCACCCGTCGATGTGCTGTGTACGCACTTGCCCCCACAGCATCCGCTCCTGCAGTTCGATGTGGTTGCTCACCGATTTGAGGTGGCCAGTGCCGCGATCAACGCTTATCTGCTGGCCAATCGGCCTCGCTACCACTTCTTCGGCCACGTTCATCAGCCACTGGCACAGCGTGCGCGCATCGGATTCACCGAGTGCATCAATGTCGGACACTTCCGGGCGCGTCGTCGTCCGCTGCGTATCGACCTGTAATCCCGATAGCCTGCCTTCTGGCTCGAATGATCACGCTCGACGAATCACGAACAGGGACGGACTGGCATGGCTGACAAGACAAACGGCTCGGTGACGATCACGGCAACTCCTGATCAGGTCATGGACGTAATTGCCGACCTTGAGGCATACCCGGACTGGAGTGAAGGCATCACAGCAGTCGAGGTGCTGGAAGAAGGCGACGACGGACGTCCGGCGCGCGCCAGCATGAACATCGTGGCTGGGCCGATCAAGGACGAGTACGTCTTGGATTACGAGTGGAATGGCTCGGAATCGGTGAGCTGGACTCTGGACACCGCTACGGCACTGAAGGTCAACAACGGTTCCTACGACTTGACGGACAACGGCGACGGCACGACCGACGTGGTCTACAACCTCGAAATTGAACTGAACGTGCCGATGATCGGCATGATCAAGCGCAAGGCCGAGAAGCAGATCGTCAAGGCGGCACTGGACGGGCTGAAGAAGCGCGTCGAAAGCCTGTAAGAATCGGGTCCGTGGCAGGTCTCATCACGGTCGGTGGCGCTGACCCGGTTCGAACTGCAGCAGCAGCTGTCGAACTGGCACGCGAGTCTGCCGAGAAACTTCCGACTCTTTTGGTGACCTGCACCAATCCTGTCTGGCTGGCAACAGCCATGGGGATTCCTTCGGTCGGTGAACTGGTCGAGACCGCCGATACCCGTCTATCGGTCAATGCGGTGTTGCCTCATCCCGCCAGCATCGAGCTCACTCGAATTTGGTTGGACGCGGCCACGAGTGCGGAACATGTGACTGGTGTGCTGGCCGCTGGCCCGCCGGTTCACCTGGGTGCCCTGGTGGATCTCGCTGAGCGAACCTCGTCGTTCACAGTGCTCGGAAGTCAGGCCAGTCGAGTCGTTGTGGTGCTTCCGAGTATGGATGCCACTGTTGCTCTGTTGGACGATCTGGAAGCTGCCCGATGGGTGTGTGCGACATCCGGGGAGTCTGGTGATGTCGCCGGATTGCACAACCTGGCGGAACTGCAGCGAAATTTGGCTCATGCCACCCACCTGCATGTTGCATCGGCAACCGAACCGCCATCGGCGCATGCTGCTGCTTCCCTGCGATTGCATGGCTGGAACGTTCGAGAACTAACCAGCAGTGAGCACGCCCCAGATTTTGGCACCATCTTGGCCGAACTGGACAGTGATCCGGTCGCGCCCACTGTCACGCGCCTAGGGGCTGATCTGCGATGGGTGCTTCCGCTGGAACTGTCGGAACACGCACCCCTATCGGTCTCCAGGCGTAGCCGTGAGATGGCGATTGAGGTTGATGGGCATCGAAAGGTCTTTGGTTTACCTGCCGTGCTGGAACGGTCCAACATCACGTCTGCCAAGGTCGATCACGGTGATCTCGTCGTGGAATTCACGCCAAATCCCGAGCACGGATTCGTCAGTCGTGGAACTCCGATGGACACGCATAAACGTCGAACAGACCAGTGATGCGTGACGAGTCGGCTGTCGTCAGGCACACTGTCAGTTAACCCATAACGTCTGTGTGGATGGCAGGACGCGATGACCGCAGGTAACGACCAGCCTTGGTGGTACCAAGAGCCGGAGCGTCCTGTCGACCCCGATGCCGCTCGAGATGAGGCATTCGCCGCTGCCGCTCAAGAGGCAATTCGTTTGGCTGCGGCGGTCACAGACTGGGCAGACCGGTCAGGACTATCCACTGCATTACGCGGGATCGTGGACACCACCGGGACGAACGTCCGCCAGGCTGCTGAACGATTCTTCGACGAACAGTCGTCTGTTGCTGTGGTTGATCCGGATTCTGCTGACATCAGCGTGACGACCAGCACGATCGACCGGCCAACCGTGACGCACGGGATGGACACCTCGACGATTGATGCTGCTGCACGCTGGCTGCGGGAATCCCAGCAAGAATCCGCTGATTCAACTGCCGAACACTCCAGTACCTGTGAATGGTGTCCGGTTTGTCAGGGCGTTGACGCTTTACAGGTCGTGAGTCCAGAACTTGCCAGGGGCGCCGCCGAAGCCCTATCCGCTATCACGGCCTCATTGCGGACGGCGATGGAATCCCTGGCCACGACGGCTGCAGATCGTCGGCCACGGACGAGCGAAGCGGCCAGACCAGCCGACACATTTGCTGACGTCCCTATTGATCTTGCCTAGTGGCGTTCAGGTGGCTATCGATATGCCACCGACATGACTGCTAGCTAACGTGATCCACATGGTGCTCACCGTGGGAATCGACATCGGCGGAACGAAGATTGCCGGTGGGGTCGTAGACGAAACCGGTTCGATCCTGCGCAAGGAACGGCGAGTAACGCCTTCCCGTAGTGCGGCAGGAGTCGAGAAAGCTGTCATCGAACTCGTCAGGGAATTTCGTCGTGACCATGACATTGCTGCAGTCGGCATCGGTGCGGCTGGATTTGTCGACGCGAAGCGCTCACGAGTCTTGACCGCACCAAACCTCGGTTGGGTGGATGAGCCCCTCAAGAAGACCATTGAGGCCGGAGTGGGCATTCCGGTCATTGTCGAGAACGACGCCAACGCTGCTGCCTGGGGCGAATACCGGTTTGGCGGTCAGTTCGATGAGGATGCCGACATCATCTGTGTGACGGTCGGTACCGGCATCGGCGGTGGCTTGATTTTCAACGGCAAGCTGTATCGCGGGGCACACGGAGTGGCTGCTGAGATCGGACACCTCAACGTTGCTCCGGGTGGGCGCCCTTGCGGCTGCGGCAACCGAGGCTGCTGGGAGCAGTACGCCAGCGGAAACGCACTTGTTCGTGAGACCCGACAACTTGCTGCTGACCGTCGTACCGAAGCTGATGTCTTGCTTGCCCTGGGCGACGGAACCCCAGAAGGTGTGGAAGGTAAGCACATTACGGAAGCTGCCCGGGAAGGCGATCCCGTTGCCTTAGCCGCATTCGATTCGTTGGCACGTTGGCTGGGCCTGGGAATGGCCGATCTAGCGACCACGCTGGACCCCACCGCATTCGTTATCGGTGGTGGTGTCAGTGAAGCTGGCGATTTGCTCTTGGGTGCGACTCGCCGAGCATTCCTGGATTCACTTTCCAGCGCGGATCGTCGTTCGCTTCCAGCCGTGAAGTTGGCGAGCCTCGGTAATGACGCAGGTCTGATCGGTGCGGCCGACCTCGCCCGCTACTAGCTTGGGTGAGGCGAAGTGACCGTCACCGGAAGTGAGTCTCCGACGGCAAGCCCATGCGACTTGGCCTGGCCGGCGTTGAGTTCAATCACCTGATCGACCGGGCCTGGTGATGAGTAAGTCGGGCAATGGGCCTGTTGGCAGGGTGCGGCGTTATGCACGATGTCTGTGACGATGCCGTTGCGCAGGAAGATGATGTCCAGCCCCAGATCGGTGTTCTTCATCCAGAAGGTCATTGCTCGTTCGGGGGAGATAACAAACAACATTCCCTGATTGGCAGGCAGTGAGGTTCGACCCATCAGTCCGGTATCAAGTTGCTCAGTGGTCCGAGCGACTTCTAGCTGGAAGGTCTGATCGTCGATCGTGGTGTGGGCCTCGATGGGCAATGCCTGGGAGGTAGGGCTGGTCGTTGGCGATGAGGATGCCTGCGAGTCACATGCGGTCATCCCCGTTGCCAGTAGAAACGCTAGCGCCAGAGAACCGATTCGAGGCATGGTGATGTCCGTGCGTCAGAGCACCGCGCCGTCGTCCCAGCCTTCATCGACAGGAAGACGATCCTTAGCCCGAACCACCAGCGTGATGAAGCTGACGCAAAACACCAGTACGCATAACGTGCCGATAACCAATGGGGCGAATCCCAGCAACATTCCGATCAGTACGAACAGAATGGGAGCGCCGATCACCCCTGCCAGAGCGGCTGCCCGGATCGGATCGTCAATCGCGATCGGTCCCGGGTCAGGGGCGACGAAATGTTCGCCGGATTCGTTGTCGTGCATGGTTAAGCGGTCAATCGCTCAACGAATGCCAAGCTGCCCGCAAAGATCGTTGGCGCATCGTTGTCCATGGTGGCGACGTGGTAGCTCTCTTCCAGCACGACTTCTTCAACGTCGGTGCTGGAGACGTTCGCCAGAATCCAAGCAGCATTGCTGGGTTCAACGACGTGGTCGTCCGCACTGCGGAATAGCAGCACTGGCTGGTCAATCTTGGCGATGTCACTCTTGACGCGGCCCCACAGCTGGGTGAGGGAGTAGGCGGCTTTCAACGGAATCTTCGAGTAGCCGCCCTCGTCGGTATCGGGCTTCTTGATGTCGTTGGTGATGCCGGGGAACGCGGGAACGACCAGTCGTAGGACGGGCAGGGCGAATCGGTCGGGGCGTTCGCTGTGGACGGCTGCGTTGACCAGCACGATGCCGGAAATGGCATCGCCCTTCTCTTCGGCTAAACGCAGGGTGAGTGATCCGCCCATGCTCAAGCCCATGACGAAGACTTGGTCGCAGGTCTCGGCGAGTTCCCGGAAATTGCGCTCAGCCTCGTCGTACCAGTCCTGCCAGGTGGTGTTGTTCATGTCTTGCCAGGAGGTGCCATGTCCAGGAAGGCGGGGGCACCGAACGGTGTATCCCGCGTCGGCGAGGTAGATCGCCCAATCCTTGACCGACTTCGGCTGGCCGGTGAATCCGTGCAGGACGAGGATTCCAACTTTCGATCCGTCCTGGCTGAATGGTTCTGCGTCTGGCAGCAGTGGCATGCCGATTCCTCCGAGTGATGCGTGCACGAACTGTCTAAGGGTCGCACGAGCGGGGGTCAAGAGCTGCCATACACCCCGATCGAGACCGAGATCTTCCCGGACTCCATTGCCGCCACCGGTAGTCAGGCCATAGGGTGAACCCGATCCATCCCGCCTCGTGTTGGCATACGACCTTCTGGTCGACTAGTGCTGCCTGGCGGTTCGGGGGACGTAAGCGACATTCAGGAAGGGGCAACAGGGTGCTGTACTGGACGCTCAAGCACATCCTGCTGGGCCCGTTGCTGCGCCTGCTCTATCGACCAAAGGTCACCGGTCAAGCCAACGTCCCCGATTCGGGTCCGGCCATCATCGCGGTCAACCACAACTCGTTTATGGACTCAATCTTTGTGCCGCTGATGGTGAAGCGGCACATCACCTACCTAGCCAAGGACGAATACTTCATTACGCCGGGCATCAAGGGCTTCTTCATGCGGATGTTCTTCAGTGGCGTGGGGCAAGTTCCGATTAACCGGGACGGCGGAAGTGCTTCCGAGGCGGCCTTGCGCACGGGTGTCTCCGTTCTCTCTCGGGGCGAATTGTTGGGTATTTACCCGGAAGGCACACGTAGCCCAGACGGCAAGCTGTATCGCGGTCGGACAGGTGTGGCGCGTATGGCCCTGGAAGCTGGCGCAGTCGTCGTCCCCGTCGCAGTGACGGGCTCACGGGAAGTTCAGCCTGCCGGAACTCGCATCCCACGGATTAAGAAGATCTCCATCGACTTCGGTGAGCCATTGGATTTCTCCCGCTACGAAGGAATGGAAAACGATCGATTCGTTTTGCGGTCGATGACCGACGAGATCATGTACGAGATCATGCAGCTATCCGGCCAGGAGTACTCGGACATGTACGCCAACTCCGCGAAGAAACTCATTGCCGACGGCAAGTCGACCACTCCCACCCCCGCGGCGGCATAACGATGTCGACGCATCTGCTGTGGGAGCAGTACCTCGATACTCGCGTTGAGTTCGTCGATTACGAAAGCCAATGCTGGTCAGTCGAACCAGCAGAAAATCCGGATTCGCGCTGGCCGTTGATGCCACCGGCTTTCGATCGTCAGATCGAGATTGCTCACATCATCACCGCGTGGAATCCCGGCAGTGAGCAGCTTGACGACGAGGTCAACCGGACGCGTAACACCGAGCTACGTCGCCAGCTACAGGAATTGGGCTTCGAATCTGCTCCTGCCATTGGCTACGGGCGCAGCGATGACTGGTCAGAAGAGTCGATCATCGTGTTCGGTGCCGATCGCGCACAGGTGGTGAAGTTGGCTGCTGAACACGGTCAGAACGCCATCTTCGAGTGGACCCCACAAGACTGGATCGTCGTGGGAGTGCTTATCGACGGTGAACGTCAGACGGGCTGGACCTGTGAGGTTCTGCCTGATCGTCCGATCTACGACTAACAGCTCTGCTGCCGTCAGTTGTTGACGGCAGTTGCCCAGCCCTTGGTCCGTTCGACCGCAACTCGCCAACGGCGATGGCCCTTCTCGTCGGACTGACCGGGTTCGAAGGTGGCATCCGAGCGCCATGTTTCGGCAAGTTCGTCTTGACTGGACCACACACCTGCCCCAAGTCCTGCGAGGAATGCAGCACCCATTCCGGTGGCTTCCAACACTTCGCTGCGGGCGACGGGAACTTGGATCTGGTCAGCCTGGAGTTGGCACAGCAGGTTGTTTGCCGCGGCACCACCATCGACAGTCAGTCGTGGCAGGTCGACCCGGGCCTCGACCACCATGACGTCGATAACGTCGCGCACTTGGTAGGCGATGGATTCCAGTGTTGCTCGAACCACGTGGGCATCTGTCGCACCACGGGTGAGCCCGAAGATGGCACCACGAGCGTTCGGGTCCCAGTCGGGAGCGCCGAGTCCAGTCAGAGCAGGGACAAAGACGACTCCGGCCGAGTTAGGAACGCTATTGGCGATCTCCTCAGTTTCTGCTGCATTGTCGATGATGTGAAGACCGTCGCGCAGCCACTGAACAGCTGCACCGGTCACGAAGATGGCGCCTTCCAGTGCGTAGGTCAAAGTGCCGTCGGGGTGCTTCCACGCCACGGTGGATAGCAGGCCAGCGTCGGAGCGAACGATCTTGTCGCCAGTGTTGACCAGCACGAACGAGCCAGTCCCGTAGGTGCACTTGCTGGAACCAGGCTGGAAGCATGCCTGGCCGAACAGTGCGGACTGCTGATCTCCGGCGATACCGGAGATCGGGATGTCCAGATCCAAGTAGGAGGCTGGGTCCGTTTGTGCGCAGATGCCGTAGCTGGCAACGACTTCAGGCAGCGCCTTCATCGGGACGTTGAACAGTTCGCACATCTGCGGGCTCCACTCACCAGTGGTGATGTCGAACAGCAGGGTGCGGGAGGCGTTGGAACCGTCGGTGACATGGGCAGCACCGCCTGACATGCGTGCGATGAGATACGAGTCGACTGTGCCGACGACGGTTTTGCCGCTCTCGACTCCGGCCCAGACCTCAGGCTCTTGTTTGGCGATCCAGGCCAGTTTTGATCCGGAGAAGTAGGGGTCAAGGCGCAGTCCGGTTTGTTCCCGCACCAGGTCTTCCTTGCCGTCCGCCTTGAGTTGGTCGCAGTAGCCGGCTGTGCGGCGGTCCTGCCACACGATGGCCATACGCGCCTTGGCCAACGTCTCCTTGTCCCACAACACGATGGTTTCGCGTTGATTCGTGATGCCCAGACAGGTCGGTGCGCCGTACTCGTCAATGGCATCGGACTCCAACACCTGCTGGGTACACGTCAGGGTCGCTTCCCAGATTTCGTCCGGGTCGTGCTCGACCCAACCGTCGGCAGGGAAGTGTTGGGGAAACTCGCTATACCCGCGTGCCACCACCTTCGCGTCTTCGGTAACCAGCAGTGCGGTCATTCCAGTTGTACCGGCGTCGATGGCAAGGATCGTCATGACCCACGACCCTAGTGGGCTTGATCGTCTTACGCAGGGTGTGCAGCTACGAGCGGGTGACACGCCAGAAGAACCATCCCGCGATCACGTGGGAGTGCTCCCTATGCTCCGAGCCATGACCGTCAAAAAAGTCGCCATGCTGACCGCCGGTGGTTTGGCTCCATGTTTGTCCTCCGCAGTGGGCGGGCTGATCACTCGGTACACCGACCTTGACCCAAGTATTGAACTCATCGCCTATCGCAATGGCTATGACGGTCTGCTGCGTGGTCAGAGCATTGACATTGACGATCAGTGGCGGGCGAATGCCGATCATCTGCATTCGCTGGGCGGTAGCCCTATTGGCAATAGCCGGGTGAAGCTGACCAACGTCGAAGATTGCGTGAAGCGTGGTCTTGTCCAGGAGGGTGAAGATCCGCTCAAGGTGGCTGCTGATCGACTGAAGTCGGACGGCGTGGACGTGCTGCACACGATCGGCGGCGACGACACCAACACCACGGCAGCCGACCTAGCTGCTTATCTACATGACCATGGGTACGAGCTCACCGTGGTCGGTCTGCCCAAGACGATTGATAACGACGTGTTCCCGATTGCTCAATCGTTGGGGGCGTGGACGGCGGCTGAACAAGGAGCGATCTTTGCCCGGAACGTCATCGGTGAGCACAGCGCCAATCCGCGGTCACTGATCATCCATGAAGTGATGGGACGAGGCTGCGGTTGGTTGACCGGAGCAACTGCAGTGGAATACCGGAAGTGGCTGGATTCAGCACCGGTGGATGATGCTCGCGCTAGCTGGGACATTCACGCTGTCTACGTGCCAGAAATGGCGATTGATCTGGAAGCAGAAGCTGATCGCCTGCGGACTGTGATGGACGAACTCGGCAACGTCAATATCTTCTTATCGGAAGGTGCGGGTGTGGAAGCAATCGTGGAGGAACTGCAAGCCAGTGGCCAGGACGTTCCCCGAGACGCGTTCGGGCACGTGAAGCTGGACAAGATCAATCCCGGTCAGTGGTTCGGTAACCAGTTCGCCCAAATGCTTGGGGCGGAGAAAACCCAGGTGTTCAAGAGTGGCTACTTCTCGCGGTCTGCTCCGGCTAATACCCAAGACCTGCGCTTGATCCAGTCCTGCACGGACTTGGCCGTTGATGCTGCGCTGAAGGGAGAAGGCGGAGTCGTCGGTCATGACGAAGACAACGGTGGCGTATTGAGGTCGATTGAGTTCCCACGCATTCGCGGAGGAAAACCGTTCGATACTTCGCTGCCGTGGTTCACCGAATTGCTCAGTGAAATTGGTCAGGCTACTCAGTCATGAGCGCCGTAGACGCTTCTGCGTCGCAGACTCAGTCACTGGTTCCACCTCGTGCGGGAATCATTTTGACGACCCTGATTTTGGGTGCGTTCGTCGCGAATATCAACCTCAGTATCGGAAACGTCGCGATTCCAGATATTGGTCGTGATCTGGGTGCCACCCAAGTTCAGCAGACGATGGTGGCAGCGACCTTCACGATGGGTTTGGCTGCTTCGGTGTTGTACTTCGGTGCCATCGGTGACCGGTACGGCAGAAAGAAGCTGCTGCTGGCAGGTGCCGCGCTGAGTGTTCCGGCCGCGTTGGCCTCGGCATGGGCTCCGAACGTCACGTTTCTGATCCTGGCTCGTTTCATCGCCGGGATCGCGGCAGGTCTGATGTTTCCCACCACGTTGTCTTTGATTTCCGCGATGTGGCGCGGTGCAGCCCAGACCAAGGCGATTGCCCTGTGGTCGGGTATTGGTGGTGGAGCGGCTGCGTTGGGTGGCGTCATCGGTGGCCTGCTGCTTGAGCGCTTCTGGTGGGGTTCGGTGTTCCTGTTCGGTGCGCCGCTGGCGGTATTGGTCTTTCTCTTGGCATGGGTCTACGTGCCAAGTGATTCTGGGGACAACAACGGCCCCGTCGATCACATTGGCGGTGTGCTGTCAGTGGTGATGGTGGCGTCGTTGATCCTGGGGTTGGACTGGTTACCCAACGGGTTGTCGCCGACGTTGATCACCTGTTTTGTGATCGCGATTGTGTGTTTTGGTCTGTTCGTCGTTCGGCAACGTCGAGCGTCTGTTCCGTTGGTGGATTTCCAAGCTGGTTCAGTACCGAGCTTCTGGGTAGCGGCTGTGGCCGGAACGGTGACTTTTGGCTGCCTGATGGGTGCCATGTATCTGGGGCAGCAGTTCACTCAGAACGTGCTGCGATACGACACCTTGACGGCTGCGTTATGCACGCTGCCCTTGGCCGTCATGCTGGTTCTGACTGCACCCGTTGCCGGACGAATAGTGGCCCAAAGAGGTTCTCGGACGGCTCTACTCATTGGCTTCACCGTGGTCTTGTGCGGTTTCGTGGTCATGATCGCCACCTGGCGAACAGGCGCTGCCATCGGTGTTGTGCTGCTCAGCTACGCCTTGGTGGGCACGGGTGTGGGGTTGGCAGCAACTCCCGCCGCACATTCGCTGATGGCATCGTTGCCGGTATCTCGTGCAGGTATGGGGTCAGCGTTCACCGATCTGAGCCGAGACTTCGGCGGTGCGGTGATGCAGTCAGTGATGGGCACGATTCTGGCGATTGTTTATGCCGACAGGATCACTGGACTTATTCACGCGGCTACTCCTGCGCAGCAACAGGAACTTGGTGACCAAGCTGCGCAGCAGATGGCAGCGTCTTATCAAGGGGCGCAAGAAGTAGCCGAACACTTCCCCCAAACTCCTGCGAACGAGATTGTGCATGCTGCCGATGTGGCCTTTACGAATGGAAAATCTGCCGCCTACTTGGTGGCAGTGGTTCTGATCGTGGCGTCTTTTGCCTTGGTGGCGTGGAAGTACCCACGGCGTGATGCTGAGCGTGAATTCTTTGCTGAGATTGAGCGGCAAAACGAACAGACTGCTGACCCAGTAGCCCCAACAGCGTGAGCTGTGCCGCTCGCTGGTTCCACCGCCAACGCATGGAGTCTGGTTCGCTCGTTACCCTTGAGGGGTGACTATCTCTCCGTCTGCTTCCGCTGCTGTGTCGTGGCCGGACCTTCCTGCTGCTCATCAACCGGAATGGCCGGATGCTGCCGCAGCCCAGCGAGTCATGGACGAATTAGCGATTGCGCCGCCGCTGGTCTTTGCCGGTGAATGCGATCAGTTGCGCGGACACCTGGCAAACGTGGCTGCCGGAAATGCCTTTGTTTTGACCGGTGGGGACTGCGCGGAGACGTTCAGCGCTAACACAGCCGATTCCATTCGTGCCCGGTTGAAGACGGTGCTGCAGATGGCCATCGTGCTTACCTACGGCGCGCAAATGCCGGTCATCAAGGTCGGACGAATGGCGGGCCAGTACTTCAAGCCACGTAGTTCACCGACAGAGACTCGTGACGGCGTGACGGCCACCAGTTACTTGGGTGATGGCATCAACACGCTTGAGTTCGACCCTGAAGGGCGTATTCCCAACCCGGAACGCCTGCTGTCGGCGTACCACTCGTCTGCGGCGGCCATCAATCTGGTTCGGGCGTTCACCCAGGGTGGCTACGCCGATCTTCGCCAAGTACACGCCTGGAACCGCGACTTCGTCCGCGATTCTGATGCTGGCCGCGCTTACGAAAAGCTTGCGGGAGAAATCGACCGTGCTCTGCGCTTCATGGCAGCGTGCGGTAGTGAACCGGAAGAGTTCCACCGAGTTGATTTCTACGCGGCCCATGAGGCGCTCGTGCTGGATTACGAGAAGCCACTCGTACGAATCGATTCTCGTACCGACAACCCGTACTCAGTTTCTGGCCATTTCCTGTGGGTCGGTGAGCGCACACGTGATTTGAATGGGGCTCATGTCGATTTCGCGTCCCGCATTCATAACCCCATCGGGGTGAAGCTTGGGCCGACTGCTTCGCCCGATGATGCGATTGCCCTGCTGGACAAGCTGAATCCAGACGGCATTCCTGGTCGGGTCAGTCTGATCACTCGTATGGGCGCGGGGAACATTCGTGAACTGCTGCCGGACATCGTGCAGAAGGTGGATGCCAGCGGTCATCCGGTGGTGTGGGTCAGTGACCCGATGCATGGCAATACGCGCAGTTCGTCATCCGGTCACAAAACCCGCAGCTTCGACGACGTGTTGGATGAGATCCGTGGGTTCTTCCAGGTGCACCACGAACTCGGGACGCATCCCGGCGGCATGCACATCGAACTGACCGGCGACGACGTCACCGAGTGCGTGGGCGGCACCGAGGGTGTGCAGGAACATCAGCTAGGCGAGCGTTACGAAACTGCCTGCGATCCGCGCCTCAACCGTGAACAAAGCCTGGAACTGGCCTTCCAGGTCGCAGAGATGCTGGCGGACGGCTAGTCCTGCAGTTTCTTTGGCGGGCGACTTGACCTATCTGATCAGCGTCAGACCAAGGTGATGACGACGGTCGTTCCTTGCTTGACGGTCGTCCCTGCCGATGGGGTCTGGCTGTAGACCCGGTTCAGCACCACGACGCCGAGTCGAGGCTTGACCTCAACCACCAAGCCAAGGTTCTGCAACGTGGTGACGGCAGCGTCCTTGCCCATGCTGGTGACATCGGGAACGGTGACCGGTGGTGGACCCTTCGAGATCAACAATTCAACGGAACTGCCCACTCGGGTCTTGGTGCCCTTTGTCGGGCTGGAAGAAATCACATCACCGATGTCTGTCGAACTACTCCAGTCTTCGGAGACGGTGGCGGTCAATCCCACCTTGGCCAAGGCCTTCTTGGCAGCAGCCAGTGACTTGCCTGCCACCTTGGGCACTGGCACGTTCTCTGGACCAGCCGAAGTGATCACGCCGATGGAGTCGCCCTTATGAGCTTTAGCTCCTGCAGACACGCTGGATGACAAGATCAATCCCTTGTCGACGCTGTCGCTGAAGTCACTGCCCGTCACATCGACTGACAACTGATCAGCGGCTAGCTGTTTATTGGCATCAGTTGGACTCATTCCTACGAGTTTGGGAACTGTGACCAATTGCGCCTGGGTGTACACCCGAACGCCGATGCCAGTACCAATGGCGAGCGCGAGGAGCAGCAGGAACGCGATGAGCACCCGGAACTTGCGGGGTCGTCGAGGCGCAGACTTCGCTGCCGGAGCGCCGGAGGCTGGTGGTTGCCAATTCGAGCCGTCGTCATTGGTCGTCGTGACGCGTAGTTCATCGACGGGCGGTATTTGCTCTGGGGGAGCAGGTGTGAGGGTGGCGGTGGCACTACCGGCTGCGATCGGGTTTTCTT
>JBDHZU010000014.1:0-25591 GCA_039812085.1 Candidatus Nanopelagicales bacterium | reverse complement strand
ATCTCGTCTGGCGATGTACCCGCTCGATAGTTCGCCGGATCAGTCACCACACGGGTCACCACTACCGAATCCACTCGGTCAAGTCGTACTGCCTCTGTGGATGCACTCGCACTGGTCCGCTGGCCCGGGTGCTGTTCGGCTGGGTGTTCGTCGACATGCGCAACGATTAGTCGAGTTCCGGTCAGCGCCATCACGGTGATGTGTCGACGAATCTGGTCGGCCTCGAACAGCGCTTCGTGGTTGATCGCATACGCATCGATCTTTTCGGTACCAATCGCCGTCTTTAGCGCATCAGAAACGAGGGCCGGGTAATAGCCGGTGCGTTCAATATCGGCAGCGAGTTCACTGGGCAATGAGCCGGGCGCAGCAACGTCAACCATCTGATCAGTCTATGCCTTACAACAAACGACGGGCTTCCAAGTCGGTTCGGACCTGTGGTCGTGACACCCAGCCTGCTGCCCCCAACACGGCCACGCCGTTTGCATGCACGATCACGGGATTGAGCTCCACCCGCTGCACTTCGGGCATGGCGTCGGCCATCCGCGCAATCCGGATAAGCAGTTCGCGCAATTGCGGGAACGGCGTGCTCCACCGTCGATCCCCTAAACCGGTGATGGCATTGAACATCTGGGCTGCTCGCGGCGAACGCAGCAATGCGCTGGCATCGCGATCGGTGAACGGTGGGATTCGGTAGCCGTCGTCGGCGAGTAATTCTGGAATGACTCCACCGATCCGGAAAGACACCACTGGCCCGAACAACGGGTCTTCCACCGTCCGCAACACGCAGGAGACTCCGGGTGGTGCCATGTGTTGAAGGGCAATGTCGCTGCTCGCTCCGGGAGGAAGTGAAGAAATCAGCGACATGTGCGCGGTGCGTAAAGCGGCTTCGTTCTCTAGCCGCAGGCGTAATCCACCGAGATCTAGCCGGTGAACCAAGTCTTGGTCCAACGTCTTCAAGACCACCGGGTACCCCAGTTCACGGGCCGCCTGGACGGCCTGTTCCTCCGACTCGACTCGACGGGTTGCCCACAAGTCGATACCAAAGCTGTCCAACAGTTCTTTCAACTCAACATCGTTGAGTGCGGCGACTGGTTCTTCCGCCGTTAGTGATTCGAACGGTTCACGGACCGCCAGGTGTCCACGCTGCGGTTCGATGTCGGAATACGTCGGAACAGTGCCACGGGGAGCAGAACGCCAATCGATGTAGTCGGCAACGCACGCCAGGGCTTTCAGGCTGGCCCGAACATCACTAAACAACGGGACACTGCCATGACCAGGAAGTCCGTAGGCACCAACTTGTCCAGGTAACGTCCCCGACTGGTGTCCCAACATGACGGCCAGCAGCGGTTTCGTCGCATGCGGTGCGCATTGTTGAACACTCTGCAGAAGTTCGTCATTCACCCCGAATACGGGTGGAACATGCAACACCACCACAGCATCCACACTCGGATCAGCGAGCACTGATTCGATCAGACTCGTGTGGGTCTGTTCGTCTGCACCTTCTGCGGTCAGATGTACCTGTTCAACCGGATCAAGCCCCACTTCACGAGCCAGATCAACGGCCTGGACACCCAACGCCTGCGCATCGGAGACGAAGGCGACCCGTCTCCCATGAATCGTTGGTTGGAATGCGAGCAGTCCGGCGAGGTCGAACATTTCCGCCAACGAGTCGACTTGAATAACTCCGGCCTGACGGAACATCGCGGTAATCGCATCGTCGGGAAGCTCAGTGGGACGAACCGCATGACCGAGCGGAACTGCTTGGTTGGACCGTCCCGCTCTCACTACAACCACTGGTTTGCGTTGAGCGAGCCGACGCGTAATACGCAGAAACTTTCTGGGGTTACCGATGGTTTCCAGGTGCAGCAACACCAGGGAGGTCACGTCATCGTCTTCCCAAAACTGCAGCAGGTCGTTTGCCGAGATATCCGCGCGGTTTCCTACGGAGATGAAGGTTGAGACGCCGAGCCCACGGTGCTCGACCTCGCGCAGCATGGCTTGGCCGTAGGCCGCCGTTTGCGCAAACACACCCACTCGTCCTCGACCGGGAGTTGGCTCGGCCAAGGATGCGTTGATCAGGTGCCTGGGATCGGTGTTGACGAATCCCAGCGCAGACGGTCCGATCAGGCGCATGCCCAGCCGCCTAACGGCATGCACCAGGTCGATCTGTCGGCTGTAGTCCCCCGCAACGACAAACCCGCCGGTGACCAAAACGATCCCGCGAACCCCAGCTGCTGCACAGTCGGCCAATGAGGCTTCCAACGAGTCCGGGGTTTGCGCCGAGATGACCAGATCGAACTGTGCATCAGCGTGCGCCAAGGTGGCGTGGACGGGAACCGGAATCGAATCAGTGTCCAGTTCTTCGGGATCAGTGATCACCACGACTCGACCGGTGAACCCGCTGTCCAACACATTGCTCAACGTGCGCCAAGCGATTGTGTCGACAGCGATGGTGTCGCACAGGATGGCGATGGCCTCTGGATCCACGATGCGGCGAACACTCAGGGCTTCGGCCTGATGTTCCCGACGACGAGCGATGCGGCGAGTCTCATGGGTCGGGTCGATATCGAAATCGATTCGAGCAACACCTTCCTCGATTTCTTCGCTCAATTGCAGACCGGCGGAGGTGAACGTGTCCAACATCCGCCGGTTTTCGGTCAACACTTCTGCGGTGAACCGATGGATACCGTTTTCTCGGGCAATGGCAGACAAGTGCTCCAACAACACAGATCCCAGACCCCGACCCTGGTGGGCGTCCGCCACGGTGAATGCGATCTCTGCCTCCGCCCGCTGCACTCGGTCATAGATAGCGACCCCGGCGATGTCATCACCAGACCAAGCGACCAGCGCGACTCGCTTGCGTTGATCTGCGGTAAGCATCCGTTTGATCTCTTTTTGGATCAGTTCACCGCTGGCAGAGAAAAACCGCGTGTGCAGCGACTGTTCACTGAGCTGTTCGTGGAACCGCTGCAGATCTGGTTCATCCGCCTCGATAACTGGACGCAGACACACCGGTCGTCCGTCGCGCAGCACAACATCGGCCTGCCAATGGGCAGGAAACACCTCGGCCGACGTCACGGGTCACACGCTACCGAGATGGTGACCTGTCAGGCACTGGGCTGTGTCGCTGGTGTGCGCTGAACGAGCGGCAGAGCACAATTGCTGCCCATGACCCCGACAACGACGACTGATGCCTCAACGGGCGGGAACATTGTCGATGTCGATGTCGCCGATGAGATGCGCGACAGCTTCCTGGAATATGCGTATTCGGTCATCTATTCGCGCGCACTGCCCGATGCCCGGGATGGCTTGAAACCGGTCCAGCGCCGAATCTTGTTCCAGATGGCACAGATGTCACTGTGGTCTGATCGCGGCCATGTGAAGTCCGCCCGCGTCGTGGGTGAGGTGATGGGCCGTCTGCACCCGCACGGAGACGGCGCAATTTACGACGCACTGGTTCGACTGGCCGCCCCGTATGCGATGCGGCTTCCCCTCGTGGACGGGCACGGCAACTTCGGTTCGTTAGACGACGGACCAGCTGCCATGCGCTACACCGAATGCCGCCTCGACGCAGCATCGACATTGCTCACCACTGGCCTGGAAGAAGACACTGTCGACTTCGGTCCCAACTACGACGGCCGCGAGACCGAACCATTGGTGCTGCCTTCGGCGGTGCCCTTGCTATTGGTCAATGGGGCGGCGGGAATCGCCGTGGGCATGGCCACGAATATGGCCCCGCACAATCTGGTCGAAGCATGCGCTGCCGCCAAGCTCATTCTTCGCAAACCTCGCGCCACGCTGGATGACGTCATGGCTGTCATGCCAGGACCAGACCTGCCGGGTGGCGGTGTCGTGATCGGTGGAGAGAACCTGCGTCGAGCGTATGAGACTGGCCGTGGGTCGTTCCGGATGCGCGCCACTGCCCGGATCGAACAGGTCACTCCCAAGCGCAAGGGGATCGTGATCTCAACGTTGCCCCATGGCGTTGGCCCGGAACGAGTGATCGAGAAGATCAAAGAACTCGTCGTGGCCAAGAAGATCGAGGGCATTGCCGATCTCACCGACCTGACCGATGGCGATAACGGCATGCAACTAGTCGTCGAAATCAAGAACGGCTTCTCTCCTGACGCTCTGCTCACCAAGCTGTATCGGCTCACTCCGTTGGAAGAAGCCTTCAACATCAACAACGTTGCCCTCGTCAACGGCCAGCCACGCACTATGGGCGTGCTGGATCTGTTGAAGGTGTTCATCGAACATCGGCGCGAGATCGTCCGTCGTCGCACGGAATACCGCCGTGCCCGCGCGGCTGATCGACTGCATCTGGTCGAGGGTCTATTGATCGCGATTCTGGACATCGATGAGGTCATTCAAGTCATTCGCTCCAGCGAAGACGCCTCTGTTGCTCGCGAACGACTCATCCAAGTATTCGACCTGTCGGATACCCAGACCACGTACATCTTGGATATGCCGCTGCGTCGACTCACCAAGCTGGCCCGGATCGAACTAGAACGAGAAAAGGCTGAGCTGGAGGAGACCATCTCCCAGTTGTCCACCATCTTGGACGACCCGAAGGTATTGCAGAAGGTCATCGCCGACGAACTAGATGCCGCAGCTAAGGACTACGGGAACGCCCGCCGAACTGTTCTCTTGGACGAGGCCAACGATCCAGTCGCGGCATTGCCCAGTGAGGATTCCATCGAGGTTCCCGACGCTGCCTGTCAGGTCATCTTGACCACCAACGGAATGTTGGCCCGCACAGCAACTGATACCGAGGGGCAGGTAGCGGCCAGCAAGTTCGCGCTACGCGCAGTGGTGCCCTCACGTACACGCGGAACGGTCGCAGTCATCACCACGAAAGGCCGCGCATTGCTTGTTCCGGTCATTGAACTGCCGATGACAACCTCAAGCGGTCGTTCAGTTGCTGGTGCGTCAGTGTCGGAGTACTGCTCTCTGGAACGTCGCGAGAAGGCGATCGGCCTGCTCCCGATTTCCGATGGAGCCGAGTCTGAACCCACCCCGCTGGCTCTGGGTACTGCTCAAGGTGTGGTGAAACGCCTGTCCAACGATGTGCCGTCCGGCAAGCAGGAGTGGCAAGTCATCAACCTGAAACCAGGCGATTCGGTGGTGGGCGCAGGTCTAGCAACAGACGAGGACGAACTGTGTCTTGTGACTAGCGACGCCCAGCTTCTGCGGTTTGGCGCCGACAAGGTGCGGCCACAAGGTCGCGGTGCTGGCGGCATGGCGGGAATCAAACTCGCTGCTGGTGCCAAGGTCGTCGGTTTCAACGTGGTGCCCACCACCAGCACCGATCCGATTGTGGTGACCATTGCCGGTAGCACCGCCGCACTGGAGGGAACCGGCGCGACCAGTATCAAGACCACCGAGTGGGATCAGTTCCCGGCAAAAGGCCGAGCAACGGGTGGAGTTCGGTGTCACCGTCTGGCAAAGAACGAAGACTCGCTGCTGTACGCGTGGGCGGGGACTGCCCCCGTCATCGCGGCAACAGGTAAAGCCCGACCGGTTGATGTGCCCACAGATCGCAAGGCGCGCGATGCGTCCGGAGATACGTTGACGACTCAACCTGTGGCATTGGGTGGTTCGGAAATCGGTCTATCGGTGGAATCTTCCGCGAAGTAGTTCACTCCGCCACGTCTTCAGTCGAATTGCGTGGACCGGGAACCGGTACGACCGGAACATCGATCCGGGTGACGTCACTCGTGATGAGACTGCTGCGTGGACCTCGCGCTCGACCTCGTTCGTCCAGCGCCACCATGGTCACCGCATCGACTGCGACCTGCTCTGGGCGGCCAATCACTGCCGAATGCAACCGTTCACAACGGACTTCCAACACATCGCTGCAATCTTGCACGGTCTTGAACAAATCCTCGGTCGTCCCCAAATCGACCGGTCGGGTCGGACGCGGGACCGGCCAATGCCCTCCGGCTTGAAGATGACGCCGAGCTGCCGTGGATCGTGACCGTGGACCCGTCACTTTGGTGATGTCCGCAAGGCGAACCATGCTCCATCCCACGAAGGTGTTCGTGTCCAGAACAACAGCCAACATCAGCCACTGTTCACCGATACCGACGACGAATCCCTCCACTACGGCCACGCCCAAGTCACGACGACGTACCCGAACGAGACGTTCGGAGAACTGAGCCTTGCGCAGTCGCTGAAGCGGCTGCGTCGACTGCTGCTCATCGACGGAGGGGACGATCATCGCCATGGCGTCATCGTGGAGGTCTTGGGGCGCTTTCGCCACGGTCGATCAGGCAACCGGGTGAACGCTCCAAACAGTCGTTATCCACAGCGAGAGGCGTACTGAGCACCTCCGTTCCGTCCCGAGGCCTAGGGTTGCCGCAGGCGTTCAGCCACCACTGCTGAACCCTCATTTCCAACCGGATGGTGTCCGGTGTCGGTGTCCTGCACCGCACGGGGGGAACATCGGGCACCATCCGGTTGGACGTCACTCGTCAGCCGAATAGGCTCGGCTCATGGCCTTAGAAAGCAACATGCTCCCGCTCGGCACCGCCTTACCGGATGCCATCTTGCCCGATCTGGACGGCGCTGATCTGAACGTGGCGAGCTATGCCGACGGGCGTCCACTACTTGTGATGTTCGTGTGCAACCACTGCCCATACGTTCGACACGTTGAGCATGCTCTGGCCGACGTTCTCACCCCGTTCGATCAGGACCTCGCCGTCGTTGCGATCTGTTCAAACGACACTGAGGAATATCCCGACGATGACGTTGACGGTTTGCGCGAGCAACAGTCGCGAGCAGGATGGACCTTCCCGTATCTGGTTGATGCCAATCAGTCGGTGGCATTGGCTTTTCACGCTGCCTGTACCCCGGACTTCTTCTTGTTCAACCGTGCACAGACGCTGGCCTACCGAGGTGCGTTCGACGGCTCCACTCCGAAGAACGGCGCAACTCTGGACGGAGCTCTACTCACGGATGCCATCACTCATGTGCTGAACAACGAAGCCGTCCCTGAACCTCATCGTCCATCCATGGGATGCGGCATCAAGTGGAAGCCAGGTAACGACCCCAACGCATGATCCTGGACGTTCCGCGCGGGACCCAACACGCCCGGTCGCAAATGCCGCGAAGCCAGGTTTGCGCGCTAGCGTGACGATCGTGGCTGACACCAGTTGCGACCTGGCAATCATCGGCGCTGGACCCACCGGTCTCTACGCGGCCTACTACTCCGGTTTTCGTGGCTTCTCCACCGTGGTTATTGATGCCCTGCCCGAATTAGGTGGGCAGATCACGGCGATGTATCCCGAGAAGGAAATCTTCGATGTTGGCGGGTTCCCCAGCATCACCGGCCGAGAGTTAGTGGAAGGCCTCACGCAACAGGCACAGACTTTTGATCCCACTTTTATTTTGGGCGAGCAGGCCATCTCGCTCGAAGAATCGGACGACGGACTAGTCATTACCACCGATGCCGGATCGACGATCCACGCCAAGGTCTTGCTGATCAGTTCTGGAATCGGTTCATTCAAGCCCCGACCGATGCCGCAAGGTGAGGAATGGGTAGATCGCGGTGTCGTGTACTTCGTGCCCCGTCTGTCTGAACATGCTGATCGAGACGTGGTCATCGTCGGGGGTGGCGATTCAGCCTTCGACTGGGCGTGGTCACTGCGCGATATCGCCAAGTCGATCACGTTGGTTCACCGTCGCGAAGAGTTCCGTGCCCACGCCGCAACCGTCGACAAAGTGCGTGCGGCAGGCATCCAACTGATCACTTCTGCCGAGGTATCAGCAGTACGCGGCGGCGACCAGGTGGAGGAAATCGACATCACGCGGAAGGGCAGTGATGGGGTCATCACCCTTCCTGCCCAAACCGTTGTGGCCGCTCTCGGTTTCGTCGCCAACCTTGGGCCGTTGGCGGACTGGGGGCTGGAACTCGACAAGCGTCACTTGGTGGTCGATACCACCATGGCCACCAGCCGCCCGCGGGTCTACGCAGCCGGTGACATCGCCACCTATCCGGGCAAAGTTGCCCTCATATCGGTGGGATTTTCGGAGGCGGCGTTGGCGGTGAATAACGCAGCGCCCATTATTGATCCGACCCACGGAATCTTCCCTGGGCATTCGTCTGGAGGTTCGAACTGATGCATCCGTTTCCCACCGACACTTTCGACGACGTTCTCACCGGTAACCGGGAGTTCGCCAAGGACTTCAATGGAACCGAGCTCACTGGCCTAGCGAGCAAAGGTTTAGCAGTTATTACCTGCATGGACTCACGTATCGACCCGCTCGGTGTTTTGGGAATGCAGGCAGGCGACGTGAAGATCCTGCGAAATGCCGGCGCCCGCGTCACTGATGACGTGTTGCGAACCCTCGTTCTGGCCACCTACCTGCTCAATGTCAGCCGAGTGCTCGTCATGCCCCACACGAGTTGCCGAATGTCCTCAGCCACCGAGGAAGAAATCCACGAAACGATTTATCACGACTTCGGCGTCGACACTCGCAGCATGGAGGTGGCGGTTGTCGGTGACCAGATGGAAGCGCTAGAACGCGACCTCACTCGTATCCGTTCCCACCCGTTGCTACCCAAGGATTTGATCGCTGCGGGTGCGATCTACGACGTCAACACCGGCAAGCTCGAACCGGTCGATATTTAATCTGCAACTCGCGGCTCTCCATCGCCATACTCAGCAGGTGAACACCTGGCTGTCACGCGTACCACCCAACATCTTCAGCATTGCTTTCGGCCTATGCGGATTAGCCGAACTCTGGCACTTAGCTGACGAAACCGTTGGAGGGGTCGGCACCGTCGTCTTCGCTCTATACGTACTGACTTTGGTGGTGTGGCTAGGCCTGGTTGGGATCTATGTGGCGAAGTTGGCAACGGTAAAAGGGGCACTGTCTGCCGACTGGAACAACGAGATCCTTGCGCCGTTCATTTCTGTGGGACCAATCGTAGGAATGATTCTGGGCGTTGGACTCTATGACTGGAATCCCACTTGCGGCCGAATCTTGACGGTGGCCTGCGCGGTGCTCAGCGCCATCATTGGTGGCCTGCTTGCCGGAACCTGGATCGCCGACGGCCTACAAGAAGAGAAACTTCATCCTGGTTACTTTCTGCCCACCGTCGCAGGTGGCCTCATCGGCGCATCGTCACTAGTCAGCGTCGGTTTGACTCATGCCGCCTGGGTGGCGTTCGGGATAGGCGTGATCTGTTGGCTAGTGCTCGGATCGTTAGTGCTCAATCGATTGTTCTTTCGACCATCACTACCCACGCCGCTACTCCCACTGCTCGCGATCGAGGTGGCACCACCAGCCGTGGCAGGTATCGCTTGGTTCAAATTGACGGGAGATCAGCTCAATCCCATACAGCTAGGCCTTAGCGGCTACTGCATCCTCATGGTCTTGGTTCAGATCAGGTTGATCGGCCGCTACCGGACGGTCCCTTTCGCCGCTACCTATTGGGCGTTCACCTTCTCCTACTGTGCAGTGGCCGCCTACGCCATCATGTGGTTCCACACCTGGACGTTCCCTGGATGGCAGTGGGCAATGTGGGCGCTGGTTATCGCGCTGACGGGGCTGGTCGGTGTGATCGCCATCAAGACTCTGTCCGCGATCCGCAAGGGAACCTTCCTACCGCCTGCGCAGCCCGCAGTTTCGGAATAGGACTGCAGTTAACTCTTAGTTCGGCGAATTTGAACATCATCTGGGATACGTTCGATGAATGCGCGCCCATCTATCTGCCCGTGCCACTGCGGTCGGTAGCACTGCCCTGCTGGGTATGGGCCTCGTCGTGGCTCCGGCACCAGCAGCAGCACCTTCTGTGCTTACCCCAACAGCATCTGCTTCACCAGCGTCATGCCAGACCACTGTCCCCGGCTTGGCCAAGAAATACCAGCCCAAGGCAGCCACCAAGCAAGTCGTCGTCGCTGCTGGCGACGGGTGGGACGAAAGTTGGTCGACGGTGACGCGTTGGCAGAAATCCGGCAAATGTTGGACCAAGGTCGGTTCGGTTCGTGCACGCAATGGGGCCAACGGGTGGCATAAGCATCCGTGGGACGGTTCGCTCTACTCCCCCGTGGGTCGCTATGGACTCACTGATGCTGGTGGTAAGTGGAAGAACCCGGGCACCAAGATGCGGTACTGGCGCAATAAGTACGGCTACTACCACCCGAATCCGAACATCTTCGGCTACGTAATCGCCGTCAACTTTAATCGTCGAGCCGGGCATTCACCGGAAGACAACTACCGACCCAATCCCAAGATTCCAGATGGCGGTATTTGGATTCATGTCTGGCGTGATCGTCCGACCCGTGGCTGCGTATCAATGTCAGCCGCCAATATGCGCACCCTGTTGCGTTGGCTGAAGCCGAAAAAGAAGCCCGTCATTGTGATGGGCCCTGCCAGCGAACTCGCGACTGGTTAGGCGTCGATTCGGTCGCGCTGCAGTTCGGCAGCGCCCAGCACCAAAAACTCTTTGCGTGGGGCAACATCGGAACCCATCAGCAGATCGAATACGTGGCTTGCTTCTTCGGTATCCGAGATCGTCACCCGGCGTAGCGTCCGCTTGGCCGGATCCATCGTCGTCTCTCGCAGCTGCTTGGCGTCCATCTCCCCCAGACCCTTGAATCGCTGAACGGGATCTTTGATGGTCTTGCCCTGCGCCCGTAATTCATCGACTCGTTGGTGCATCTCGCCATCGGTGTAGGTGTAGTGCACCTCTGCCGGACGCGATCCCCTGCCGGGAACATCAATCCGGTGCAAGGGAGGAACTGCTGCGAACACTCTGCCGTCTTCCAGCAATGGCCGCAGGTAGCGATGAATCAACGTGAGTAGCAGGGTTCGAATATGTGCACCATCCACATCTGCATCCGCCATGAGGATGATCCGGCCGTAGCGAACTGCATCCAGATCGAAAGTGCGCCCTGATCCCGCTCCGATAACTTGGATGATGGAGGCGCATTCAGCGTTCTTCAACATGTCCGCGATGTTGGCTTTCTGGACATTGAGAATCTTTCCGCGAATCGGCAACAACGCCTGGGTCTGCGAGTTGCGCGCCAGCTTGGCCGTACCGAGCGCGGAGTCTCCCTCCACGATGAACAGCTCGGAACTAGCGGAATCCTTCGTCCGACAATCGACCAGCTTGGCCGGCAAGGCCGAGGATTCCAGCGCTGTCTTACGTCGTGCTACATCTCGCTGGGCTCGTGCCGCCAAACGAACCCGAGACGCATTCGCCACCTTGTCCAAAGCTGCACGCGCTGCCTGCTTTGCTCCCCGTGGCGGCGTGGTGAAGTAGTCGTTGAGCTGCTTGGTGACGACCTTGTTGACGATTCGGGAAGCTGCCGGAGTCCCCAGGATCTCTTTGGTCTGACCTTCGAATTGAGGTTCGGGGATTCGCACAGTGATAACGGCAGACAAGCCTTCCAAGGCATCGTCTTTGGTGATGTTGTCCTCACTGCTCTTGAGGATTTTGGCTGACCGTAGCTGCTCATTCAGGACCTTGGTAACCGCGCGCTCGAATCCCGTCACGTGGGTACCTCCACCAGGCGTGGAGATGACGTTGACGAATGGTCGCAGATTGGTCTCGTAGCCGGTGTTCCATTGCATCGCGATGTCCACACCGAGTTCTCGTTCCACTTCCTGAGACTTCATGTGCCCCTTGGAATCGAGCACTGGAACTGTCTCGGTGAACGACTCAGACCCAGTCAGGCGAATGACTCCCGTGACCGGTTCGTCGTGGCTGATCGCTTCAACGAACTCGGAGATCCCGCCAGTGAATCGGAAGGATTCGGTGGCATGTTCCTCAGTACGGAAGTCATTGATCTCGATTTCGACAGTGGGCACCAAGAAGGCTGTCTGTCGGGCTCGGGTACGCAGACCATCGAACGAGATATGCGCGTCGGAGGTAAATACCTGTGGGTCTGGCCACCAGCGCACCCGAGTACCAGTTCGTGTGCGGGGCGCTTTCCCGACGATCCGAAGACCCGTCTTGCGGCTGAAAGATGCCTCCGGGCCATCACCATCGAATACTCCAGTAATTCCGCGCCGGAACGATGCCTCGTGGATTTTTCCTGCCCGATCAACCTGAGCATCCAAACGAACTGACAGCGCGTTGACCACGCTGGCGCCCACTCCATGCAAACCACCCGCTGCGGTATATGCACCGGCACCGAACTTTCCGCCTGCATGAAGCTTGGTCATCACGACTTCGAGGCCAGACAGCCGAGTCTTCTTTTCCTTATCCACCGGAATGCCACGACCGTTGTCCGCGACCTCGATCGACCCATCAGGACGCAGCGTGACGGTGATTTTGGTGCAGTGCCCAGCAAGAGCCTCGTCAACGGCGTTGTCGATGATTTCCCACATGCAATGCATGAGGCCGCGAGAGTCCGTGGAACCGATATACATCCCGGGCCGTTTTCGGACCGCTTCTAGGCCCTCAAGCACGGCCAGATCGCGTGCGGTGTAATCGCCAGCCGGGGTCACGAAGGAAGGCTAACGGAGACAGCTAGCCAGCTCAGATAGGCGCGGCGGCAGCGATGTCGGACATCACAGCCATATACACCCGTTCAGGTACGCCGAGGGCGAACGCGACACGAGACACACCCGGGAAGCTCTGAAGGTGAGAGACTGTTAGGGATAGTGGTTGGATACAACTACTGCACAAGCGCACAAGCATGCAGGCAGAACCTGTCAGCAGATAGCTCGGCAGGACATCGCAGGAGGTGGACGCATGACCCCCACGCTCGAGGCCGCGCCAGCCCTAACCGCCGCTGACCGTTGCGACCGTTGTGGCGCGACTGCCTATGTTCGCGTGATGCTCACTAACGGCGGAGAACTCCTCTTCTGCAGCCACCACGCCCGCAAGCACCTGGATGCGCTGCGCCCGCTGGCCGCCCGAATTGATGACGAGAGCGATCGACTCACACAAGAGCTCGCGCCGGCAATCGACGACTAATTTTTACTAGCGATTGGGCCGCCTTCTCACTGTGTGAAGGCGGCCCAATCGTTTTACAGGTAGTTGAGAGATCACTTCCCGCGGAAGTGTGGATGTCGACGTTCGCTGAATGCAGTCAGACCTTCGGCGTAGTCCTCACTCGACCAGGCCGCCATTCGCGTCTCGTGCAGATCGGGTCGTACCGCAACGGCATCCGCGGCAAACTGCAACAAGGCCTGCGCGTCCGCTTTGGTCGCTCGTTGAGTCAGCGGTGCGCGTTGCGCGATTCGAGAAGCCAACTGTTCGGCAGCAATGGTTAACGCCTCGGTTCCATCGACCAATTCATTAATGACTCCCACGTCATAGAGACGTTGGGCAGTCACTGGGTCAGCAGTAAAGAACATCTGCTTGACCAACTGACTGGGCATGCTTCCCAGGAAAGTGGCGATCCCAAAAGGTGTGTAGGCGACCCCGAGCTTGGCCGGCGTGATGGCAAATGTAGATGCTCGATCGCACACGATCAGATCAGCGGTCAGCACGACCTCTACAGCCCCACCCCAGACACCACCTTCAACTGCGGCAATCAGTGGGATGGGCACCTCACGCAAGTTTGCCAACAGCGCAGCAAAGGTGTTGTTCCACTGGGTGGGGTCATCGTCTGGTTGCGGAAGTTCGGAGATGTCTTGGCCCGCACACCACACACTGACCCCAGGCTCTGCGCGCAGAATGATTGCCCGCGCACCAGCGGAAACAGCATCGGAGCACGCACCAGCAAGGTCAGCGGCCAACGCCGCATCCAAACTATTGCGTCGGTCAGTTCGGGTCATCGTGACCGTGGCGACCACACCATCATCGGAATAGTGGAGGGTCACGTTCGCATCGGACACGGCACAGACCCGTCTTTTAGTCGAGGTAGTCGCGCAGAACTTGCGAACGCGACGGGTGACGCAACTTGCTCATCGTCTTACTTTCGATCTGACGAATTCGCTCACGGGTCACGCCATATACCTTGCCGATTTCGTCCAACGTCTTTGGCTGACCGTCGGTCAGTCCGAAGCGCATCCGGACCACACCAGCTTCGCGTTCGGACAACGTGTCCAACACGCTTTCTAGCTGCTCCTGCAGCAAAGTGAAGCTCACTGCATCGCTGGGGACGATCGCTTCAGAGTCTTCGATCAGGTCACCGAACTCAGAGTCGCCATCTTCACCTAGCGGGGTGTGCAACGAGATCGGCTCACGGCCGTACTTCTGAACCTCGATGACCTTCTCTGGGGTCATGTCGAGTTCCTTGGCCAATTCTTCTGGAGTTGGCTCTCGACCGAGGTCCTGCAACATCTGCCGCTGAACACGGGCGAGCTTGTTGATGACCTCGACCATGTGCACGGGGATACGGATGGTGCGGGCCTGATCTGCCATCGCGCGAGTGATCGCCTGGCGAATCCACCAGGTTGCGTAGGTGGAGAACTTGTAACCCTTGGTGTAGTCGAACTTCTCGACTGCACGAATCAGGCCAAGGTTGCCTTCTTGGATGAGGTCGAGGAAGAGCATTCCGCGACCGGTATAGCGCTTCGCCAGCGAGACGACCAGACGCAGGTTCGCTTCGAGCAGGTGGTTCTTCGCCCGGCGACCATCTTCCGCGATCCATTCCAGGTCTGCCTTCAACTGCCCCTGCTTGACGCCAGCAGCCAGCTTTTCTTCGGCAAAGAGTCCCGCTTCGATGCGCTTGGCCAGTTCCACCTCTTGCTCGGCATTGAGCAAAGGCACCTTGCCGATCTGCTTGAGGTAGTCCTTGACCGGGTCAGCCGTGGCACCAGCCTGCGTGACCTGCTGAACGGGCTCATCCGTGTCGTCCACATCGGACAGCACGAAGCCCTTCTCTTCGGTCTTGGCGTCGCCTTCTTTTTCGACTTCTGCGAGATCTTCGGCCAGGTCTGCTTCCAGCTCTGCTTCCAGATCAGCGGCCTGCTTCATTTCTTCAGCGGGCAGCTCTGCATCCGGATCGGTCTTCCGTCCGCGACCCTTTGCCTTCGGCTTTGCCGAATCATCCGTCAGATCAATGTGATCCTCGATCTCGACAACTTCGACCTCAGCATCAGTCGTGACAAGTGCGGCAGCCTTCGCGGAAGCCTTCTTCGCAGGAGCCTTTTTGGCGGGCGCTGCTTTCTTGGCAGGTACAGCCTTCTTAGCCGGAGCCGCCTTCTTCGCAGGAGCCTTGGCGGCGGCGGCTTTCTTGGCCGGTGCCTTTTTCGCAGGTGCCTTCTTGGCGGGAGCCTTAGCTGGTGCCGACTTCTTGGCAGGCGCCGCCTTCTTTACTGGTGTGGCTTTCTTGGCCGGAGCCTTCTTTGCAGGGGCCTTGGCGGGTGCAGCTTTCTTTGCTGGCGCAGCCTTCTTAGCCGGAGCCGCCTTCTTGACTGGGGCCTTTTTCACCGGCGCAGCCTTCTTTGCGGGTGCGGCTTTCTTACTTGCGGTCTTACGGGCGGCCGGAGTGGTGCGGGACGGCGACACGAAGGAACCTCTCATCGAGACAATTCAGGCATGATCATGGTCCGACTTTTTGTCGGTGGGAGCTGGCACCGCTGGACTCAGGGTCGAATCGGACGACATCGTGCGCCGATCATGAAGGTGTCGCGGGCTGCCTGCATTCACCATTGTAATTGCATGTTTGTCAGAAGTATTCCGCCGCCTCCACATCAAGGCGTGTCGGAAGCCCTAATTCACCAGCACCGCGCGGGCTTGCGCGACCCGAAGTTCCGTCTCATCAGACTGCGTGTAGTCATCTGGAACGTCGAACGGACCATCCCCTTCGATCCAGAACGTCGCCCGCCATGTTGTCCTCACCGAGACCTGATTCGTTCCCGCCTTGCGGTAGGTGTGAGTGACCGCCATTTCTGGCCAGGAACTGCCTGGATCATCAGTGATGGTGACCGACCCGTCTCCCCACGTCCATCGCCATTGGGCTTGTGCGCGAAACGTGAAGGTGACTCCGGCGAGGCTGTCAGAGCGACTGATGAGGCGAATCTGTCCAGTCCGAAAGATCGTCGGTAGCTGCGTAAGGGTCCGCGTTTTGGGTTGATGTTTCAGCGTCAACTCTGGAGCCAGTTGCTCGACTGACTCCTTGACACGATCGAGGATTTCCGGCTTGCTGACTGGTCGTTCGTCCGGCTCCAGACACATCACTTGCATCAGGTTTCCATCGAGATAGAGCCCGTATTCAATGGTCCCCAGACGACAGACCTCAAATGGACATGGCTCGGGACTGCGCGTGTCACAGAGAACCTTTACGGTCCAGTCGCAGCGTTCACTGCACTGACCACTTGAACCGAGCGACACCCGGCCCTTCTTGGCAATCCAGACTTCACCTTCGCCACGCCAACCGCTACCACTTGAATCCCACCCAGCAGTTGCTGGCTCAAGTCCAACGAGCGGACTTGTCATCAGCAGGACAGCCACCATGACACTGCGAACAAATATGCGCCGCATCCGATCCAACCTCCCCCAAGTTGATCTTGAAGGAGATTACGCGAACCGCTATTCCGGAGTTGCAGGGGGCACTTCGATGCCCATTGCTTCTAGCGCCTTCTCAAATCGATCGATGACGGCCTCAATGACTTTGACTCGCGCGTAACGCTTGTTGTTGGCCTCGACAAGGATCCAGGGAGCGAAGCTGGTGTCGGTCTTCTCGTACATCTCGATCACGGCATCTTCGTAAGCCGGTCGCTTCTCCCGGTTGCGCCAATCTTCGTCCGTCAACTTCCACTTCTTCAATGGCTCATTCTGACGGGACTTGAACCGGCGCAACTGCTCTTCATCGCTGATCTGCATCCAGAACTTCATCAGCACCATGCCCTCGTCGCACAACGTGCGTTCGAAGGATCGGATCTCCTCGTAGGCTCGTTGCCACTGCTCATCAGAGGCGAACCCTTCCACTCGTTCAACGAGTACTCGCCCGTACCAGGAACGGTCGAAGACAGTCATTCCTCCCCAGCCGGGAAGTTCGCGCCAGAACCGGGTGAGGAAGTGATGCCGTTTCTCATCGAAGGTGGGGGCCGCAAAGCTAGAGACTCGAACGTGACGCGGGTCCAAGGGAGAGACAAGACGCTTGATCGCCCCACCCTTCCCAGAGGCGTCCCAACCCTCGAAGACGATCGCGAGCGGCGGCCCAAGGCGACCTGAACCGTCAAAGATTCCACCGGCTAACAGCCGCAGGAAGAGCAAGCGATGCTGAGCGACGGCAAGGCGTTCAGCTTCCTCTTGCTTGGACAACGACAGACTCAGATCCAGATGATCCAATGCGCTCATCTGCTCACCTTGTCACCGCCAAAGCGATCACGCACTTTGTCGCGACCCACTCGCCGGTGGAGCTATCCGATCGTGAGAACGCAGCCGCCGCAAGGTGCTGGACTTCAACGCATTGAGCCATAGGTCCGGATGCGCCCCCACTCCAACAGCCCCACCGACGACATCGGCCAACACATTGCGCGGGTCTCGGGCCAGGGCAACCTCACTGGCAATCTGGGCGAGTGCGCCGTTGCCTACTGTCCATGCCCACGCAGCGAGGACGGCTGCCACTGGCGCGGATGCGGGATGTTCGGGGCTATGACGCACTATGAGCGATAACCGATCAGCTGCGCACGTCCGCCACGGTACGGATTCTCTGGTGAACAACGGCTTGGTCAATCGATACAAAACAGGTTCACGAACTCGTCGATCCTCCAGTGCTGGTAACCAGCACGCCAAGGTGTGCGTCGAGGGCAATTCCACCGTGCGGGCGGGTTGATGAGTGAGGTAGCGAACGATCTCGTCTTCGATCGCGCGCCGATCTGCCGAGATAAGCACCGGCGGATCGACAGGAAGTAATCCACTCAGCTTTCGTGCAGTTTCTGTGGGCTCCCCCGTCACACAGGCAATCAGCGACTCTCGATTGGAGACGTAACCCCAGCCTTGCTCAACGAACCACGCACGGACCTCGTCGCCAACCTCATCGACAACGAGCGGTTCGCTACCTGGCGAAATCAATATTCCGTCGTGGATACCGGCAACGTCCAGGACGTCGATGGATGCCATCATCAGCTCATCCCGGATACGTTCGAGGCACGAACCCACCAATGGGTCAAACTGCCCGTACACGATCAGGCTGACGGCCTGGATGCCTTGACTACGCAGAGAACGCACAAATCCCATCGGCGACGGGCTCACTGGTTGTATCGGGATTCGCACGCATGCCCCGACCACGTGATCGGCCTTCATCCCAATCAACACGATGCTGTTGCTCGGGACGAACCCAAGGAGGTAAGGAACAGCAACAGCGCAGTGTTCGATGTTCCGCAATGCCAAGGTGGCCGACGGGTCGGGAAGCTGACGATGTCGAGCAAATGAGTTGTCAGAAGCAGTCATGCCCTGACTGTGGCTCGATCAAGCGATACGCCTCGCCGGTGGCGATTTCGACTGTGGATTACCGATCAACCGAGTTGGCTTGTGGATCGCCTACTGCGCGACGCTTGCTCCACGGACCGGTCGAAGCACTCCGGCATGAGACGGACCGCCGACAAGTTCGCGAGCAACGTCTTCGTCGACCATGCGGTTGAACTCATCGACATGTACAACGCGTGGCTGGTACGTCAGGAGCTCTGCCTCGTCGAAATCGGCGTAGGTGATCACGATGATCTTGTCTCCAGGATGAACAAGCCGAGCAGCTGCCCCGTTGAGGCACATGTCGCCGGAACGACCTTCAATTGCGTAGGTTTCGAAACGGGCACCGTTGTCAATGTCGACGATGCTGACTTGCTCACCGACCATGATGTCTCCGGCCTCAAGCAGTGCGGGATCAATCGAAATCGAACCGACGTAGTCCAGATGGGCATCGGTAACAGTGGCACGGTGAATCTTGGACTTCATCATTCGCCTGTGCATGGTGGTTCCTCCTTGGTCTCGACGCCCTGATGGGTCGCCGTACGCGCGTAAGTAAGAACAGTGCTTTGGGGCTTGCAACAACAATTATGCCCCGTACGTTCCCAAGTCATGCCTTGTAGGCGGCATCAATTCGTCCATGACGGGTTTGACCCCGCCAAATAAGACCGGTGACCACACCCAAGCAGACCTGCGGAATGAACTGCACGGCACGCCACACCAACGCTCCTGCCAGGGCTGTATTGGGGTCTACCCCAAACTTGCCCAGTAGCCCGATCAAGGCAGCATCGACGGTTCCCAGACCACCGGGAGTCACCGGAATCATGGAAGCCAAGCGCGAAATCGCAAAGGCCGCAAAGACGCCGAGGAATGATGCTCCGGCCGAACTTTCGCCCCCGACAGACTTGATGGCAACGAAGAGAACCAGGAACTGGGCAAATACGACGATCAGGTTGCTCACCGTGATCCATACCCAGTGCTTGGATACGACTCCCACCGTGTCACCACGGAACTTCATGATTTCCGAAGTGATGTCGATGTTCTTCTTGAGCTTGCGGGCGAGCGGATCAATCACCTTCTGAATCCACTGGCCGACTCGGCGTGCTGATGCCTCGCTACGCAAAATGAGCCAGAAGACAATGACTGCACCCACGATCGCCGCCAGTCCGATCAAACCGGCCACGACCCAAGACTGTTCAACGGTCCCCGTCGCCACAGCTGCCAGCACGCCAAGGATCGGCAACCCCAAGGTCATGAAGATGCTCCACACCGAGGTGATGGCGATACCGGCAGTAGCAGCACTGGAAGTAACTCCGTAGCTGAACAACATTCCGTACTGCATCGCTACTCCGACAGCACCACCAGCAGGAACAGCATTGGAGATGGTGAACGACGTCTGGCGCACGATGAAGGCGGGTTTGTAGCGCAGTCCGGGAATCGCGGCTTGGTACGGCCATACGTAGACGAGGATCTGGAAAATGGCGACAGCAGCCAGCGCCATGAGCCAGCCGAACTTCATGGTTTTGATGGATTCCCACGCGTCGGAGTAGTTACCGAACTTGGGGATGATCCCGGCAAAGACGATTGCGAGTACCACCAGCGTGATGATCCCGCCGATGATCGTCTTCTTTCGGTCGAGCGTGGCACTCGACATCTGCGCTTGCTTTTGCTCTTCGGTTAGCTCTGCAGCCGACGTATCGCTGGATTGCGACTCCGGCGTCTGGTCATCGATGGATTCGCTCACTGGGCAATATTCCGATACTCGGTAGAGGCAATCGCGGCAATTGACTCATCAACAGTGAAGTCTGCACTGCCGGGAATCACGGGGACAAAATCAATGAGCACACCATCGCGCATCACCTGGGCCTCCAGCCCAGCAGCACCATCAGCGTCCCAAATCGCCTCCGCACCACCAGGCAGGGCAACCCGGATCGCCGCCTTGTTCACACCCATGCGATGCACATGTGCAAACACGTCCCGAGCTTTCAAACCAGCGACGACTTCCTCAACCTCATCTGAGCGCATCGGCACAGTCTGTCAGCACAAGAGACTTCGACAGAACGCATCCTGGGAGTGTCAGCCAAATCGCTGACACTCTCATGGCGAACTCTTTGCTAATGCGAGAACGCGTTCGCGTAAGCCCACGCTGCATTCGACGTGCCGGAACACGAGTTCGACACGGTGGCGGCGTTGCCAGGGCAGGCTTGATCCCGCGATACCGACCACCAAGCCAGCATGGCGATTCCATTCGCCCGCGCCCAGGTATTGACCTTGACCGCGTCGGACAAAGTGAAGACTTCATTGGCGACGTCGTTCTCGCCGATCATGGGCGTGATGCCCACCATGGCCAGACGCGATGATGACGACAACGACGGATAGACCGTGGCTAGTTGATTGGCCGTTGATGTGGCCGCGTCGATCGCGGCCTGCCCCATGGCGTAGTTCGCAGTGCCATAGTCCATCGCCATCACATTCACGACGTCGATTCGCATGCCATTGGCGACACTGTCGCTGAGCAGCGTGACGCCATCGTTCGTCAGTCCAGTCGGCATAACAGGCAGCGTGTAGGTCACCACCAGCGGCTTACCTGCGGCAGCCATCGCGTTCTGGACATCTGCGATTGCTTGTGCCCGCACCTTGTTCGACGCCCGGTTGGCGATAGCCGACCCCTCGATGTCGAAGTCGACTCGGTCAACGCCGTACTTGTCAATCACCGACTTGTAGGCGGCGGCTAGCGAGGCGCGATTGGTGCAGGTCAGTGCCAACTCTTGCCCGGCAGCTCCACCAAAACTGACGATCGGCTTGCCACCAGCGGCCTTCAGCCGCGCAATCTGGTTGTTCATGTTGTCGATCTGGTCACCGGCGCTGTTCATTCCCAGCGACGCGTAACCACCCCATGCCGGAGTACAGGAGCCCGCAGACGTGATGAAACCCAGGGAGTATGCCGAGATTCCCGTTGCCTGCTTGGCCGCGACCAGGTCGGGTGTCGGCCAGCCACCGAAGTCGAAGTAGGGAGCGACAAACGGGCCCGTGTCAGTAGTTGGACTAGCCGTCACCGTCGGTGACACCGTGGGCGTGACTGATGCGCTTGCCGTCGGGGTGGCCGTTGCTGTGGACGTTGTACTCGCCGAAGTCGTTGGTGTGGCCGTCGATCCGGACATGGTGACAATGCAAGTCGCTGCTCCGGCAGATGTTGTGGCGCTACACGTCGCTGGCGAATTCTGCGGAACACCAGTGGTCATTCCGAACGTGACCGATGAGCCCGCAGCTATCGAACCATTCCATGCCTCGTTGCTAATGATCACGTTAGTCGCTGTGGAAGTACTGATCCCGCTCCACGCTGTCACCGAACCGACAGACCAGGGGATGTTCACCGTCCAGGAGGACACTGCCTGCGTACCGGCGTTGGTCACAGTGGCGTTCACCGTTTGCCCGCCTGACCACGCGGTTTGGGCCAGGGCGACACGCAGACTCTTCGCGGTTGATGTCGCGGTCGGGGTTGCGCTCACCGTTGGGCTCGCGCTTGTCGCACTCGCTGAAGGGCTAACTGACGTGGCAGTGGCCGTGGGAGTCGCGGTCGTTGCGGTCGGTGTCGGAGTCGCTGTCGTCACGGAAGCAGACGGAGTCGGGGAGGCACTCGTGGGAGTTGCTGTCGGGTTCACCACGCAGGTCGCGGCAGTCGACGAACAGGCGGTCGGAATTCGTGCGCCACTGACCTTGGAGGTCGCCGTGAGTCCGAAAGTCGCAGTGGCCCCTGGCGCGATGGACTTGGCATAGCTCGGTGCCGTGAAGGTTGTTTTGTCCGTGCCCTGCACACCGGTTGCATCCCATACTGAGTTGACGGTGTGTGGCCATGTTGCGACCACCGACCAGGGACTGAGCGTGCTGGCTGTGTTGTTAGTGATGCTGGCTTCTACCTGGAAGCCGGAACCCCAGTCGTTCGTGACTCTCCACTTCAGACCGATCGTCGCGGCGGCCGAGCTCGTGCTCGCAGCAATAACTCCGACGGCCAACATTGCGATACTGAGAACGCCCGCGACACACAGCGACGCAACTCGCTTCATACTTCACCCCGTTCGACACAAACCAGATCGCCACCAAGCGATGGCAATCGAGACCAACTAGAACAACCTCGACCCGTCGGTGTCACGGTCCTGACGAATGGTTCACCCAGATGCAGGCGAATCGGTCGATGGCAGCCGGACTTTGCTTTGCTCAACCTTCTCTGCAATGGCTGGTGAGCATCCTCGTCCGACAGAATGAGCAGATGACTTCTGGACCGCACAATGCGTCGAGCAAGTGGGACGCGATCGACTACACCACCACTGGCGCGTTTGTTCCTACGTTGGGAGCCGCCGTACTGGAGTTGCTCGATCCACAACCGGGCGAGCGAATTCTTGACGTCGGTTGCGGGGACGGATTGTTGACGGCGCAGATCGCAGAAGTGGGCGCAGACGTGACCGGAGTCGATGCCTCGGCCGAACTGCTCACGGTCGCCAAATCGCGGGGACTCAATGTGCAACTAGGCGACGCCGCGAGGTTGTCCTTTTCCGAGGCGTTTGACGCAGTCTTTTCGAACGCGGCCCTGCACTGGATGTTGGAGTATGACGCTGTTGCCGCAGGAATGTTCGCCGCGCTCGTTCCCGGTGGCAGGTTGGCCGTTGAGTTTGGGGGCTTCGGCAATATCGCGGCCATCCGTACGGCATTGGCGGCAGTACTGGTCGATCACGGCTACGACGCGATCCGCAGCGACCAGTTCTATCCTCGCCCGGAGCAGTACACCGAGGTTTTGACCAACGCTGGGTTTGTTGACATCAACGCCGAACTCATCGCTCGACCAACTCCCCTGAGCGATGGAATCGTCGCGTGGCTACGAACCTTCCGCTCAGGACTCCTAGACACTCTGAACGTTCCTCAGAAACAGCGCGATGAGATCTTCGCCGAGACAGCGGAACTGCTCGCACCTGCTTTGCTCGATTCCTCTGGTGGCTGGTGGGCTGACTACGTTCGCATTCGAGTCAACGCCAGACGACCCGACTAGTTCAATGGGCAGAAAACGGTGGGGCGCACGCAGGATTTCAATACGGAACTACCAGGTCGAGAAAGAACTCCGGAGTTCTCGTAGGTGAAGCTTTAGGTCTTGCTAGGCAGCGCGTCCGGCAGCGACAACTGCATCAACATATTCACCGAGATCGGGGAATATGTCGCGTGCTCTTTGTAGTAAGTCCGCAGGGAGGTCGAAGCCATCGTCACTGGCATCAGACAGGCAGCATCGGATAGCCAGCCAAGTCTCACCACCGGACTGATCCTCAAGCATCTCCTCGCGGGTCTGGCCAGGAAGGACTTGAACACGTAACAGCGCCTGAACCAGCAGGATTGCTTCGGCTTCAACGTCCATGTGACTGATCGTAGGGCCAATTCTTCGGCAGTTCAGCCAGCGGGAAGCCATGCGTCCCTTTGTCGTTCGTTTTCGACAAAGATGCCTATTCCATCGACCGCACGTTTGAAACGAAATGGTGCTCTCCTGTTTGGGAGAGCACCATTTCGATGTGGTGGTTCTTAGCTGCAACCAGAGGTGCTTCCGCAACCTTCGCAGACATAGCAGCTACCGGCTGGGCGCATCTTGGTTCCGCAGGTGAAGCACAGTGGAGCATCCGCGGCCTTGCCCTGGATCTGCTCCAGCAGTTCCGTTGACGAATGCACGCCTTGAACCGGAGCGGCAGCCGAAACTGTCGGTTGCGTTTCCGTGGGCTCTGCCTCGTCATCGCTGCTGTCTGACACAGGTGCGCTTTGCGCCAATGTCTCAACCGTTGCTTCGATGTCTCCCTCGATGGCAGCAGGTGCGCCGTATGAGTCGGACACCTGAGCAGCGCGCTCTTCAGCGGTGAAGATTCCGAGACCAGCACGGGTGTCTGGATCAAGGAAGTCCAACGCCAAGCGACGGAAGATGTAGTCCATGATCGACTGCGCCATCCGCACATCGGGATCGTCCGTCAAGCCGGCTGGCTCGAAGCGCATATTGGTGAACTTCTGAACGTAGGTCTCCAACGGCACTCCGTACTGAAGGCCAATCGAGATTGCGATCGAGAAGGCATCCATCATTCCGGCAAGCGTGGAACCCTGCTTGCTCATCTTGAGGAAGATCTCGCCCACACCGTTGTCTGGGTAGCTCGACGCCGTCATGTAACCCTCAGCACCACCGACGCTGAACGACACCGTGCGAGCCGGACGAGACTTCGGCAGACGCTTGCGCACTGGCCGGTACTCGATGGCAACTTCCTTGTCGTCTTCTTCTGACTTTGCCTTGGCATCGTTCAGAGGCTGACCGACCTTGCAGTTGTCCCGGTAGATAGCCAATGCCTTCAGACCCATCCGCCATCCAGCGACATAGATCTCCTTGACGTCTTCGATCGTCGAGGACTCCGGCATGTTGACTGTCTTTGAGATCGCGCCTGAGATGAACGGCTGCACAGCGGCCATCATCCGGACGTGGCCCATCGGCGTAATCGAACGTTCACCCATCGCCGTGTCGAACACCGGGTAATGCTCGGTCTTCAGACCAGGCGCATCCACAACGTGACCGTTTTCAGAGATGTACTCAACGATCGCTTCAATCGTTTCCTGGGTGTAGCCCAGACGCTTGAGTGCCCGCGGAATGGTCTGATTGACGATCTGCATGGAGCCGCCGCCGACCAGCTTCTTGAACTTCACCAAGGAGAAGTCCGGCTCGATACCGGTGGTATCGCAATCCATCATGAAGCCGATCGTGCCGGTTGGAGCAAGCACGCTGGCCTGCGCATTACGCCATCCGTTCTTGGTGCCAATGCTCACGCCTTCTTGCCACACCTTGGCAGCAAGTTGTGAGACATCCGCATCCAGCGGCGAAACCGAACGAATCGAATCCGAAGCCGCAGCATGCTTACGCATCACTCGGGTGTGTGCGGCGGCGTTGCGGGCGTAACCGTCGTACGGACCAACCACACCGGCCAATTCAGCGGAACGCTTGTACGCGGTTCCCGTCATCAGCGACGTGATGCCCGCTGCCAACGCACGGCCGCCATCAGAGTCGTAAGCCAGACCGCACGCCATCAGCAGCGCACCAAGGTTTGCGTAACCGATACCGAGCTGGCGGTATGCACGAGTCGTGTCACCGATCGGTTCGGTTGGGAAGTCCGCAAAGCAGATCGAGATATCCATCGCGGTGATGACGAACTCGACGGCCTTCTTGAAGGTCTCGGCATCAAACGTGTCGTCGTCCTTGAGGAACTTCAA
>JBDHZU010000013.1:0-26039 GCA_039812085.1 Candidatus Nanopelagicales bacterium | reverse complement strand
GCAACCGCTGCGATTTCTGCATCCGCCCTTGTTGGGTTGGGTCTAGCCGTCGCACCGGCTCAAGCCGATGATGTCGAGATTGAAGGCTCTGCTCCTGAGGTCGCCATCACTGCTCAGCCCATCACGATTGTGCCAACATCTGGCACGAGTTCCCAGTTCTATGCCTACACGGTGACCGTCTCCGACGACGACACCCTGGCAAACCTGGACCATGTCAGTCTCTGCATGTTTGCGGCAGAGACTGATGGCACCCCCATTGGTGAAGACTCGTGTACCAATCTGAATCCTCAGACCACGGTCTTGAGCAAGTGGACACAGTCCAACAACACGTTCACCATCACAGGAACGAGTGATGCAGGTGTCCCCCAAACCAACGACACCCGCTGGCGTCTGGGCAATGATGGAGATGTGAGCTCAGCAGTGTCCTCGAATTCAATGCCGCAGGACTCCTACAGCAACTACACCGGCAGCAACACCTCGATGACCATGAGCTTCACCGTTCGAGTCAGCGATGTGACGCGCGAAGGTAAGTGGGGCGCCAAGGCAGTCGCCGTTGATCAAAATGCTTTGAGCGACAATGCCACCGTCGAAGCTGCAAAGTTGTCTGCCGTGAACTGGTATGGCGCAGTGACAAGCCCACGTACTGCATCTGACTTCGGCACGATGAGCAACGGTGCGACAAATACGCTGGACAATCAGAACTCTGGAACGTTGCTGTTCAACGGCGATACTGATGTTCAAGCCTCTGTGACTGATTTCGAGACGACCGATGAAGAGCACACCATCACGAATGCCTCTACCTCCAGCCCCAGCCCGGGCGAATTCGTGTACATGGCATCACCTAACGCTACGTATGGCGATGGCACCGGTGCTGTTCAGTTGAGTGATACGGCGTCGACCCTCTTTAACGCTTCAGATGGCACGGGAGAAGCTGGTGTCTCTCCGGAGACTTCGGTTCGCTTGATCCTGGGTACCAACATCTGGCCTTCTGAGTACAGCAACACCGTCACGGTCACCGTGGCAAACCACTAATAAATCTCTAGCCCGAATCCGGCGGTTGGCCCTTACGGGTCGGCCGCCGGATTCGCGCGTTCGGGCATGTTCAGGAGGTACCGTGCGAGGCATGATTGGCCGACCTCTCCAACGCATTGTTCGCAACCTGATCCACGTGTTGGCGGCGGTTTGCGCGTTCTGCATAGCAGGCGTTGTGGTGTTGGTATCGCCCGCAATGGCTCAAGACCAACCGGGAATGTCTTTGAGTCAAAACTTCCCGGGTAATGCCAAGGTCGTGATGACAGCAGGGTCCAGCACGGAACAGTCCCAAGTGATGCACGTTGGCAACCTGGGTCCTAGCACCGCAGAGGTCGCCACTGAGCAGACCGCACCCGCTGGGATCGATGTCAATTGGTTGAATCCGGCGAAGACCATCGAACCCGGCCAAACCATCGACTTCACATTTGGGATCACGGTTGCCAAACAAGTAGCCCCCGGCACCTATCCGATCATTGCCACAGTGAAACAGACGAACGTCCCAACGGTTCCCGGGAAGACCGTCTATGCGCCTGGTGTTTCTGCGCAGATGCGAATCGTGGTGACCGGTGATGGTGCGCATGTGAATGTCACCGCGATCGATGCCAACGGCGGCGGACCGATTGAAGGACAACTGACTCTTGCCGCGTACGAAGACGACGAACAAGGCTTGGTGCTGGCCGAGACAAAAGGCAGCAAGATCAGCAAGGACGTGGCTCCTGGCCGTTACATCGCCCGGTTCCAACTTCAAGGCGTCTCGGACAAGGAAGTCCCGTTCGATGTAAAAGCCAACGAGACCAAGAACATCCAGATCAAAGTTGAGACGGTTGCTTTCACCATCGTCGCTGCTCGGCCAGTTCCCAATCCCAACAAGGTCGCCTCTGCCAAAATCACCGCGATTGTGTCCAACCAGGTCACACCCGTCAAAGGGCCAGTAAAGATCGTGATGGATGTCAGCCTCAACGGAGAGCACTTGGAGACGGTCGACCTGAAGACCGTAGGAACCCTGCCTAAAGGCAACACTGAAGCGCATGAAACGTATGTGCCCGAACAGGGCTGGAAGTACGGAAGTTATGGGTTCAACTTCAAGCTGGTTGCCCCGGACTTCACGATCCAAAAGCAGGCAGACGGATTCACCAAAGCTCGCCCGTGGTGGATGTTTGCCCTAGCCGCACTCGCACTCCTGTTGTTCCTGTGGTGGCTCATTGCCTGGCGTCGTCGTAAGCGGGATGAGGAAGAGGTACCAGCCCAGGGTCCACCAGAGCCGCCCGCACCGATCAACGTGTAGCTATGGCTGAGCTTGAGTCCGATCGTGGTATCGCTGTCTCTGACTGGACAGGACGGTTCCACGGGCGCGCCTGCCGAGTCGAACATCCGCGGTCAACTGATGACGTTAAGGAACTAGTTGATCGGTGCCGTCAGTCGGGAACTCCCATGCACCTGCAGGGTGGCAATACGTCACTCGTCGGTGGAACGATTCCCGCTGCCGGACAGCTACCGGTGCTGGTGAATACCACCAAGCTCACCCGACTTGATCCGATAAGCCCAGACGGGATCGTTGTGGTGGGCGCGGGAACCACCATGGGAGAACTACAAGCGCATGCACGGGCCAGTGGCTGGATCTATGGCGTGGATATGGCGTCTCGTGATTCAGCGACTGTTGGCGGATCGGTTGCCACCAATGCGGGAGGCATTCGCGTATGTGCGTATGGAATGACCCGCCAGCAAGTGGTGGGGATTGAAGCAGTGCTGGCAGACGGATCAGTGGTGTCCCATCTGACTGGTCTGCGCAAGGACAACACCGGCTACGACCTCGCTGCGTTGTTCACTGGTTCCGAAGGAACGCTTGGGGTGATCACTGCCGTCGCCGTGCAACTGCATCGTCCACCGCAGGATTCGACACTTGCACTGGTTGGGGCGCGAGACATTCCCCATGCTCAACAGTTAGTCCGGCAAGCAAGCTCCCGTTCCCGGCTGCTCGCGGCCGAGTTGTGCGATCAGGTGGGACTGCAATTGGTATGCCAGCACCGCGAATTGCCGTGGCCGTTAGAACAGCAATGGCCGTGGGTGGTGTTGATCGATGTCGAGTCTGACCAGATAGATCTGCCCGCCGATAGCGATGCGGTCATCGCCGTTGACCAAACCACAGCGGATCGATTTTGGACCTACCGTGAGGCGCTGCCCGAAGTCGCTGGCTGGCTGGGGGACTCGATGTCTGCTGCGCAGAAGCTAGACATCAGCGTTCCCACTGATCAACTCGACTCTTTGGTGACGAAGTTGACCGAAGCGATGGCTGAACTCTCCTCAGTGCAGGCATGGCAGGTATTCGGTCACCTCGCTGACGGAAATCTGCATGTGGCACTAGCTGGACCCGCTGCTGATGACGACCATCCCACCGAGGTGATCTTGCGCCTCGTCAGTGAATGCGGTGGCGCGGTGTCTGCCGAGCATGGAATTGGTACCGCAAAGGTCAACTACTTGTCGTTGTCTCGAACACCAGAAGAAATTGCGGCGATGCGAGCCATCAAAGCTGCACTCGATCCGGCCGGACTGTTCAATCGTGGTGTGCTGTTCTCTGAGCGGGAAGACACCAATGACTGATCAGGTCTATCCGTTGGTGGTCGCCCATCGCGGTTCCTCGGACTCGCGTGCCGAGCACACCTTGGCTGCGTATCAACAAGCAATCGCGGAAGGCGCGGATGCGTTGGAGTGCGACGTTCGACTTACTGCCGACGGCATTCTGGTGTGCGTCCACGACCGTCGAATTGATCGCACCAGCGATGGCCGAGGGGTTGTGTCGGCAAAGACGTATGCCGAACTCGCTGGTCAAGACTATGGCTCGTGGAAGCAGGGCGTGCAATCAGACGATCCGGCTGAGGTCGACCAGTCCTTGCATGGACTGCTTCGGCTGGATGAGTTGATCGCCTTGGTGCTCGAGGCTGATCGTCCGATCGATTTGTCTATCGAGACTAAACACCCGGTTCGTTATGGCGGACTGGTGGAACGACGGTTGCTGGACGAACTCGTCAAAGCGGACCTGACTCGTCGAGTGCCAGGTCGGCCACGAGTGCGGGTGATGTCTTTCTCGGAAACGGCGGTGCGCCGAGTTCGCGAGATTGAGCCCAGCGTTCCGACGGTGTTGTTGATGGATCGGGTGCCGGTGCGCGCTCGTAGTGGCTACCTACCGGCAGGTGCTCGGATCGCAGGTCCCAGTATCGACATCATCCGGAAGTACCCGGAGTACGTGAAGGCGTGGAAATCAGCCGGAGCCGGAGTTCACGTGTGGACGGTGAATGCCCCGGCTGACATCGAACTGTGTCTGCAACTTGGGGTGGACGCCATCATCACGAACCGGCCGCTGGATGTGATCGCTGCCCGGACCGCGTACCTCAGCTAAAGCGCGAGGAGAAATGAAAGATCCGGGCGCCACCGACGGGGGATGCAGTGGCGACCGGATGCGCTGAATGTATACCGGGGTGTGGTGCTGTGCAACGACATTGGGTAAGCGCGCCGTTGGGCGCGCGACGGCCGTGTTGTTACAGCTACCGGGGTGTGGTGCTGTGCAACGACATTGGGTAAGCGCGCCGTTGGGCGCCCGACCATTCAGACATGACGAAGAGCGTTGCCAATGACAACGCTCACCGTCTAGCGAGAAGCACCCCCGTCGCCTCCCATATCTGTGTGATGCCCCGCCAAGGCGATCGGCAAACGTAGAGTGAGCGGATGAATTCCGCCACTGTGATCGCTGTGATTGCCGTCGTAGTGGCAATCGTTGCCAGCGTCATTGCGGTGATGGCACTGCGAGTGGCCCGAGACGCCAACCGCGATTATCGGCGGATCGCGCGGGCCGACTCTGATGTGGTGGACACGCTGCTCGACCGGATTGCTCAGGTTGATGCCTCGACCCGAACTGTGGATGAACTCGCCCTGCTCGTGCAGTCCACCCGTGATGACGTTGCTCGCACCCTGCGGCATGTCGCCGTGGTTCGTTACGACGCCTTCCGTGACTTGGCCGGGCGGTTGTCGTTCAGCGTTGCTCTGTTGGATGACACCGGCGAAGGGATCGTTCTGACTTCTTTGCGTGGACGGTCGGAAACCCAGTTGATTGCCAAGGGCGTCAATCCCGATTCACAGGATGCTTTGACCCCGGAAGAGAAGCAGGCCATCGGTTACGCATTGGCGGCTACATCGAACTAGCCGCTACCGTGGAATGTCTGTGGCGATACTCGCCGCATGAACAAAGGAGTTCTCGTGACTAGCGCTGCGCCCGGCCAAACGTCTGTTGCCTATCTGGGGCCAGCGGGAACGTTTACCGAGGTGGCCCTCAATCAACTCACTGCGGGCGAACAGATTGTGGGGATTCCCAAGCCCGCCGTCGATGATGTGTTGTCAGCTGTGCGAGACGGATCGGTCGGGTCTGGGGTCGTTCCGATTGAGAACTCCCTGGAAGGCCCGGTGACGATGACGATCGATGCGTTGTCACGTGGTGAGCAACCGCTGATGATCGTTGCCGAGGATGTCGTCCCGGTGAAGTTCGCGCTTGTGGCCCGGCCGGGCACTGCGTTGTCGGACATCACTCGGGTGAGCACGATTCCGATTGCCTATGCCCAATGCGCCCAGTGGGTGGCAGACAATTTGCCGTCTGTCACTTTCGTCCCCACCTCTTCGACGGCTCGTTCCGCTGAGGAACTCGGCAATACCCCTGATCCAGGTTTCGATGCCGCGATCTGTCCAGCCATCGCGGCTGAGCATTACGGCTTGGAAGTATTGGCCGATGGAATAGGCGACAACCCGGATGCGATCACCCGATTCGTTCGAGTCAGTCAACCGACGGTTCCACCAGAGGCAACCGGTGCAGATAAGACCACGTTGGTGTTGTTCATGCGCCAGGATCATCCGGGTGCGTTGTTGGAGATTTTGACCGAGTTCGCGGTTCGTGGAGTCAACCTGACTCGGATCGAGTCTCGCCCTACCCGTCGGCAACTCGGCGACTACTACTTCTCCGTTGACTGCGAGGGTCATGTCAATGACGCTCGAGTTGGAGAAGCGTTGACTGGCCTACGCCGAGTGTGTTCGGAAGTGCGATTCCTTGGCTCTTACCCACGGCATGACGGTAAGCAACCAACGGTCCGTTCCGGAACCAGCGATGACGACTTCCAGCTCGCGGCCGATTGGCTAGCAGCAATCAGAAACGTCTGATCAGACAAACGTGAAGCCCCCGACCATAAGAGGTCGGGGGCTTCAACGATGGTAGGGCTAGCCCTGGATCAGGCGGCCGGCTCCGGCGTAACGCGGACGCCAGTACGAATTGTTGATGCTTTCGATCACGACATCGCGGCGTGGGTTGTTCGCGCCGATCATCTTGCCGTGGCCGATGTACATCGAGACGTGCTGAGTTCCACCCGGACCCCAGAACAACAGGTCGCCGGGGAGCAAGTTCTTCTTCGACACCTTCTTGGTGCGGTTCCACTGAGAGACCGAGTAGTGCGGCAGCTTGATCTTGGCAACGCGCCAGTAGATCAGCTTGGTGAAACCAGAGCAATCAAAGTAGTTGTCGCTGTAAGCGCCGTAGGCGTACTGCCCGGTGCGCATCTTCTTCTTGGCAAAGGCCACCAGCTTGGCGCGCATCTGCACGGCCTTCTGATGGCGGATCTGAGCGGCACTCAAAGCCTTGGTGGGCTTTGCTGCACGAGGGGTGGGGGCGGCGGCTGCCACGGTGACTGCTTGTGCCGCGTTTGCTGTTGCCGATGTAGGGCCAGCATCAGCGATGAGGGGAACGGATACTGCAATGGCTGCGGTGGTTGCTAGGGCCGCACAGTGGCGACGCGAAGGAACGCGCATTCGGTCAAACAACTCCTGTCTCAAACGCCTCTGCAGCACGTTGGACTAAGCAAGCCCCCGTGGATCAACGCCCACGGCAAAGCAGATCCTCAGACAAGCTGGGATTACTCAGCCACGCGCTGATCGCCCCACCGAAAGCGGGGCCTGCAGCCTTCGGGGTATCACCGACGCACGAAGGGGAAGTGCCGGACACACACCAGAAGGTGCAGCGTGCTGCTCGCGCTTTGACTGGTTCACAAAGCTGCTTGAACGAGCAACGCGTACGAACCTAACAAGAACAAAACGGACAAATTGCAGTCCCGAACCTGTGGACCCCTTAACAAGTCTCTGATCTTGTGTCCTGAGTCACATCCACTGCGAAGGGTTACCGTGACTGAGGATTCAAGCGTCACCCGAATTCGTGAATACCCTCACAGAAAACCTTGAGATTCAAGGGTTTTCCACAGGCTAGGCGAGCAACTGCTCGATCAACACCGCGACGGCATCTTCGGTATTTGGTGGCAGAACGTAATCAGAACCGACCAGTTTCTTCACCTGTGGGTGTGCATTACCTACTGCCCACCCCTGTCCAGCCCACTGCAGCATCGGAGAATCGTTGGGCATATCTCCCACGGCGACCACGTCCTGTTGCTGCACCCCGTGAGCCTGCGCTAGCCAGGCCAGGCCGGTTGCTTTCGAGGTATCTCGTTCGGCAATTTCGAGTAAGAGTTCACCCGGGGTCGAATGCGTCACCGTCACGAGGTCCGTCAACTGTTCCCGCAATTGTTCGTACACATCGTCGACCTGTTCTAGCGGGACGTGCGGACTGCGCGCCAATAGTTTGACGACGGGTCGGACGGTCACGAGCTCTTCGATGTTTCCGACGACGACTTCGGTAGGCGGTGCCAGCTTGGGGATGTAGTGATGATCGCGGGCGAAGTGTTCTGGCAGTCCGCCACCAGAATCGTGGGACTGCGGATGCTGTGGGATTTCACCACCAACCTCGGCGTACTCGACGGCAAATCCGGTCCCGCCCACGTGCGAACGGATGATGTCGATCGTGGCCGCCAGATCGTCAACCGAGATTGGCGTGATGTGTTCGATTCGCCGGCTACCTAAATCTAGTAACACCGCACCGTTGGCGCTGACCGCTAAACCGTCCCACCCGACTTGATCGGCAACCGGGGCCAACCAGCGAGCCGGGCGTCCCGTCACCAACGTGATGACGAGCCCCGCCTCACGGGCTGCTGCTAGCGCTTCATGGGTGCGTGGTGAGACTGACCGATCTGGCTGGAGCAGGGTGCCATCCAGATCCGTTGCCAGCATTCGCTTTGCCACGGTCGGTCCAGCTTCAGCTCGTCGGGCGCAGAGTGTCGATCCCACCCATGAAAGGCCGTAACGCTTCTGGGAGAACGACGCTGCCGTCGGCCTGCTGGTGGTTCTCCAAGATCGCGATGATGATGCGCGTCATCGCGCACAGGGTTCCGTTCAGCGTTGCCACCGGAACTGTCTGCCCATCGATCTTGGAGCGGATCTTCAGACGTCGAGACTGGAACTGGTCGCAGTTGGAGGTGGAGGTGACTTCGCGGTAGCGCTCTTGCGAAGGAATCCAGGCTTCACAGTCAAACTTGCGAGCCGCAGATGCGCCCAGGTCTCCGGCGGCTACATCGATCACGCGGTACGGGATTTCCAACGCATCCAGGAACTCTCGTTCCCAACTCAGCAGCCGTTGGTGTTCCGCAACGGCATCGGCTGGATCGCAGAAAACGAACATCTCGACCTTGTCGAACCAGTGCACGCGGAAGATGCCACGAGTGTCCTTGCCATGCGATCCGGCTTCTCGACGGAAGCACGGTGAATAGCCGACGTAGCGAAGGGGCAGTGCAGCAGAGTCCACGACTTCGTTGCTGTGGAAGGCCGCCAATGGAACCTCCGCCGTTCCCACGAGGTACATGTCGTCGGCTTCGAGTCGGTACACATTCTCCGCAGCTTGGCCCAGGAACCCGGTGCCCTCCATCGCCGACGGTTTGACCAGAGCGGGTGGAATAACCGGAGTCAGTCCGTTTGCTGATGCCATCGACATCGCCATCCCCAACAGGGCGAACTCCAACTGAGCGCCAACACCGGTGAGGTAGTAGAAGCGACTTCCGGAGACTTTCGCCCCACGTTCGATGTCGATCGCCTTGAGTATTTCGCCCAACTCAACGTGGTCTCGCACAGCAAAACCTTCGGCAGCAAAGTCACGCGGCTGCCCGACCAGTTCCAACTCGACGAAGTCTTCTTCGCCTCCGATGGGCGCGTCTGGGTCGACCAAGTTGGATAGAGCACCAACAGCTTCTTCGGCTTGTTCGTCCGCTACTCGGGCCTGCGCCTCCGCTGCTTTGACGCGATCAGCAAGTTGGCTCGCTGAGCTCATCAACTCATCGAGTTGCGCCTGCGCTTGCTGTCGTTCGTTATCGTCGGTTGCTTTCTTCACGGCACCATTGAGCGGGCCGATCTGCTTGCTCAACGTTTTCTGTTCGGCGCGGATCTGCTCAAACTGCAGCCCCTTGGCCCGGCGATCCGCATCTGCCTCGACGGCGACATCCACAAGGGATTCGTCCTCGCCGCGGGCACGTTGGGATTGCCGAACGCGTTCAGGATCGTCGCGCAGAACCTTGAGGTCGATCACTCGGTTTCCTTTGGCTGGTTGGGAGGGAAGGTCTAGAGGTATGGCCCGTGGCCGTTGCTTGGTTGATCGTCGTCGCCGGGCGCGATTGCGTTGATGCGCCGCATCTCTTCGAATTGCGCGCGGGCTGCCATTTGGCTGGCGAATAGCGCGGTCTGGATGCCGTGGAAGAGACCTTCTAACCAGCCGACCAATTGGGCTTGGGCGATGCGCAGTTCGCTCTCGCTCGGAGTCGATCCTTGCGCGAACGGCAAACTCAGTCGGTCGAGTTCCTCGCCAAGTTCGACAGCCAGTCCCTCTTTCAGTTCAGCGATGGACCGGGCGTGGATCTCAGTTAAGCGGGCGCGTCCCGCCTCATCTAACGGAGCCGAGCGGACTTCCTCCAGCAGTTGCTTGATCATGGTGCCGATGCGCATGACCTTCGCCGGTTGTTCGACCAGATCGGAAACAGCGCGGAACTCCTCGACATTTCCTGGCGTGAGTTCCTGACCAATGGATTCGGGGTCGATATTTGCGGCTGATCCCAGCACGGGATGCCCAGCGGGACCACCGTGGTCAATGGGTTGGGAGTCGTGCGACATGCTCACCGTTCGATTCTCTCACCGAACGCGGGATTGCGCCGAACCGGTTTGCCGAATCACGGCATCGTGAGCACGATCTTGCCGACGTTCTGCCCGGCTTCCATGCGTTGATGCGCAGCCACAACGTCGGTAATCGGCATCACGGAGTCGATGACCGGAACAACCTGGCCGTTGTCCAGCATCGGCCATACCGTCACCTCTAGTTCCCCGCAGATCTGCGCCTTCTCCCGCTCCGGCCGAGCTCGCAGAGAGGTTGCGTGGATCGTCCCCCGCTTGCTCAGTAGCTGTGCGAGGTCGAGTTCCCCTTTCACGCCGCCTTGTAGACCGATGACAACGATTCGTCCGTCGGCCGCCAGCGCATCCACGTTGGGCTGCAGGTACTTGGCTCCCATGTTGTCCAGCACGATGTCGGCGCCATAGTCATGAGTGATTGCCATAACGGCTTCGGTGAAGTTCTCCGTGCGGTAGTTGATGGCGACATCCGCACCAAGTGCCCGGCATCGGTCGAGCTTCTCCGGGCTTCCCGCAGTCACGACAACGATTGCGCCCATTGCCTTGGCGACTTGAATGGCATGAGATCCGATTCCGCCCGCTCCGCCGTGAATAACGACAACGTCCCCTGCATGCATGCGGGCAACGCCGCGTAGGTTCGACCAGACGGTCGCTGCGATCTCAGGAAGGCTGGCCGCCGTCACCAGGTCAACGGATGACGGCCGGTGCATGACTTGCCCAGCAGGGACGCTGACTTGCTCGGCATAACCTCCGCCGGACAGCAAAGCGCATACTTCGTCGCCCACTGAGAACCGACTGTTGGTTACGTCAGAACCAATCGTGCGAATAGTTCCTGAACATTCCAGTCCGATGATGTCGCTGGTCCCAGGCGGTGGTGGATAGAAGCCCCGTCGCTGCAATAAGTCGGCCCGGTTCACTGATGTGGCCGTGACATCGATCAGGATTTCTTCGGGACCAACCACCGGGTCAGGGACTTCTTGCCACTGCAAGACATCGGCTTCACCCGGTTCGGTTGCGATGACGGCGTACACCGGCTGCCCACTTCCTCTTCACCCTGTCATGCAGGTGATCACTCATCGTTGTGGTTGATGACCACAACTCGATCGCCCGCACTCAATTCGATGTGACCACATTGGTCAAATCGCAAAACCTCGTCGTCCCGGACAACCGCCAACACGATTTCTCCGGTATCAGCGATAGACCCGACGGGTCGCCCTAATTCATCCGGAGAAACCTCGCGCTCACGAACTTCCAGTCCACGACCAGGTTCAAGCAGATCTTCCATGATGTGACCGGCCACAGGCGAGATGAGCGAGATGCCCATCAGTCGTCCGGCGGCTTCTGCCGTGGTGATCACCGAGTCTGCGCCCGACTGACGCAGCACATTCACATGCGCGGCCTCCCGCGCAGCCGACACGATGGATGCGTTCGGAGACAAACGTCGAGCATTCAACGTGACCAAGACTGAGGTGTCGTCGGTATCCGGAGCGATCACGATTCGCCGAGCTCGGTCGATGCCTGCTCGCATCAGGATGTCGTCGCGGCGAGCATTGCCCACCAGGCCCACACAGCCGATCGCGGATGCCGACTCCACCGCATCGGCATCCGTGCTGACGACGACGATCTGGCGTGGGTCTCCACCGTTGTCGATGAGCGCTCGAACAGCAGATCGACCTTTAACTCCGTATCCGATGATGACGGTGTGATCGCGCACTGTCTTCCTCCAACGTTGTTCGCGCCATTCGGCGCGGGTTCGACGAGTCAGCACTTCCAGGGTGCTACCAACCAGCACGATCAGGAAGATGAGACGAAGTGGCGTGATGATGACCGCTGACCAGAAACGCGCCCAGTCCGACGACGGAACCACATCGCCGTAACCGGTTGTCGACAGCGTGACGGTGGCGAAGTAGAACGCATTGAGCACGCTGGTCGGATGGCCGGTCGGAGATTGCGAGTCTGAGTAACCGGCCCGCCCGAACCAGACAATCGCGGTGGTGATGACCAAGCACGCCAATGCGATTCCGCCGCGTACAGCCAAGATCCGCAATGGACCTGGAGGTTTGGTCGGAAACAGAACCGACGACACACGACCTTGGCGAGGTGCCTGCAGGCCCGCGCTGGCGTTTGCTGTCATCTGACTCACGTTCGCCACCCTAGGGCGAGTGCCGCGTCCGGTTCCTCCTCAGCGGCAGCCGTCGCCCTGCGCAACTAGCTATGGCGCAGTGGGAGCAAAGTGACAGCCTCGTTTGTGCGGCGTCCCTCTGGCGGGATGACTGCCAGGCAGTCGGCGACCGATAGGGCGAACAGACCTGACGGTCCACCTGGACGACACAGCACCACACCGTTGTTTCGGACGTTGGAAAACGACATGGGCATCAGGGTGGTCCGCCGCCGATCACCGACGACGGCCTCTTCCATTCGACCTTGAAGTTGCGGGTCAGGTAGACCGGTCAACGCGCTAATGATGGGTGCCGCCAAGGTCGACAAGGCAGCGATGGCATTCATCGGGGTGTCTCCCACATGAACCAAGGCACGACCGTCTGGCAGTTGAGCGAGCAACATAGACGAACCAGGCGAGCACGCCACCGAATCCACCAGTACCTGTGCGTGCATCCCGTGCAGTACGCGACGGATTGCCTCATCGGAGTCTTGCCCACAAGTGACCACCATGTCGGCAATCAGGTCGTCAATGACGGCGACCAACTCCGCGTCTCCCTCGGTGACGATTCGGGCGGGTTGCGCTCGCCCGTTGATTCCACCGATCCATCCCGGCAATGCTGGCGTGACAGGATCGCGACCGAATCCGGATCGAGCCACCCCCATGTCGAGTACGCCGGCACCGATACGCACTACTGCGACTTGTGGCATCGGACGAACGTTGATGACATCGTGCCCAGCGACCGCAGCCAGAGCTGCCACAGCGGGGGTTACTGTCTGGCCAGCGGGCAGTAGTTGAGAACCAGCGCCTGCGTCAGTACCGCGCGGACGCACACCTGATCCGGGCGGGCAGTAGTTGGCACCATTCCGGCCATCCGATGTGGTGCGCAGCAAGGTGTCTTCCACGACGGCGACCCGGTGAGACACCACCCCTGTTACCCCGTCGCCTAATGACTCTCCTGCCGTGACCGGAGCAGCTTGTCCGTCCCGCAGCAAGGTGTGGTCGCTGGCTTCGTAGTACGTCAGTCCAGCAAAGATGTCACGGGCACGCGGTGGACGAATCCGCCACGGACCTGGACCCGAGACAGCCCAGCCATCGACGGTCGCAGTGTCGTAAGCCGGAAGGTCCGTGAGGGCAACCAGCGGCATCGCAAGTACGGCACCCACACTGTCGTCTGGCGATGCCCACACCGGGTCGAGTTGCCGACGGAAATGCTGGACGCGGGCACGCGCTTGACTCCAGCTCAATACGTCGTCGGTCATCGCGACATCATGCCGCGCCTACATCGGAGTCCTTGGTAAGACGCACGATTCGAGTCTGTTCGGTGAAGTCGAGTTGACGACGACGCAGCAAGTCGGACAGATAACTGGTTGAGGGTCGCCACGGTCCGCTGTCACCGGCCATCGGCATTCCACGAGAACGTAAGAGGTATCCGGCAGTCAGATTGAGCAAGGGCAATCTCTGCACGTCGTGGGGTGCTTCAGGCATGACGGAAGCAATGCTCTGAGCGGTCATCCACTGCAGCAGTCGACAGGTGAACTGGGCAATGAGATCGGCGCGCAAGGTCCAACTGGCATTGGCGTAACCAACGGTGAAGACCAGATTGGGAAGTCCACTGACCATTGCTCCCTGCCAGACAAATTGACGTCCCAACGAGACAGGTTCGTCATCCACAGTGAAGGTGATGCCACCGAGCACGCTCAGATCCAGCCCGGTTGCGGTGACGATGATGTCTGCCTCGATGTGTTCTCCAGTGGAGAGCTGGATGCCGTCTGAGGTGAATGTTTTGATCGATCCGGTCTCGACACTGGCAGTGCCGGACGTCAATGCGTCGAAGAAATCCCCGTCTGGTGCCACACAGAGACGTTGATCCCACGGGTTGTAGGACGGAGTGAAGTCAGTGTCGATCTGTTCATCACTCAGATGTCGTTGCAGTCCTTTGCGCAGCAGGCTTTTGGTCAGTTCTGGCCGGTGACGAGCCAGGCGGTAGAAACCCTGGGAGACGGCCACGTTCTTGATGCGCAGCAATTGGTGTGCGGCGGACTCTGGCAGCACTGTGCGGGCAACCCTTGCGACGGGATCAGTGGCCGGGCGATCCACGATGTACGACGGTGACCGTTGAATCATCGTGACGTGTTCGGCTGTGGTCGCTAGGGCAGGAACCAAGGTGACTGCTGTTGCTCCTGAACCGATCACGGCGATGCGCTTGCCGGTGTAATCCAGATCAGTGGGCCAATGCTGTGGGTGCACGATCACGCCGGAGAAGTCATCAGCACCATCGAACTGTGGTTCGTAGCCGTGTTCGTAATTGAAGTAGCCCGTGCAGATCGACAACACCCGACAGTGATAGGTCGCGGGTTCCCGTTCGGTACCTGCCACGGTGTGGACTGTCCAGCGGGCGTCACGACTGGACCATTCGGCCCCAATCACAGTGGTCTCGAAGTCAATCCGGTCACCGAGATCAGCTTGTTCGGCGGTCTCCTCGATGTAGTCCTGGATTGCTTGTCCTTGCGCCTGTAACCGTTCTCCTTGCCACGGCCGGAAGGGATAGCTGAAGGTGAACATGTCCGAATCGGAACGCACGCCTGGGTAACGAAACAGATCCCAGGTGCCGCCGAGGCGTTGCCGGGATTCCACAATCGCAAAACTGAGTTCGGGACACTTCTCCTGCAATCGCCAGGCAGTCCCAATGCCAGAGATCCCCCCACCCACAATGAGGACATCTACCTCAGTGCGTCGAGAGTCGGAATCCGTTGCCACTCAACGAGTTTCCCGCATAGGGACAACGCACCAAACAGGCGGTGTCGATAGCCGCAGGCCGAGTGCGATCAGTCTTCGACGAACACAGTGGGAACTTGTGGAGAGAAGCCAGTTCCTGCCTGGCCCGCGCCAGCCACGATGGCCAGCCCGATGCCTTCCGCCTGAGCCAACCGGTTGTAGACCGAGTCGATCACCGCGATGCCGTTTCCCGACACACTCACAATGAGGTCTCCGGGCTCGAGATGGTCGCGCAACCACGTGGTCGGCTCCTGTTTGACGTGGTGAACCTTGGTGTCAGACAGGCCCGCCAGATCGTCGTCGGAGAAAGACTCCGTGGTCACCGTCAAGACCGAGCAATGCCACTGTCCGCGCAATCGCAACACCAGCTCAGACAGGAGTTCCCGATTGGCGCGAGCGTTGGGTGCCGCCAGTTCGTCATTGACGGGCACCACGATGCGATGGACGCGAGGAGGTTCAACCAAAACCACGACCGGAACCGGGCTAGCGCCCACGATGTCTTCGACGGCGCGATCGCGAAATAAGCCATCGAGGCCATTTCGTCTGCGATTACCTACTACCAACATGGAGGCATGTGATTCCAGTGCCGCGTTACGCAGACCAATGGCGACGCTGGGACTCAGTCGAATGGCGGCATCACCTTCGGCACCAGCAGCTGCCACTGCTGTGTCCATTGACTCAAGCATTACTTCTTCGGCAGCAGGGTCGGGGGCGAGTTCGTCGGCCACCACGTGCAAGGGATTGACGGTTCCCGCATCTGATCGGGCCAACGCACAGGCAAACGGCACAAGTTCATCGGTTTGGTCAGGTTCAGTCACTCCAACTACTACGTATTCACCCAGGGGGCGAGTGGTCAGTGCGGCCGCAGGGATCCGTCGGCTGAAGAGTTCGGTCACGGCAGACCCGACCAGCAGAGTGACCAACACGACGACGAGCACTGCGTTGAGGACGACGGTGTCGAATAGTCCCAGTTGCAGACCCACGGCAGCGGCTGCCAACGTCGCTGCCGCCTGCGGGATCGTCAGGCTGAACATCAGGCCAATCTCTGCCCAGGCGAACCCGCCGAGCCTGCCGCCAATGAATGCTGCAATGGCTTTACCGATGATGACGGCTCCGGCAAATGCGGCAGCAATCTGCAAAGTCCGTAGCTGAAAGATCACCTTTGGGTCGATGAGAAGGCCAATGGAGATCAGGAAGAAGGGAATAAACAACGAGTTCCCGACGAATTCCACTTTTTCCATTAGCGGACTGCCGTTCGGCACTGAACGATTCAGTCCGAGGCCAGCAAAGAACGCTCCAACGATTCCCTCTAGTCCGAATAGTTCAGCCAGCAGTGCTGCGGCAATGAAGGCGAGGAAGACGAACAGGTAGCGGCTAGCACGAGCGCGACCATGGCCGCGGAACCAGAAGGAGGCTAATCGGGGCAGCAGGATCAAGGTGAAGATGAACAAAGAAGCCAGCCCCACACCCAGAGTGAGCAGGGACTTGGCGGCACTACCACCACCAGAAGCACTAGATACGACTGCCAGCACCAGCAGGGCGAGGGTGTCGGTAATGACGGTTGCTCCGACAGACACCACGACGCTGCGGCTACTGATCAATCCGTGACGTTGAATGATCGGATACGTGACCAAGGTGTGTGATGCCCACACCGAGCCGATGAGCAGCAGTGCCCAGCCGCTCAAGCCGATGATCTTTCCGGAAAGCACGCCCAACACAAACGGGAAGGTGAAGGTGAGCAGGCCGAACCGGATGGCTGAGTTGCGGTTACGAGAGAACAGGCCCAAGTCGAGTTCCAGACCGGCCAAGAACATCAGGTAGAGCAGACCGATTGAGCCCAAGCCCTTGAGTTGTGACGAGTCGACCAGGTTGAAGCCGGTCGGTCCCAATAGGTACCCGCCCAGGATCAGACCGATGAGTCCGGGGATGCGCAGTCGTTCCATGAAGGGAGGGAAAAACAGGATGACGACCAGAATCCCGAAGAGAAGACCCTCGGTTCCTTCAAGGAGCGGCTGCGACTGCATGAGGCCAAACGTTAGGTGGAAACCAGGGACGTTGCTGATCGAGATCGACTTCTGCAGATAGGCGACTGCACTCGGTGACGAGGGATGTCACAACCCCATGTTCTTGACACTCGTATCAACTTGACACTAGCGTCAAGACGTGGCGCTCACTCTGCGAACTCAGATCAATCCCAACGACCCCACCTTCCAGGCAAATCGCGATGCGATGGTGGCCGCGTTGGCGGAAGTCGATGAACTCATCGCCGATGCTGCCGCGGGTGGAGGAACCGGCAATCCAGACAAAAGTGCGGCCACCGTTGCCCGCCACCGCAAACGCGGCAAGCTATTGCCGCGCGAACGCATCAACCTGTTGATCGATCAGGCCTCTCCCTTCTTGGAACTGAATCCCCTCGCTGGTCTCGGTTCCGATGATTCCGTGGGTGGAGGACTCGTTACCGGAATCGGTTGGATTCATGGCACCGAGTGCGTCATCAGTGCCAACGACCCCACCGTCAAAGGCGGCAGTCAAAGTCCTACCTCGGTTCGCAAGGGTTTGCGGGCAATGGAAGTTGCCCGCATCAACCGCTTGCCTTTGGTCAACCTCACCGAGTCGGGTGGTGCGGATCTGCCTAAGCAAGCTGAGATCTTCGTGCCGGGTGGAGCGAGCTTCCGGAATCTCACCCAACTGTCCGGGGCCGGGATTCCCACCATCACTTTGGTCTTCGGTTCCAGCACTGCTGGTGGTGCCTACATCCCAGGGATGAGCGACTACATCGTCATGCAGAAGGACGCCGCCAAGGTGTTCCTCGGCGGACCGCCACTGGTGAAGATGGCGATTGACGAAGATGCCGATGACGAGAGCTTGGGCGGTGCGGATATGCACGCCCGCACCTCCGGACTGGCTGACTATCTCGCGATTGATGAACCAGACGCCCTGCGTATCGGACGCGACATCGTTGAGCATCTCAACTGGCGTAAGGCTGGTCCGAAACCTCGCCGGGCACCTGTCGATCCGTTGTACGACCCGGATGAGCTTCTGGGGATCGCCAGTTCAGATATCCGTATCCCGTTCGAGGCCAGAGAAGTCATTGCGCGCATCGTCGATGGCAGTGAATTCGATGAGTTCAAGCCGTTATACGGGACGACTTTGGTGACGGGCTGGGCGCACCTGAACGGTTACCCCGTGGGGATCATCGCGAACAACGGAATCCTGTTCAGCGAGGAAGCGCAGAAGGCGGCCCAGTTCATCCAACTGTGTAACAAGGCATCCACTCCGATCTTGTTCTTGCAGAACATCACCGGGTTCATGGTCGGTACGCAATACGAACAGGGCGGCATCATCAAAGACGGCGCAAAGATGATCAACGCGGTGAGTAACTCCACCGTCCCGCACCTGACGCTGATGATGGGTGCCAGCTATGGCGCTGGTAACTACGGCATGGCAGGCCGTGCATTCGATCCACGGTTCGTCTTCAGTTGGCCGAATCACCGCATTGCCGTGATGGGTCCTAAGCAGTTGGCCGGGGTACTGGAGATTGTCGCTCGGCAAAAGACCGAGGGAGCAGGGCAAGTCTTCGATGCGGAGGCTTTCGCCCCAATTCGCGATTCGTTCGAACAACAGGTGGAAGAACAGTCCACTGCGCTGTACGCGACTGGCCGCATGTGGGATGACGGCATCATCAACCCGCGCGATACCCGCACGGTCTTGTCGATGGCGTTGTCGGCTTGCCACAGCGCGCCAGTCATTGGTGCTGGATCAAACAACCCCGAAGCCATGGCTGCTGGAGCAGCATCAATCGCCCCCACGGGCCCAACCGGCGCCATGGGCGTCTACCGGATGTGAGTGCGATGACAGATTCATTCGATACCGGACTGATGGGCTTCTCTCCAGAGCCACTTCCTTTCACCAGTGTGTTGGTCGCCAATCGGGGTGAGATCGCGTTACGAGTGTTCAATTCAGCCAAGCGACGTGGGTTGAAGACCATCGCTATCCATTCCGATCCTGATGTGGACGCGGCCTTTGTCGCCCAAGCGGATGTAGCGGTGTCACTGGGTGGTTCGACCAGCGCCGAGAGCTACCTCGATGTCACCAAGGTGTTGGATGCGGCTGCTCGCACTGGCGCGCAAGCCATTCATCCCGGGTATGGCTTCCTGTCGGAGAATCCTGACTTTGCCCAAGCGGTCATCGACGCAGGGATGACCTGGATTGGCCCCACACCTGAGTCGATTCGTTCCATGGCGCTGAAGGTGGAGGCCAAACGACTGGCCGAAGCTGCAGGTGTCCCGTTGGTTCCTGGCGCGGAGCTTGCCCTTGATGCCGATGATCAGGCTTTGCTTGATGTTGGGCAGCGCGTCGGCTACCCACTTCTGGTTAAGGCCAGTGCGGGTGGTGGCGGTAAGGGAATGCGCGTGGTCGATTCGCCCGACGAATTGGTGGAATCCGTTGCTGCCGCGCGGCGAGAAGCACAAAGCAGTTTCGGTGATCCCACGGTGTTCTTCGAGCGGTATCTCACCAATGCTCGCCACGTCGAGGTGCAGGTCTTTGGCGACACCCAGGGCAATGCCGTCCACCTGTTTGAACGCGAATGTTCAATCCAACGACGCCACCAGAAGATCGTGGAAGAGTCGCCGTCTCCGGGAGCAACCAGCGCCACTTTGGACGCGATGTATACCGCTGCCGTATCGCTCACCAAGCAGATCGGATACGTCGGCGCAGGCACTGTCGAGTTCATGGTCAGTGGTGAGGGTGACCAGCAGGAGTTCTACTTTCTGGAAATGAATACCCGGCTGCAGGTCGAGCATCCGGTGACGGAAGCAGTCACCGGACTGGACTTAGTGGACTGGCAGTTCGACGTTGCTGCAGGCAGAGCACTTCCGTTGCCGCAAGACTCGATCCGTCGTTCTGGGCATGCGATCGAAGTTCGGTTGTACGCCGAAGATCCTGCGCACGATTACCTTCCCCAGACTGGACGCTTGACGGCTATGCCGGATTCCTCTAATGGGATTGCCGTACGCGTGGACTCGGCATATGCCTCGGCTGGAGGTGAGGTTTCCTCCTTCTACGACCCGATGCTCGCTAAGTTCATCGCCCACGAATCCACTCGTGAACAGGCTGCCGAGACCTTGATCGAATTCTTGGGAACGCAACCCATCGCGGGAATCCGTACCAACCGGGATCAGTTGCGCTCGATCCTTCAATCCCTTGGATTCTCAACCGGAGCGACAACCACCAACTTCCTGGACGAACACCCGGATTTGGTTGGAGTCGTCGAACACGACAACACAGCACTCGTGGATGCAGCCATCCGAATCGTGCTGCAACTCAGTTATGAAAGAGCAGCCAGCGAGCCCTGGTTTGCCAACGTCCCCATCGGATTCCGGTCGTCGCCGGTGGTGCCAGAACGATTCGACTTTGTGACCGACGATGCCGCCGCTGAACCAGTCACCACCTTTGTGTCATGGACTGGTGTGCGTCAGGGTCACGTCACCGTCGCTTGTGGTGAGGTGGCTGCGCAGCTACCACCAGGAGTCCTTGCTGCCCCCGAAGATTCCCGAACGGCTGAGTTCGTCCTCTCATCGGCGCCTAGCGATGAGGCGACGTTGACGGTTGCCATTGATGGAATCCGGGAACGATCCACTGTCCATCGGCTGAGTAATGACGTGTGGCTGGTCGATGGAACCACCCTTCGGGAAGTCCCACGTTTTGCTGACCCCAGCGACGTCGCTGCTGGCGGCGGCCCAAGTGCGCCGGTTCCCGGAACTGTGGTCACCGTTGAGGTGCAATCCGGTGACGAGGTAAGCGAAGGTCAAACGCTCGTGGTGATGGAAGCCATGAAGATGGAACATCGGATCACCGCACCTGAGGACGGCGTGATTGACGACGTGTTGGTAGGAGCCGGGGATTCAGTATCGGCTGGGCAGCCACTGGTCACTTTCGTTGAGTCGGATGGTGACGAATAGTGCCCGATCTCGGTGGTGTTCCCATTACCTACAACGAGGACACCAGTTCCCCCAAGCAGTCCGAAACTTCTGTGGTCAGTTTCGGAATTGAGTCGTTGAGTAAGCGACCGGTTCGGATCGCGAACTGTTCGGGTTTCTTCGGGGATCGCTTATCTGCGGCAGCCGAGCTTGTCCAAGGCGGACCCATTGATGTGCTGACCGGTGACTGGTTGGCCGAACTCACCATGCTCATTCTGGCTCGCCAACGGCTGAAGCAAGGTCCAGGCTCCGGGTATGCCAAGACGTTCCTCTTGCAGATGAAGCAGGTTCTTGGTGCGTGTCTGAACAGAGACATTCGAGTCGTCAGCAATGCCGGTGGATTGGACCCTGCCGGATGTGCGGCAGCGTTACGTGAACTTGCCGATGAGGCTGGGATCGATGGGCTTCGGATTGCCTATGTGACCGGCGACGACCTGACCGAACGATTTACCGAACTCACGCAGACTGGTGAGTCGTTCACCAATCTCGACACGGGAGAAGACTGGGCGCAGACCGGTTGGCAACCGTTGACGGCTAATGCCTACATCGGTGCCCGCGGAATCACCGAAGCGCTCTTTGCCGGTGCGCATGTGGTCATTACCGGGCGAGTGACGGATGCCGCCCTCACGATCGGCCCGGCAGCGTGGTGGCACAACTGGAGCTACGACAAGGCACTCGCTGGCGACGAACTTTCCCTCGACCGTCTTGCTGGTGCGCTGGTGGCTGGTCACGTCATCGAATGCGGAACTCAGGCAACGGGCGGGAACTACTCGTTCTTCACCGAGATCGAGAACCTGGAAAACGTCGGATTCCCTATCGCTGAAGTCAGCGCAAATGGGGACAGCACCATCACTAAACACATTGGTACTGGCGGAGAAGTCAGCGTCGGAACGGTCACCGCGCAACTGCTGTATGAGATTGGTGGGCCGGAATATCTGAACCCTGATGTGACGGCTCTGTTCGACACGATTCGACTCGACCAAGAAGGGGTTGATCGAGTACGCATCTCTGGGGTGGAAGGCGCGTTGCCACCTGAACGGTTGAAGGTCGCCGTCAATACGTTGGGCGGATTTCGCAACACCACCACGCTTGTTCTTACGGGTAGTGACATTGATGCCAAGGCGGACCTCGCACTACAGACCACGGTGGGTGTGACTCTGGCGGACGTTGAGGAGCTTCGTCGCGATCCGTCAGCACTTGCCCAGCGGTCTCGACTCGAGGTTGCGCAATTGGATGTGCAAGTCCTCAGTTCGCATCCGGTTGACCCCAGCACTGCGTTTGATGCGCAGTCCTTCGTGCGGATCACCGTTAAAGACAGTGACCCCAAGAAGGTCGGGCGGGCATTCACCGGACCGATCATCGAATCAGCGCTTGCGAGTTATCCGGGAATGTTCGCCACCACTCCACCGACCGATGGCACTCCCTACGGCGTCTACTGGCCGACCACAGTGGATCCATCTGTCGTTCCGGTGACCGTTCAGGTCGAGGGTCGTCCAGCACAGCAGGTCAGCCCCGGCGGATCAGTCGGTGCCGAGCCGACGATCACTGGATCGGATACCGATGCGGGTAACGCTGCCGAACCCGAGCATGAGCATGAGGACGAAGAAGAACCAATCACCGTGGATGATTCAGACCGAGTCGTCATCGAACTTGGCCAGCTTGTCGGGGCGCGCTCTGGAGATAAGGGCGGGTCGGCCAACGTCGGCTTCTGGATCCCTTTGATCGGGGATGGTCGAGAAGATGCCCGCTACGAATGGTTCGTTGAATGGTTGACCGAACAACGGATTCGCGAACTGCTGCCGGAAGCAGACGAGCTGCCCATCGCGGTGCACCCACTACCGAACCTGCTTGCGGTGAATGTGGTGATCGGCGGGATCTTGGGCCGCGGAGTTGCTGAGTCCACCCGACTTGATCCGCAGGCTAAGGGACTAGGCGAACAATTCCGTGCGCGAGTGGTGAGCGTCCCCGCAGCAATCGTTCCTGATCATGTGAGCCCGCTATGACCGCGCAACTCAGCGAGACTCCCGTTCCCACGGAACGCGATCCGCTCACCGACCGCGGTCGTCGTACGCGGGAGTCGTTACTGGGTGCAGCGCGAACTGCATTTGAAGCCAAGGGGTACGCCGCAACCCGAATGAGCGACATTGCTGCTGCAGCCGGGGTGTCCCACGGCACGGTGTACACCTACTTCCCGGACAAGCCGGCCGTGTTCAAGGCGGTTGTCCACGCGTTGACTGAACAACTGGATTCCGAGTGGACCTTGTCGGGTGCGGCTTCTGATCCAGTGGGACGAATCGCAGAAGCCAACGCGCGCTATCTAGAGAGCTTCACCCGACACGTACGCCTGTTGCAGGTGGTGGAAGAAGCCGGAATGCAGCACCCGGAATACGCCAAGATGCTCGACGATTTTCGGCATCGGTATGTGGAACGAGCTGTCGCCGGTATTCGACGACTTCAGCGCGATGGCGACGTGCGAAAAGACCTCGATCCGTACCTGGCTGGATCCGCGCTATGCGCGATGGTTGAAGGCTTTGGTCGGCAGTGGATCGGCCGAGATGAACACCACGATCCCGACGTTGTGAATGACACCTTGACTCGACTTTGGGCACAAGCCCTGGACCTTCCGACCACGCGCTAGCGAGGAGACGCCATGAAGTTCAGTGACGAACACGAACAGTTCCGAAGCACGGTGCGTGCCGTGGTGGAACGGGAGATCAATCCCTACGTGGATGAGTGGGAACAGGCAGGCACTTTTCCCGCCCACGAGTTATTTCCCAAGTTGGCCGAAGTCGGAGTTTTCGGTCTGGAATATGACCCGGAGTACGGCGGTCAGGGTGCTGACCACACGTTCAACCTCGTACTCGGAGAGGAACTGGGTCGGACAACCGAATGCTCTGGTGTGCCAATGGCAATCACGGTGCAAGCGACCATGGCGACTCCCGCGCTACACCGGTTCGGCAGCCATGAGTTGAAGTTGGAATACCTCAAGCCCGCAATGCTTGGTGAGCAAGTGTGTTCGGTGGCGGTATCGGAACCGGATGCTGGCTCGGACGTTGCTGGAATCACTACTCGTGCTCGCCGCGACGGTGACGATTGGGTGATCAACGGCTCCAAGATGTGGATCACTAATGCGACTCAAGCTGACTGGATCTGTGCGCTGGTGCGTACCTCTGATGAGGGTGGATTCCAAGGAATGAGTCAGATCATCGTTCCCACTGATACTCCGGGATTCAGCGTTGATCGAGCCATCAAGAAGATGGGCAACCATTCGTCCGACACCGGTCTGTTGGTGTTCGACGATGTACGGGTTCCGGTCTCCAACACCATCGGTGACGTTGGCCGAGGATTCCAGCAGCAGATGGCGCAGTTCCAAGACGAACGCCTGATTGCGATCTACATGGTGACGGGATCATGTCGCCGGGCATTGGAACGGACCCAGGAGTACCTGCAGCAGCGCAGTGCGTTCGGCAAACCGTTGCTCGCTAACCAATATCTGCAATACAAGCTGGCGGAGGCGTACGCCGATGTGGACGTGCTGACTGAGTACGCCCGATTGGCCGCTGAGCGGTATGCCGCTGGTGAAGATGTCAGTCGAATGGCGACGATCGGCAAACTCAAAGCGGGACGCTTGCACCGTGAGGTTGCGGATCTGTGCGTGCAATTCCACGGCGGGATGGGATACGCGGCGGAGAACTGGCCAGAGCGTTTCTACCGCGATGCTCGTCTGACGAGCATTGGTGGTGGCGCTGACGAAGTCATGCTGCGGGTCATCACCATGATGGAAGGAATGGGACGCAAATGAGCCAGATGCAATCTGCCGCCGATTCGGATGCGGTATTGGTCGACATCGTCGATGGTGTTGCCACGTTGACGTTGAATCGTCCCGAGGCACGCAACACGATGGACCTGGAAACGATGCGGGCGTTGCATGCAGCCCTGGAATCGACTGACGCCGATGACGCAGTACGGGTTGTGGTCATCACTGGTTCGGGTAACACCTTCTGTTCGGGCGCTGATCTCAAAGGTGCAACCCAGGCCAACAACGACGACAAACGTTGGAATGGCCCGTCAGCAATCGTGACGGTGCTAGAAGCGATGCTGCATCACCGGAAGCCGCTCATTGCGCGTGTGCAGGGGCATGTAGCCGGTGGTGGGAATGGACTGGTTGCTGCTTGTGACTTGGCGGTGTCGGTTGAGTCAGCCAAGTTCGCCTACTCCGAAGTTCGACTTGGTCTTGCTCCCGCTGTGATTTCCGTTGTGTGCCTGAACAAGATGAACGTCGCCGACGGATTCGAACTCTTCCTGACCGGTGAACGTGTGAGTGCCGAGCGGATGAAGCAAGCGGGTCTGCTCAACTCGGTTGTTCCAGATGCGGCGCTTGATACAGCCGTCGGGACCTGGTGCGATCAGCTACGCCAAGGTGGCCCGAAGGCGCTGGCTGCCACTAAGCAGTTGCTGCACAACGTTCGGACGATGCCGCAGCGAGAAGCATTCGCGTGGACTGCTGAAATGTCCACGGAACTATTCGGTTCTGCAGAGGCTCAAGCGGGCATGACGGCGTTCCTGAACAAGCAGAAGGCTCCCTGGGCCTAGAGAGCGGTAGCCATCAGCGCGGATGAGTGGGGTAAAAGCGAGCCGATGATCCTCCGGGATGATCCTCCGGTAGGTCAAGCCCGAAGGGCGCAGTTGCTGCCGGTCGATCATCGTTGCGAGTGGTTACGAGAATTCGCGCGCAACAGTCAAAGTGCGACAGGCCACCAGCGCGGACGAGAAGCGGACGAGAAATAGAAATAGAGAGCCGCGCGCCGCTCGGTAGGACAAGACATGCTTTCGTCGCAGTCCTGCCGAACGGTGGGTGTGCGAGTGGTTTCGAGAATTCCGCGCAAGACAGGACAAGACAAGACGGTTACTTCAGATGGCGCCTGACCTGTCATTTCCGGCAGGCTGGGCAGATGCCGGATAACCGTCCCCGAGGTCTGCATACCTTGGGCATTGACTGCGGTGGTTCCGGG
>JBDHZU010000012.1:0-26372 GCA_039812085.1 Candidatus Nanopelagicales bacterium | reverse complement strand
ATCTTCGTACGCGCCTGGACCGAAGTAGGCCAGCGACCGGCTCACACCGGCGAGCTTGCTCTTCATCTTCTTCCACGCTGCTTTGTTGGAGGAACGGGCTTCGCTGCGCTGGTAGCAGTAGTTCAGGCCGTCGACCGTCGTGGTGTAGTCGTAGTCCAAGATCACCATGCCCTGAAGCTTCTTCTTGCCCGACTTCGTGGTGAACTGGATGTTCTGGCGACGGTAGTTTGCCCCGTTGGCCTTGACCTTGACGATCTTGCCGGTCTTGGTCAGTTTCGCACCGTTCTTGCGCAGCTCAGCACGTTTTGCGTTGAAGTAGTTCGTGACCGACGCATCCCAAGTGTTGCCCTTAGCGCAGATGAGCGAGGAGAACCCCAGGTCGAGGGTTGCTGCCTTGTTCCCCAAGACGGTGATGCCGTACACCCCTTCTCCCGCGCTCCACGACTTGGGGCCGGCCCACGACCAGTACTTCCCCCGGTGGACGACGTTCGCTGCCTGAGCGGGCACTGCTGCCACCATGAGAGCGAGTGCAAGCGCCAAAACGGTGGCGATGGCGGTACGCATACTGACAGTTATCACTTTCCCCATCTTCTTAAGGTAACTCACGCACTGTTTGTGAAAGATCGATTCGCTGTGCTGCATAAATGCCCCCGCAAAGACACGGGAGCCACAAACATTGTGGAGCTAAGGAGATCCGTCGCTGACGCTCCTCCCGATTCTGCTCTGCTGCTATATACGTCGATTGCCCCTACAAAAGACATGTAGGGGCAATCGACGTAAGTGGAGCTAAGGAGAGGCCGTCGCTTGCGCTCCTCCTCGATTCACAGCACAACTAAAATGTTTGTGGCCCCCGCAAAGACACGGGAGCCACAAACATTGTGGAGCTAAGGAGAATCGAACTCCTGACCCTCTGCCTGCCAGGCAGATGCTCTACCAACTGAGCTATAGCCCCGTAACGCATATTGCGAACAGTGAGTCTAGCCTGACCAAGGTGGCACGACACATCCTGGTCATCGGGGACTCGCTGACCTTCCATGGCCCGGATACCCGGTACCCACCGGGGGAGCCTGGGCTCTGGCCAAATGTGGTGGCACGGGAACTTTCTGCACACCGAAGCGGCGCCTCGGATGACTGGACGATCGACCTTTATGCCCGGATGGGATGGACGGCGCGAGACGCCTGGTGGGCGGTCACGAAAGATCCGAATATCTGGGGAACCTCACTGCCACGCAGTGAGGCAGTGATCCTCGCGGTCGGTGGAATGGATGCGCTGCCATCGGCGATGCCGACCTGGCTTCGGGAAGGGATTCCATACGTCCGTCCGGCAAGTGTCCGACGACGAGTCCGCACTGCCTACACAACGCTTTCTCCGCGGGTTATCCAAGCCTCCGGTGGTCGCTTCCGACAGTTGTCCCAAACCGCCACTGATCACTATCTACGCCGAATCGTGCAAGTCATTCGGCTCTACTACCCAGATCTGCCGATCTTTCTGATGACTCCGCCAGGTCCGTATCAATCACCGATGTATCCCGTGGTTGCTGACCACGCCAGTGCAGTCACCGCTGCTCGCCAATTCGGCGAACGAGAGTCAGTGACAGTGCTGGATGTCGAACAACTGGTCAACGAGGGCCACGAGCGGGGGGATGCAAACCCCGACGGAATCCACTGGTCATGGTCGATGCATGAACAAGCTGGGCAACTGATTGGGCAGACACTGATCGACCACGGCGTTACCGATTGAGCTGCGCTCGTTAGCCTTATCCAGTGAGCGAGCCCGTTGAGTACGACCCTGAACTGATCCAAGAGAAATGGCTTCCCGTCTGGGATGAGAAAGCGCCCTTCCGATCGGGCAACCTCGAGGATCCACGTCCAGCCAAATATGTCCTCGACATGTTTCCGTACCCATCCGGCGATCTGCACATGGGCCATGCGGAGGCGTATGCGCTGGGTGACGTGATCGCTCGCTACTGGGTACAGCGTGGATTCAACGTCATGCACCCCATCGGTTGGGATGCGTTTGGTCTGCCAGCTGAGAACGCGGCCATCAAACGCGGTGAAGATCCAGCTGCCTGGACCTACGAGAACATCGCCACTCAGAAAGCATCTATGCGCCGCTATGCATGTTCTTTCGATTGGGAACGTGTGCTCAATACCTGCGATCCGGAGTACTACCGCTGGAACCAGTGGCTATTCCTCAAGATGCATGAACGTGGCCTGGCCTATCGCAAGGACTCTGCAGTCAACTGGTGCCCACAAGACCAAACTGTGCTGGCCAACGAACAAGTCGTCGGTGGGCGATGCGAGCGCTGTGACGCCGTCGTCACCAAGAAGAAGCTGACCCAGTGGTACCTGCGCATCACTGAATATGCCGACCGCTTGCTGGCCGATATGGATCAACTCGAGGGCCAGTGGCCAGACAAGGTGCTGCTCATGCAGCGCAACTGGATCGGTCGATCAACTGGTGCGCACGTTGACTTTGAGGTCGAAGGTCGCGACGAACCCGTCACCGTCTACACCACACGTCCGGACACCCTGTACGGATCGACCTTCTTCGTCGTTGCGGCCGATTCTGATTTGGCTGCCGAACTTGCTGCTGGAACCCAAGCAGAAGAAGCCTTCCGGCAGTACCGGGATGAGGTGAAGCAGGCGTCGGATATCGACCGCCTCGCCACCGACCGCCCGAAGACGGGGGTCTTCCTGCATCGTTACGCCACTAATCCTGTGAACGGTGAACAGCTACCGATTTACGCCTCGGATTACGTACTGGCTGATTACGGCACAGGCGCGGTCATGGCGGTACCGGCGCACGACCAACGCGATCTTGACTTCGCCAAAGCCTTCGACATTCCCATTAAGGTTGTGGTGGAGGCAGACACCGATCCGCAAGAGACCGGCGTCGCCACTGCAGACGATGGACTTCATGTGAACTCCGGTCCGCTTGATGGAATGGGCAAAGACGACGCGATTGCTGCAGTGATCGAACAGTTGGCTGCCGACGGCAAGGGGCAATCGGCGGTCAATTACCGCTTGCGTGACTGGTTGATTTCTCGTCAGCGCTACTGGGGAACTCCTATCCCGATCGTGCACTGCGATTCGTGTGGGGAAGTTCCCGTGCCGGAAGACGAACTGCCTGTCACCTTGCCGCCGAGCGAGGGCTTGGACCTACAGCCCAAGGGAACCTCTCCGCTGGGTGCTGCCACTGACTGGGTAAACGTGGATTGTCCGAGTTGTGGTGGTCCAGCCAAGCGTGACACCGACACCATGGATACGTTCTTCGACTCCAGTTGGTACTTCCTGCGCTTCCTGAATCCGCACAATGAAGACGCTGCATTCAGCCCGGAAGATGCCGAACGATGGATGCCCGTTGATCAGTACGTCGGTGGAGTCACCCACGCGATTCTGCATCTGTTGTACGCACGCTTCTTCACCAAAGTGCTGCACGACATGGGACTGCTGTCCATTACCGAGCCGTTCTCCAAATTGCTTAATCAGGGAATGGTCGTGATGGACGGTTCCGCGATGAGTAAGTCGCGCGGCAACCTGGTGCGCCTGTCCGATGAACTCGGCAGTCACGGAGTCGACTCCGTTCGACTCACCATGGTGTTCGCCGGACCACCGGAAGACGACATTGACTGGAACGATGTGTCACCTGCCGGTGCGAAGAAATTCTTAGCCCGTGCCTGGCGACTGTCAGGCGATGTCACGTCACAGCCAGGTGTCGATGTAAGCACGGGAGATCCGCAGTTACGCGCGGTCACGCACAAGGCAATTCACGAGGCCAGTCAGGCAGTGGAGAGCTTCCGCTTCAACGTTGCCGTCGCCAAGACGATGGGTCTGGTCAACGCGGCTCGCAAAGCAGTGGACTCTGGCTGCGGTCCAGCCGATCCTGCGGTTCGGGAAGCAGTAGAAGCAGTCGCCATCATGTTGTCGTTGGTTGCGCCGTACACCGCAGAAGACATGTGGTCGCGTCTCGGCCATGAACCGTGTGTGGCGTTGGCTGGATGGCCAGTCGTAGACGAGAGTCTGTTGGTCGAAGAGACGGTTACCTGCGTGGTGCAGGTCAACGGGAAGGTGCGGGCTCGCCTGGAGGTCTCGCCAGAGATCACCGAGCAAGAACTGCAGGCGCACGCTCTGTCCGAGCCGTCAATCGTCCAAGCACTGGATGGCGGAGAACCGTTGAAGGTGATCGTTCGGGCGCCGAAGTTGGTCAACGTTGTCCTTGCGCCGCTAGCGTGAGGTTATGCCCGGCGTTGCTGTTGTCACCGATTCCACGTCTGGCCTGACAGAAGCGATTGCTCGCCAGCACGGCATCGGCATCGTCCCGGTGCAGGTCGTGGTGGGCGGTCGAACCCTGGCCGAAGGCCGGGACGTCAACTCACAAGAAGTCGCGGCGGCGATGCGTTCCGGAATCCCCGTCAGTACGTCGCGCCCAGCCCCGGGAGAGTTCCTGCGCGCATACGAAGAAGCAGTTGCTGCGGGAGCGGAACACATCGTCAGCGTGCATCTGTCTGGCGAATTATCGGGAACGATCGAAACAGCCACGCTTGCTGCACGGTCCATCGACGTTGACGTCACTGTCATCGACAGTCGCACCTTGGGTATGTCGCTGGGCTACTCAGTGTTGGCTGGTGTGCAGAGTGCCGAAGCAGGTGAGTCAGCCGAAGCTGTTGCGCGTCAGATCGAACAAGTGGCCGCCGGATCAACCTGCCTGTTCATGGTCGATGACCTCGTGTACTTGCGTCGCGGTGGTCGTTTGTCACGTAGTTCGGCAGCAATTGGAAGCGCTCTGCGGGTTAAGCCAATTCTTGAGGTCAAGGACGGGCAAGTCGTCGCCTTAGAGAAAGCCCGAACGTCCGGACGAGCATTGCGACGGTTGGCAGAATTGACTGCCGACAACATCTCCGCTGGCCCCCATCGAATCGCTGTCCAGCACTTGGATGCCCCGGAACGTGCCGAAGAACTCACCGCTGCTTTGAAGCAGACGCTGGGGCAAGTGCCGATCGATCTGGCTGAACTCGGTGCCGTGATTGGCGCACATGCCGGTCCCGGCACGGTCTCTGTTGCTTGCGCTCCGATGCCATGAACGCTCATCTGTTCTGGTCGTGCCTGCTTGGGGCTGTCGTCGGTTACTTCTGCGGGTCCATTAACTCGGCTGCGCTATTCGCACGAGCCCGTGGAGTTAACCTGTCCAGCAGCGGGTCGGGCAATCCAGGGGCGACGAACGCTGGCCGTGTCATGGGCAGAGGTGTGGGAATCGCCGTTCTGATCTTTGACATGCTCAAAGGGCTTATTCCTGTACTGGTGTTTGGTTGGTGGGCTGGACCAACTGCCGCTGTCGTGACCGGAATTGCCGCTGTCATCGGGCACATGACCTCTCCCTTTCTTCACTTCAAAGGCGGCAAAGGCGTTGCCACCACACTGGGTGTGGTCATCGGAGTACACCCGATTTGGTTGATCCCGATGCTGGTGTGCTTTGCCATCGTGTTCGTGTTGACTCGACGCACCGGAATCGCATCAGTGGCTGGTGCTCTTGGCCTGATCGCCTCAGCGATCATCTTTCATCCGACGGTGCCGCTGCTGATCTTTGGCGTGGTCATCGGAGTACTCATCATCATTCGACATCACGCAAACATCGCGATGTTCTGGCGGTCACTCACGAACGATTCGTCATCCACAACCACCTAAACCTTGCACGTATCCCCAGCAACCTCAGTTGCGCGGCCTTCAGCAAGGCTGATCTTTCTACCGTCGTCAGATGCGCGATCTATTCGATCGACTCACTCTCACCTGGGACTTGAGAACTCTGCGAGGAGTTGGACTCGGGGTACTGGTGCTTGCCTGCATCGTTGCCTGGCAGGTGTCCGGTAGCGACGACCAATCGGCGGCTGCTGTGCGAGTGGAACGTTCCGGAATGCCGTTGGCTGGTTCGTCGGCACAAGCAACGGTGGCGGCTAGTCCGTCAGGGCAACAACCGTCTGATCAACCCAGTGAACTGGTCGTTGAAGTAGTGGGGCCCGTGAGACGACCTGGCCTGGTTCGAGTACCTGCAGGAGCTCGGGTTGCAGACGCCATCAAAGCTGCGGGTGGGCTCACCCATGGGCAAGCGGTGATCAACCAAGCGCGATTGCTTGTGGACGGGGAACAGGTCGTTGTCGGGCAAGCAGCCAGTTCTGGCGATGGCTCGACAGTAAAGCCAGGATCGTCAACCGGTGAGCAAGCGGGCAAGAAGATCAACCTCAATACCGCTACTGCCACAGAACTAGAGACGTTGCCTCGGGTGGGCCCGGTCATGGCGCAGAAGATCGTGGCATGGCGTACCGAACATGGCCGCTTTGCCAGTATCGATCAATTGAAAGAAGTCGCTGGGGTCGGTGAGGTCACTTTTGCTGGACTCAAGTCGCTGGTCACTGTGTGAACGACCTACGGATGACAACGGTTGCCATGACGGTGTGGGTCGTCTCGGCGCCAGTTGCGTTCATGGTCGGGCATTCCTCACGTAGTTGGTGGTTGGCCTGCCTATTCGGTCCTCTCGTTGTCTTGTTAGGGGGTCTGGGTTGCCGTCGGTTCATGCGATCCGACAACGATCGGAATCTTGGTCTCGTCCTGGGTCTGCTCGTGCTTGTCGCTTTGGTCGGCGTGACCATTCACGCCGAACCGGTACACCACGATCCACTGCGTGAACTGGCGGGGACGTCCACCTCGTTTCGCACGATCCTTCGGATCGAAGGGCTGCCGTCCTCGATGGGTAGTTCAGCAATGACGGGTCAGGATCGTGCGCAGCAACGGTGGCAGGTCGCAGCGGTGACCGAGCGTGGATCCCAGGTGTTACTCAACGGGCAACAGCCCATTGCTGACCAATTGGTTCCTGGCAGTCAGTGGCTGATGGACACGCGGGTGTCGCGTCAGTTGACCGGTCGTCGGCAAGTGGTTGCCCTGCAAGCAATCGGGACTGCGCGACTCGTGCAATCAGCAACTGGCTGGATGAGTAAGGCCGAAGCCGTTCGAGCGGATACCCAAGCAGCGTCCAGAGCGACTGGACACGATGTTGGCTTGTTCCCAGCGATGGTGCTTGGTGACGAGACCACACTCGATCCCGAAGCGCGAACTGTCATGCAGCAAACCGGTCTGACTCATCTGACCGCTGTCAGTGGTGCGAACCTTGGAATTATTGCCGTGGCTGTTCTTGGTGGCAGCAGATTGTTGCGACTGCGTCGTCGGCCTGCCGTCCTGGTGACCGCTGTGGTGGTGATGGGTTTCGTGACCGTGGTTGGTCCACAGCCCAGCGTGATCCGGGCAACCGGAATGACGGGACTACTGCTGTTTGCTCTGGCATTACACCGGGCCTATTCGGCTGGAGCTCTACTGGCCAGTGCCGTCACAGTGCTCGTGCTGTTCGACCCGTTCCTATCGGTCAGTCCTGGTTTTGGTATGTCTGTTGCGGCAACTGCCGCGTTAGTTGCTGTTAGTCGATCGATGAGTGATGGGCAGCCGCCGCAGACCGTGCGTGCTGCTGGCCAACTGTTGGTCGCGAGTTGCATTGCGGCATGGGCGGCTAGCTCTCCGATCGCTGCCTTGATTGGATCGTCGATTCCTTTGGCAGGAGTGTTGGCGAACGTTTTGGTGGCACCGCTGGTTCCGGTGGTGACGGTGAGCGGAACTGCCTGTGCCGTTGCTAGTCAGCTACTGGGAGCCTCGGCATTACCCGTGCGAATGTTGGCTGCGATTGGTGGTCGAACGTGCGACGTATTGCTGGCCATCGCGAATTGGGTGTTGTCGCTCGGACTCCCGAGTGTGCCCACGACAACTACGTGGCAGGTGCTTGGCGTCTGTGCGTTCTCAACCGCACTGTTGGTGGCGCTGTTTGCCCATCGACGATTACTGGCCCGGTTGGGAACCCAACCGTGGCGATGGCTACTCGCGCTTGGTGTTGCGCTTGCTCTGCTGACGCGGATTCCAGCAACGGCCCACGGTGTTCCCTCAGGTTGGGTCGTTGTGGCGTGCGATGTCGGGCAAGGTGACGCATTGATCGTGCGCAGTAATACCGGGCCAGGGCATGCCGTCGTCGTGGATGTGGGGCCGACTCCCGACGCGATTGATCGCTGCCTGAAGCGGTGGGGAGTGACCGTGGTGGATCTGTTGGTACTGAGTCATTTTCATGTCGACCATGTCGGAGGACTCGCTGGCCTACTTCGTCATCGAACAGTGGGGCCGGTGGTGACCTCGCCGTTGGCTGAACCGATCGAACAAGTGCAGGGCGTCAATCGGTTGCTCACCGCGCGAGGAATCTCAGCAACAGCGCTGACAGCGGGTGCGGTTCAACACGTCGGCAACTTACGACTCGAAGTGCTGTGGCCTAGCCGATTCGTGACGGGTGGTTCGGCACCGAACAATGCCTCCGTCGTTCTCTTGGCGACCGTCGCTGGTGTGCGAATGCTGCTCACGGGAGATATCGAGCCACCCGCTCAAGCCGAACTCATTGCTAACCACGCAGGGGTTGCGGTGGATGTCGTGAAAGTTCCCCATCACGGGAGTCGAAACGCTGACCTGCGTTTACCGCAGTGGACGCATGCGCGGATTGCCCTGATCAGTGTGGGTGCCCACAACACCTACGGTCACCCGGCGGCATCCACAGTGGCGATGTGGGAACAGGCGGGCGCGCTGGTGGGTCGAACCGATCAACAATCTGACCTGGCCGTGGTTATGCAGGATGGGCAACTCGGCATGGTGACTCGTGAGAAGGTGGCATCACCATGAGCGCCGCGATCCCCACTCTGACGCTGGTCGTCGGAACCGAGGAATATCTCATCGAACGAGCAATCGATGAGGTCTATCGTGCCGCCCGCGACAAAGACCCAGAGGTCGAACGGGTATTTGTCGATGCGTCCGATTCGGCAGCGTCCGGCACGATCTTGCAAGAAGCCAGTCCGGGACTGTTTGGTGGTGGTTCAGTCATCGTGTTGGAGAACATCGAAGCCGCTGACGACACCTGCATCACAACCGTGACCCAGTTAGCGTCCGATCCCTCCACGGAAGCGCATCTTGTTGCCGTACATGCTGGAGGAGCCAAAGGGCGCAAGCTGATCGATGTTCTCGCTGCACGCTCAGGTCAACGAGTAGATGCGGGGGCCATCAAAAAGGGCCGCGCACTCAACGACTTCATCGCCGTCCAATTACGTGCGCATAAACGAAACATGGACACCGACGCGGTGGCGTTGCTGATCTCTGTTTTGGGTGCTGAACCGCGGGCGATCGCTGGTGCTATCGACCAACTCGTTGCTGATACCGATGACAATCCGATCACGGTCGAGCACGTCACGTTGGCCTTTGGTGCGGCGGCAGAGGTCACTGGATACCAGATCTCAGATGCTGTGCTCGGGCGTAATCGGGCAAGGGCGTGTGAACTCCTGCGGTTGGCGCAAGGTTCGACTGATGGTGCGCGATTAGGAGCGGCCACCACTGCCGCTTTGGCGAGTGGGTTGCGTCAAGTCATTGCCGTGGCCACGGCTGACCCTGGAATGAGTGATCGAGATTTAGCTGTCGAAGCGAAGGTTCCACCGTGGAAGTTGCGCACGCTGCAGCAGCAAGCACGCCGTTGGCACACCCGCGAATTGGCCGCAGCCACGCTCGTGTTGGCCGATTTGGATGCGTCGATGAAGGGTGGCCTGCGCGAGAACGAACAACTCGATTCTGAGCAGAAGGCCTACCGGCTGGAAAAAACGCTCAGCGGACTTACCCACTAATTGTCGGAGTGATGTGGGTTAAACCCGCAGAAGAACTACTTGCTGGTGCTGGCGGCAGCCTTGGAAACCGCGCTCTTACGGTTCGCTGCCTGGTTCTTGTGAATGACGCCCTTGCTGACAGCCTTGTCTAGCTGACGGTTAGCTTCGCGAGCAGCCTCGGCGGCCTTATCGGCATCGCCGGCAGCGACAGCTTCATTCACGCGGCGAACGCTCGTCTTCAGAGCGCTCTTGACCGCCTTGTTGCGCTCGTGCGCCTTCTCGTTCTGGCGATTGCGCTTGATCTGGGACTTGATGTTGGCCACGAAAATTCCTGCCTGGTTGTGCGTACTGGATGTGAAACTCGGTCTCTGGTGTTCCTTTAGGAGGCGAGAGCCGCAACTGATACCAGTCAGGCGGCAACTCGCGCGTCTATCAAGAGTACCTGTTTCGGTCCGCCGCGACCAGAGCGAGGGTCGGATGAAACGATAGCGCCGTGACCTCTCGCGCCCCAGGCCCCGGAAACACTCCGGCCGACCTCCTGCGCAATTTCTGCATCATCGCCCATATCGACCATGGCAAATCCACTCTGGCTGACCGGATGTTGCAGTTGACCGGAGTCGTTGACGAACGTGCGATGCGCGCGCAATACCTCGACCGGATGGACATTGAGCGGGAACGTGGAATCACGATTAAGAGTCAGGCGGTACGCCTGCCGTTTGCCGCTGGTGATGGTCAGACCTACGTGCTCAACCTGATCGACACTCCTGGACACGTCGACTTCACCTACGAGGTATCGCGTTCGCTGGCCGCCTGTGAAGGAGCCGTGTTGTTAGTCGATGCCGCCCAAGGTATCGAGGCGCAAACTTTGGCGAACTTGTACTTGGCGCTAGAGAACGATCTGCAGATCATTCCCGTGTTGAACAAGATTGACCTTCCGGCGGCCAACCCGGAGAAGTACTCCGCTGAATTGGCCAACATCATCGGCTGTGATCCAGCGGACGTGTTGCGAATCTCCGCCAAGACCGGGGAAGGCGTCAAGGATCTGCTGGACGCGGTGGTCCAACAAGTTCCCGCCCCCGTCGGCAATCCCGATGCCCCCTTGCGTGCGGCGATCTTCGATTCTGTTTACGACTCCTACCGCGGTGTGGTCACCTACGTTCGCGTTGTCGACGGAAAGCTGTCGCACCGCGATCGCATCGAGATGATGAGCACCAAATCGACCCATGAAGCCCTCGAAGTGGGTGTCATCTCACCTGAGCCTGTTCCGAGTAAGGCGCTGGGTTCTGGTGAGGTCGGCTACATCATCACCGGAGTCAAAGACGTTCGACAGTCCCGTGTGGGAGACACGGTCACGCTGGTTCATCACGGAGCAACCGAACCGCTCGGGGGGTACCGCGATCCAAAGCCGATGGTGTTCTCTGGGCTGTATCCGATTGATGGATCGGATTTTCCTGAGCTACGCGATGCCCTCGACAAGCTCAAACTCAACGATGCTGCCTTGGTCTACGAACCCGAAAGCTCGGCTGCATTGGGATTTGGATTCCGCTGTGGGTTCCTCGGGCTGTTGCACCTGGAGATCGTTCGCGAACGTTTGGAACGCGAGTTTGGTCTCGACCTGATTTCGACCGCACCGAACGTGGTCTATCGCGTCATCAAGGACGACGGTTCCGAACACACGGTGACCAATCCCAGTGAGTTCCCGGACGGGAAGATCAAGTCCGTCTTCGAGCCGGTGGTCAAAGCAACTGTGCTCGCGCCCAGCGATTACATCGGCGCGATCATGGAACTGTGTCAGGCGCGCCGTGGCGTCATGTTGGGCATGGACTACCTATCCGAAGATCGAGTTGAACTTCGCTACACCCTGCCGTTGGCGGAGATCGTGTTTGACTTCTTCGACCAGCTGAAGTCACGAACTAAGGGGTATGCGTCCCTGGACTACGAACCCAGCGGTGAACAGGAAGCTGACCTGGTCAAGGTCGACATCCTGTTACAGGGGGAGACGGTCGATGCGTTCAGCGCCGTGGTCCATAAAGACAAGGCATACAGCTACGGCGTCTCGATGGCAGGGCGATTGCGCGAGCTGATTCCTCGCCAGCAATTCGAGGTCCCCATCCAGGCGGCGATCGGTTCCCGGATCATTGCGCGCGAAACCATTCGTGCGATCCGTAAAGACGTGTTGGCCAAGTGTTATGGCGGCGATATTTCGCGTAAGCGCAAACTGCTGGAAAAGCAGAAAGAAGGTAAGAAGCGCATGAAGACGGTGGGACGCGTCGAAGTCCCACAGGAAGCCTTCATTGCTGCCTTATCCACGACAGACACCGATTAGCCCCGATTTTTGAGTGGATCATCGAAAACAATCGCAATCCGTAAGCGATTTGAGTGACGAATCCGCCCAAACCGGCGTTGATATTGCCTAGGGTGACGACAGACACATGACGAGAGAGAAACGTCATCTGACTTTCCCCCCAACAGGAGGACGCCTTCATGGCATCGACGACGACCGCCCGGGAGAAACTGCCCGAGACGCAAGATTCTCTGACCGCAATGCTGAACTCACGCGTTGCAGCTACTCCAGATCGTGAAGCATTCCGTGCGCCCGACAAGGACGACAATTGGGTGACCTATAGCTGGAAGGACGTGGGTGAGGACACCGACGACCTGGCCGCTGGATTGATCTCGATCGGTTTGGAGTTCGAAAACCGAGTCGGTATCGCTGGTGAAACATCCCTGACCTGGATCTTGGCTGATCTGGCTGTTGCCAAGGCGGGTGGCGCGGTTACCACCGTGTACGCATCCACTGGCGCTGAAGACGTTGCCTACATTCTGTCTGACTCTGACACGCGCGTGCTGTTCGCCGAGAACGAGACTCAGCTCGCCAAGGTTCGTGAGCAGAAGGCGAACTTGCCGCAACTCAGCAAGGTCATCATCTATGACGGTGAGGCCGGTGCCGACGACGGCGACTTCGTGATCACCATTGATGAACTGCGACAGCTTGGTAAGGATGCGCTTGCCTCCAACCCCGAGATCGTGAACGAGCGTTCGGCTCAGGTGAAGTCCGACACTCTTGCAACCTTGATCTACACCTCTGGTACCACCGGCAAGCCCAAGGGCGTCGAACTCACCCACGACAACTGGGGTTACATCGGTGCCGCGTTGGATGCCACCAAGGTGCTCAACCAGGATGACGTTCAGTTCCTGTGGCTGCCACTGGCTCACGTGTTCGGTTCGGTCCTCATTGCTACCCAACTGCAGATCGGTTTCACCACTGCCGTTGATGGTCGCGTTCCGAAGATCATCACCAACTTGCCGGTCGTGCAGCCGACCTTCATGGGTGCAGTGCCCCGCATCTTCGAAAAGGTCTTCGCTGCCGTCAACGGTCAGGTCATGGCAGAAGGTGGCGCCAAGGCCAAGATTGCGGAATGGGCATTCTCCGTTGGCAAGCAGTACCGCGATCAGGAACTGGCCAATGGCAAGGCACCGGGTGGATTCCTCGGAACCAAGTTCGGTATGGCCGACAAGCTCGTGTTCTCCAAGGTTCGCGACCGGATGGGTGGCAAGGTTCGCTTCTTCGTGTCCGGTTCTGCAGCACTTGCGCCTGAGGTTGCCGAATGGTTCAACATCGTGGGCATGCCGATCCTGGAGGGCTATGGCCTGACCGAGACCACGGCAGCGACTTCGATCGTTCGTCCAGACAACCTTCGCTTCGGCACCGTTGGTGAACCGCTGCCGGGAACCGAGATCAAGATTGCCGACGACGGCGAAATCTTGGTCAAGGGTCGTGGTGTGATGCGCGGTTACCACAACAAGGCTGATGCCACGGCTGAGGTCATGGTCGGTGAGGGTTACTTCGCCACTGGTGATATTGGTGAGATCGACTCCATGGGTCGCGTGAAGATCACTGACCGCAAGAAGGATCTCTTCAAGACCTCTGGTGGTAAGTACGTGGCCCCGTCAGCGATCGAAAGCCAGTTCAAGGCACTGAGCGGTCTGGCTGGTCAGATGGTTGTCCATGCCAATAACCGCAAGTTCGTTTCTGCGCTCATTGCGTTGGATCCAGATGCTGCCAAGGCCTGGGCAGAAGCAAAGGGCAAGGGCGACGACCTCGCCACTTTGTCCCAAGATCCCGACCTGGTCGCTGAGATCGATGCTTCAGTTCAGCAACTTAACGAGCGCCTGAACAAGTGGGAACAGATCAAGAAGTACGAAATCCTGCCGACCGAGTTCTCCGTAGAAAGTGGTGAACTGACGCCGAGCCTCAAGGTGAAGCGCAAGGTGGTAGAAGACAAGTACAAGGATGTTCTTGACGCGTTCTACAGCTGATCACGTGATCGAAGGGGCGTCTTCCACTACCGGTGGTCGGCGCCCCTTCGGCATGTACATCCACGTGCCGTGGTGTTCCTCGCGGTGTGGATACTGCGACTTCAATACCTACGTTCCATCCGCGATTGCCGGAGCTAATCCGGATTCCTACGTCGATGACGCCATTGCAGAAATTCGTTACGCCGCGCACGTGACGGGCGCACCAACTGTTGACACAGTGTTCTTCGGAGGCGGCACTCCCACCTTGTTGGGTCCGGCCGACTTGAGTCGAATGTTGCAGACAATCTCTGACGAGTTCGGGTTGTCGTCTGCTGCAGAAGTGACCACCGAGGCCAATCCGGAAAGCGTCGACCTCGCGTCCCTGGAGCAACTACGCGCTGCTGGCTTCAATCGGATCAGCGTCGGAATGCAGAGTGCGGTGCCTGCGGTGTTGGCAACGTTGGAGCGAGAACACACTGCGGGTCGGGCAACGCAGGTCGTCAACTGGGCCAAGCAGGCGGGATTCGAGCAGGTCAGCCTGGATCTGATCTATGGCGCTCCGGGTGAGACTGATGACGATTGGCACACCACTGTGTCGATGGCGCTTGATGCCGAACCCACGCATATTTCTGCGTACTCGCTCATCGTGGAACCGGGAACACGCATGGCCAGGCAAGTTGCCAGCGGCCAGTTGATCGAGACCGATCAGGACGTGTTGGCTGATCGGTATTGGCAGGCAGACGAACTCTTTTCCCAAGCAGGTCTTGATTGGTACGAGGTGTCCAACTTCGGGCAACCGTGTCGTCACAATCTGGGCTATTGGCAAGACGGTCAGTGGTGGGGGATTGGGCCAGGAGCTCACAGCTACCGTGATGGTCGTCGCTGGTGGAACGTCAAACATCCACGGACGTATGCCGAAGCGGTGCGGGCGTTGAACTCTGTGCAGACCCAAACGTCGATGGTGGTTGCCGATTCCGAGAGGCTGACGCCGGAGCAAGAACTGGTCGAACGAGTCATGTTGGGGATTCGGTTACGCGAGGGTATCCCAGACGACCAGCTCACCGATGCCGTACTCGCCAAGGTCCCTGGGCTGATCCAACGTGGACTACTCGACCAGCACAAGTGGGCACAACAGCGGGTTGCCATGCGCGATTCACAGCGGCTGCTTGCTGACCTTGTTGCTCGAGAGCTGCTGTAACCCTGGAAAACGACCATGCGACGAAATGGTGACATTTCGGCGTTGCGACTATTCCTCAGGGTGGAATCACCACTAGCCTGCTGATTTGTCCGCACAAACGTGCACTCTGTGAAAAAGAGGTCAGCAATGAGCGAGCAGCAACCACCCGCCGATGACGCTGCGGATTCGGGTACGCCCGCCACTCCGCCACCGCCACCCCCGCCGCCCAGCGGAACTGACGGTCCGCCACCTCCTCCTGCAGGAGTGGGAGCCGATGCGGCAGATAAGCCTTACTCCGTCGGTGACGCCCTTAAGTACGGCTGGGAGAAGTTCACCGCGAACCTCGTCCCCATCCTGATTGCCATGGCGATCTTCGCGGTCATCGGTTTGGTCCTGCACTTCTTTGGCAGCCTCATCCAGAACGCGATCTTTGGTAACACTGCCAAGAGCACGGCCGACTGTCTGAACGCCTACAACAGCAACCAAGACATCACTGCGTACCAAGACTGCCTGCGTAACGCGAGCACGACAACTAGCCACAGTGGCTTCGGTTGGTTCGGTTTGATCCTCAGCGGCTTCCTCGTCTGGCTGATTGACCTGATCTGGCAGTACTTCGCCAACGCGAACGTCGCCCGAGGTGCCCTGCTGGTCACTGATGAGGACAAGAAGCTTGAGGTCAAGGACGTGCTGTCCGCAGACAAGCTTGGTCCCGTGCTTGGTGGTGGCATCCTTCTATCCATTGCAACCGTTATCGGTTTGATCCTGTGCATCCTGCCGGGTCTGATTATCGCGTTCTTTGGTGCGTACTACGTGTACTTCGTCATTGGCGAGAATCAGGGTGCCGTGGAGTCCTTGAAGTCCAGCTTCAATTTCGTCAAGGACAATCTTGGCCAACTGATCCTGTTCTTCCTGGCAAGCCTGGTCATCACCTTCATCGGTGCGCTGCTCTGCGGTGTCGGTTTGATTGTGGCTCTGCCGGTTGTCTGGATCGCACAGGCATACACCTTCCGCAAGCTGCGTGGAGAGCCAGTCGCCGCGTAGTACCAATACAAATGAGTTCGGCCCGGTTCCCAGGTGGGAGCCGGGCCGAACTCATATGGCTCAACGCGTGCTGCGGGGTTTCTTGTGTTGATTCACAGACTGTCGTTAGCGCCGTGCTGGGTTTTGCAGAGCGCCCCCACTGTTGCTCAGCACTGCGGTAATCATGTACATCGATTTGGTCGGCGTGAATCCGAAGTCCGATCTGGCTTGGTCTAGTACTTCTCGTGGATGACGTGAGCTCGACTGAGTTTGTCGGCGATAAGGGTCTGGTTATGGGCATCCCACAACGGCCACAGCACGCCGATATAGCAGATCAAGAAGTCGACCCAGATGAATAACCAGTGCAGCATCCCTCGGTTCACGCCGAGAGGTTCATCCGTTTCAACAGTGACTTGCCGAATCCCCAACCGTTGCTTGCCGAACGAGTAGCCGCTCAATGATTGGCGGTACCCCTGGTTCCAGGCGGAGATTCCAATGGCAATGAACGCGGCCAGCCAGAAAACCCAGGACAGGGCAGTTGGCTCATCCACGGTGAAGCTCGTCCCGTCAGCACTAGTTCGAGTGACCTCATGGGAACTGAATGCCGTCAATGCCCAGGCACCGGCGATAACCAGCACTGGTAGTGCGATGTCGATGAGGAAGGCCAATACTCGGATTCCCCACCCGGCTGGTCGCGCACCGGAGACTGTCCGGCTCCCACCAGTACTAGACATCATCGGTGGAGTCGGTGGAGTCGGTGGAGTCGGTGGAGTCGGTGGAGTCGGTGGAGTCATCGAATACGACAGCGCCGGTGAGCTTGTCCGATAGCAGGGCTTGGTGTTTCTGATCCCACAAGGGCCAGAACCACAACACGATTCCCACGATGCAGACCACCATCGTGAACTCGCCGAAAACGAGGAACGAGCGAATCGTGGCAACGACTGGGCCGAGTGGTTGGGCAGAAACGCCATCGGAACTCGTCGTCATCTTCAAGGCGCTCTTGCCCCATGACTTACCGGTGCGGCCTTCTCGGATGCCCTTGTTGTAAATCCAAATCAGCAACGAAATTGCCCATAACGTCCAGCTGATCCAGCGAGGCATTGTGCTGACGTGAACCGCCTCGTACGTCAACGAACCCGTTGTTTGGGTCACTGTCTCGGTGCGGGTCGTCAGGATGTCCGCCGCCTGAGTGCCAATAAACAAGATCAGCACTGGTGCGATATCGATTGCGAACGCCATTGCTCGCCGCAGCCAGGAGCTATATCGCTGACCGGTAGATGCGACCCCAGGAACAGGGCGATGTCCGTAGACCGGCAGGTCGTTGTCTTCAATCATTTCGGCTGCCTTACTTCACAAAATGTGGGATGAGCGGCACGGTGTAGTCCTCGTTCTGTGCGGCCTTGACGATGCCAAATACTTGCGCGACCAGGCCGAGGGAAACGATGACGAACCACAGTAAGAACAAGGCGGCGAAAGCAAAGCCGAAGATGCTGTATTTAGCGGCGAGCAACATCGACACCATGATGCTCCCCACCACGATTACCCCGGCGGCGAACAGGACGATCTGCAGGTTGAGAGCTTCGCTTGCGTGTCGACGAATCCGGTAGGAACGGTCCTTGTAAATCAAGTAGATAACGAGCGGCCCCACAAAGCCAGCCACGAATGGCAGCACCCACGACAACACACTCCACAGTTGCTCGTCACTGGGGCTCACCGGCACCTGAGCCTGCGGGGCTACCTGCACGCCTGTGGACTCAGGCGAAGAAGGTGGGGGTGGATACGTGCTCACGACCGGCATGTTACGCGGTAAACGGAGCCTAGAATGTCCCTTATGGCCGAAGACCGCCGGATGCCATCCGATGACCGCAAGCTTGATGTCTTGCGTGCCATCGTCGAAGACTTTGTGACAACGTCGGAACCTGTCGGCAGCCGGGCTTTGGTGGAAAGGCACGGGTTGCACGTCAGTCCCGCCACGATCCGCAATGACATGGCGGCGCTAGAAGATGAGGGTTACATCGTTCAACCCCACACCTCAGCCGGGCGAATCCCCACGGATAAGGGCTACCGACTCTTCGTCGATCGACTGTCGGCAGTCAAGCCGATGAGTTCGGCGGAGAAGCGCGCCATCCACACCTTTCTCGACCGGGCGGTTGATCTGGATGACGTCATGACCTCAACTGTCCGCCTTTTGGCTCAGTTGACTCGTCAGGTTGCCTTGGTGCAGTACCCGTCGTTGACTCGGTCGTCGGTGCGTCATATCGAGTTGGTGGCTCTCGCGCCTGATCGGGTGTTGCTCGTATTGATCGCTGATACCGGTCGAGTGGAACAACGGATGGTGGAACTGCCTGATGCGGTAACCGATGCGCAGATTGCGGACATCCGCACTGGTATCAACAACGCAGTCATGGGCCGTGCTTTTTCCGACGTGGCAACGGCAGTTCAAGAACTCCCCACTAATTTCCATGGGGCAGGCCGGGCTGCAGTGAGCGCTGTGATCGCGACGTTGCTGGAAACCGTGGTGGAACGTCGGGAGGAACGGGTCGTCCTGGGTGGCACCTCCAACCTGGCTCGTGCCACCGCGGATTTCTCCGCCACCCTAGAGCCCGTTCTGGAAGCGCTTGAGGAGCAGATGGTCTTACTGCGGCTACTGGGGGAGCAGGCGGCAACTGCGGACACCATCTCGGTCGCGATCGGACATGAGAACGAGGTGGAGTCCCTGTTGGGGGCTTCCGTGATTACCGCTGCCTATGGTTCACCGGAAAATCCGATCGCGCGTCTCGGCGTCTTGGGGCCCACTCGGATGGACTACGGATCCGCGATGGGGGCGGTGGGTGCCGTTGCTCGGTACCTCGGGCGCATGATGGATACCTGATCGCGTCACACTATTCCTAACCGTTTGATCGCATTCGCGTACTTCGAGAGGTACCCACCACAGTGGCAACTGACTACTACTCCGTGCTGGGAGTTAGCCGTGATGCGACCGGTGAGGAGATCAAGCGGGCGTATCGCAAGCTCGCTCGTGAACTGCACCCGGATGTGAATCCGGATGAAGCGACCGCAGAACGATTCAAGGAAGTCACCGCGGCTTACGAAGTGCTCAGTGATCCCGCCAAGCGTCAGATGTATGACTTGGGTGGTGATCCTCGCGGCGGCAGCAGCGGCGCGGGAGGATTCGGTGGCTTTGGTTTTGGCGACATCATGGACGCCTTCTTCCAGCAGGCCACAGGAGGTGGTGGCGGACATGGTCGTCGCTCTCGAGTGCGTCGTGGACAGGATGCGCTGATTCGTCTGGAAGTCGATCTGCGGGAAGCCACCTTTGGCAGTGTCAAAGAGTTCGTGGTCGATACCGCCGTCGGGTGTGACACCTGTCAAGGCTCGGGATCCGCACCCGGTTCTAGTCCGGTCACCTGCACGATGTGTCAGGGCCGCGGCGAAGTCCAGACCGTGCAGCGCTCATTCCTGGGTCAGGTTGCGACAGTTCGGGCCTGCCCCCAGTGCTCTGGCTACGGAGAACTCATCACCTCGCCGTGCCCGGACTGTGCTGGAGATGGTCGAGTCCGGACTCGGCGGACGTTGTCGGTCAAAGTGCCACCAGGTGTTGATACCGGAACTCGCATCCAACTGACTGGTGAAGGCGAAGTCGGTCCCGGTGGAGGTCCCCGCGGAGACCTGTATGTCGAGATCGTGGAGAAAGACGATCCGGTATTCGCTCGGGAAGGCGACGATCTGCACTGCACGATCAGCATCCCCATGACGGCTGCTGCGTTGGGCACAGAATTACCGCTCGAGACCCTTGATGGGCCAGAGACGATCCAGGTCCGAGCCGGAACTCAATCGGGAAACACCGTGACCCTGCGCGGAAAAGGAGTGCAGCATCTGCGCGCCAACGGTCGGGGAGATCTACACGTTCACCTCGAAGTATTGACGCCGACCAAACTTGATCCACAACAGACCGAGCTTCTGCGGCAACTGGCGACCATCCGAGACGAAGAACATCCCACCGGTTCGATAAAAGCCGGTCACAGTGGACTGTTCTCCAAAATCCGCGAAGCGTTCCGGTAATCCATGACCGCACCACTGTTCTACGTCGATCCCGCTGATTTGGCGGATGCTGACGCCCTCGATGAAGTCATCGTGAGTGGTGAGGAAGGTCGGCACGCAGTATCGGTGCGTCGGCTAGAACCAGGCGAATTCGTCCAAGTCTCCGACGGGAACGGCCGGATCGTAACCGGACCCGTCCTGCGAACTGAGGGCAAAGATTCCCTCGTGGTCGCGGTGCAGCAGGTGACGACTGTTCCGGTGCCCACTCCGACAGTGACGGTCGCGCTGGCCCTGATTAAAGGTGAGCGCATGGAACGAGCGGTGGAAAGTCTGGCAGAGATTGGTGTGGACACCATCGTGGTCTGGCAGGCCGAACATTGCGTGGTGCGATGGGATCGCAAAGACCATTCAAAAGCTATGCAACGCCTGGTCAAGAAGGCGCAACAGGCAAGCAAGCTCGCCCGTCGTTCCCATCTTTGCCGGATTGAACGGTTGACGACTCTGGATGGTCTGGTGGAACGCATCAACCAGGGAGCTCACGGAGTTGTCTTGCACGAGGGTGAGGGGCCTGCTTTGGCAGAGACTGATCTGTCCGGCGAGGAACTTTTCATCGTGATTGGCCCCGAAGGTGGATTGACCGAGACTGAAATCGAACGGTTAGTGCAGTCCGGAGCGGTCCAGGCTCGGATGGGTTCGACTGTGATGCGGGCAGGGACTGCGGCAACGGCTGCAGCGGCCGTGGTCATGTCCCGCACTCAACGTTGGTCGCCGTCGAACCACTTGGCGTGAAACACTAAGCGAATGAGTGCCTGCCTGTTCTGCTCGATCGTCTCCGGTGAGATTCCGGCTGACATCGTGCGCCGTAATGACCGAGTGGTGGCGTTCCGAGATATTGATCCGCAAGCTCCGGCCCACATCTTGGTGGTCCCTGCGCGGCACTACGACAACATTGACCAACTGACCCAAGACTCCCCAGCACTAGCGGGTGAAGTGATGGCGACCGCAGCCTCGATCGCTGCCGCCGAGGGCCTGGAAGACGGCTACCGACTCGTCGTTAATACCGGTAGCAACGGTGGCCAAACGGTCGATCATCTGCACGTCCACGTCTTGGGCGGACGCCAACTGACGTGGCCTCCCGGGTAGGGATACATGACTGACACTGATATTCAGGCGGAAGAAACTCTCACCGCGCGTTACACCGTGCCCAATTCACAGTCGATGGTGTCGCTACTCGGAGTCGAAGACGAGATTCTCCGTGAGATTGAGAACCAATTCCCGGATGTGCAGTTCACCGCCCGCGGTGACGAAATCTCCATGACGGGTCCTCGGTCAGAAGTGGATGTGGCGGAGAGTCTGTTCAACGAGCTACTCATGGTTTTGCGTTCTGGGCATTCCGTCTCGCCTGATTCGATCGAGCGATCCGTCCAGATGCTTCGTTCGCGTGCTGAGGTCAGCCCCAGCGAATTGTTGACTGCTGGGATCTTGTCGAGTCGGGGTCGTTCGATTCGCCCGAAGACGCTAAATCAGAAGCAGTATGTGGACGCGATCGACAAACACACGGTGGTCTTTGGTGTGGGACCAGCCGGTACCGGCAAGACCTATCTGGCGGTTGCCAAGGCAGTCCAGGCATTGCAGTCCAAGGCGGTCAACCGAATCATCTTGACTCGCCCGGCGGTAGAGGCAGGCGAACGTCTTGGGTTCTTGCCCGGAACCTTGAGCGAGAAGATCGACCCATATCTGCGTCCGCTCTACGACGCCTTACACGACATGCTCGATCCCGAGTCAATCCCGCGTCTGATGACCAGCGGCACCATCGAAGTCGCACCTCTGGCGTATATGCGCGGACGCACTCTCAACGACGCATTCGTCATCCTGGATGAAGCGCAGAACACCACCCCGGAACAGATGAAGATGTTCCTCACTCGGTTGGGTTTTGGTTCCACCATCGTCGTGACCGGTGACGTTACCCAGGTCGATCTGCCTGGTGGAACGCGAAGCGGGTTACGCGTCGTGCGAGACATTCTGAAGGGTGTCGACGATGTGGCCTTCTGCGAACTGACCAGTCGCGATGTGGTGCGTCATCCGTTGGTAGGACGAATCGTTGAGGCCTACGGCGAATGGGATGAACATCAGAAACCGAGGCAGTCATGACCATCGACATTGCCAATGAGACTGAGGTTGAGTGCGACGTTCACTCGTTGGTTCGACAAGCCGAATTCGCATTGAAGCGCCTGCGGGTACACCCGGATGCGGAGTTGTCGATCGTGTTGGTGGACGAAGACACGATGAGTTCACTGCACGAGCGCTGGATGGACGAACCTGGACCGACCGACGTGCTCAGCTTTCCGATGGATGAGATTCGGTTGGGGCAAGACTCTGACGCCAGTTCGGAGCCGGGACATCTGGGCGATGTGGTGATTTGTCCAACGGTGGCGGCTCGACAAGCAGAAGTCGCCGGTCATAGCGACCGTGACGAGCAAGGCGTACTGCTCACTCACGGCATCCTGCATCTGCTCGGCTACGACCATGCTGAGCCAGAAGAAGAACGCCTCATGTTCGGCCTGCAGGGCCAACTCATTGCCGAGTGGCACCAACATGAGGCAGGTACGGCTTCGTCGTGACTCAAGGCGATGTGTGGTTGCTGATCCTGGCGGCCGTCTGTGTGCTCATCGCGATGTTCCTGGTCGCGGTGGAACAAGCGGTGATCCGGGTATCTCGAAGTGCGGTCGACGAGTTAGTCGATGACGAGGCGCGGGGTGCTGGCCGGTTGGCGCGTGTCTTGGACGACCGTGCCCGATACGTCAACGTGATCCTCATTGCCCGGTTGTCGGCTGAGATGTTCGCCGTCGTGCTGGTCACCGTCGTTTGCGTGCGCCAGCTTGAAGATCCCTCGTGGTTGGGGCCGGTGGTTGCCACTGTGGTGATGATGGTGGTCGCCTTCGTTGCGTTGGGAGTAGCTCCACGCACCGTCGGGCAGCAACATCCGATTGCCTTCGGTCTGCGCGGTGCCCGACTCGCGCTATGGCTGGGTGTCATCCTCAAACCACTTGCTGGTCTGCTGGTCACTTTGGGAAATGCCTTGACTCCTGGCCGGGGTTACCAAGATGGACCGTTTGCCACTGCCGCCGAACTGCGTGAACTGGTCGATCTCGCTGAGGCCGGTGACGTCATCGAAGCTGACGAGCGGCAGATGATTCACGGAGTCTTCGAACTTGGTGACACCTTGGTTCGAGAACTAATGGTTCCTCGAACCGAGATGGTGTGGATTGAGCACACCAAGACCTTGCGGCAGGCGATGTCGTTGGCCTTAAGGTCCGGGTTCAGTCGAATCCCTGTGATCGGAGAAAACCTCGATGACGTTGTGGGAGTCGTGTACTTGAAAGATCTTGCCGCTCGCTCATTCGAAGCGCCAGACGCCCTTCGCGTTGAGGCAGTGGTGGAACGGATGCGACCGGTTGAGTTCGTCCCGGACAGCAAGCCTGCTGACGACCTACTGCGTGAGATGCAGTCTGGCCGAGTGCACGTAGCAATCGTCGTGGACGAATACGGTGGCACTGCAGGAATGGTGACGATCGAAGACATCGTCGAGGAGATCGTGGGTGAGATCGCCGACGAGTACGACACGGCTGAACTGCCAGAAAGTGAACAACTGAACGACGGCAGTTGGCGGATCAGCGCCCGCATGCAGCTCGATGATTTTGCTGAACTTGTCGACCTGGATGTTTCTGCCGACGATGAAGGCGTTGAGACTATTGGGGGATTGCTGGCTCGCCGATTGGGTGTCGTACCCATCCCCGGCTCCAGCATCGACGTTGAGAATTACCGCCTAGTGGCGGAATCAGGTGCTGGTCGCCGTAATCGGATCGGATCGATTCGAGTCACGCCGATCAGTGGCAAGGGAGAGCAGTGAACACAACGAGCGCAGAGATGTCCGAAGAAGACCTCAAACTCATCACGTTGGCACGGGGTGCGCGTGGGCGAGTAGGGGCTGCGGCTGGTGCTGCGATTCGAGACGAAACTGGGCGAAGCTACGCCAGCGCCAACGTTGCCTTAGACAACTTGCGTTTGTCCGCTCTGCAACTTGTGGTTGCGACGGCTGTTGCCGCCGGAGCTAAAGGTTGCGAACTGGCGGTGGTCCTTGCCGAAGATGGGCTACCTGACCCCGCAGGATTGGCGGCTTTGCGTGACTTTGCTGGACATGACGTCACCGTGCTCGGTTGCACGCCGTCTGGTTCGGTTGTGACCCGTCAGGTGTCAGGCGATACCGCGTGAACTCGCCTGTTGAAACCCGGTCGGGTTTTGTCTGTTTTGTTGGGCGACCCAATGCTGGAAAGTCGACTCTGGTCAACGCAATCATTGGGCGAAAGATCGTCATTACCTCTGATCGACCACAAACCACCCGTCGGACTGTTCGGGGCATCCTTACCCGCGACGATGGCCAGCTTGTCATCGTTGACACCCCCGGCCTGCACAAACCCCGCACGCTGCTTGGCGAACGGCTCAATGACCTGGTCCGGTCTACCTGGTCAGAAGTTGATGCGATCGGTCTGTGTATCCCCGCTACCGAGAAAACCGGCCCTGGAGACAAGCTGCTCGCCAGCGAGATCGCAGAGCTTCGTCGCCGACCGGTATTCGTCATCCTCACCAAAACGGATGCGGTGGCTCCAGAGGTTGTGGCTACCCGATTGCAAGAAGTCGCGGCCATGACCGAAAGCGTTGGTCTGACCGTCACCGAATTCGTTCCTGTGTCCGCCAAGAACGGTGACAACGTTGAGGTCTTGTCCGATCTGTTGATGCAAGCGATGCCCACTGGTCCGGCGTTGTATCCAGTGACTGCAGTGACCGATACGCCTGAGGAAACGCTGATTGCCGAACTCATTCGAGAAGCTGCGCTTGCGGGTGCTCGAGAAGAACTCCCACACTCCATCGCAGTGACAGTAGATGAACTCATTACTCGTGAACCGGATGAGTCTGCACCGGGGAAGCCACCCATCGTGGATGTCCACGCGACTATTCACGTCGAACGGGAAAGTCAAAAGCCGATCGTCATTGGCAAAGGTGGATCAGGACTCAAGCGGATCGGTTCTACCTGCCGACCCGCGATCGAAGAATTGTTGGGCTCGAAGGTCTTCCTCAGCTTGCACGTTCGCGTCGCGAAGGAATGGCAGCGTGACCCCAAACAACTACGTCGGCTGGGTTTCTGAATCAGCAGATGTGGGTTGGCCATCCGTACTTGTGTGGGTGGTGACGAGTTCGTAGCGCTTTCCGTACGTATCGGCAATAGCCAAGATCATCGCCGCCAACGGAATACCGATCAATGCGCCCAGCGGGCCGAACAGGGCAGCGCCGACGATGACGGATGCAAACGCGACTGCTGGATGAATGTCCATCGTCTTGGAACTGATCTTCGGCGCAAAGTAGTAGTTCTCGATCTGCTGGTAGGCAGTGGCAAACACGATGATCCAGACCGCCATCCACGGATCGTTGAAGACCACCACGAGCACCGGCAAGGCGATAGCGAGGTAGGTGCCGATCGTTGGGATGAACTGGCTGACCAGTCCGACCCACAGCGCCATCGGCAGCCAGTACGGCACACCGAGGAGCAGGAAGAAGATTCCGGTGCAGAAGGAAGACAGCAAAGCCAACAGCAAACGAGACACCACGAAGCCACCGGTCTTCTGAACGGCCAGATCCCACACGGTGTTGAACACTTCCTGCTTGCCACTGGGCAGCCAGGAAGCGACGGTGTCTCGCGCCCGTGGGCCTTCGGCAGCAAAGTAGAACGCGAACAACAGCATCGTGAACCCGCTGAAGATGACCCCGACCACGGACGAAACCAGACCCAGGACACCGCCGGCAAGATTCGAGGCCCATCCGGCAACCTGCTGCGGAGAGACATTCAATTTCTGCTGAATTTCGGCAGAGTTCAAATGCAGGCCGAAGCTCTGGTTTGCCCAGTTGACGGCTTCGTCCATCGACTTGGGTGTTGAACTGATGAGTTGTACGAGCTGGTCAACCAGCAGACTGCCGAACGCCGCGAAGAACACGACGGTTCCGACGAACCCAAGGAACATCACCAGCAGGGTGGCCTGTGCGCGTTTGATCTTGAACTTGCC
>JBDHZU010000011.1:0-26948 GCA_039812085.1 Candidatus Nanopelagicales bacterium | reverse complement strand
GTTTTGCTGGAATCACCGATCGTGAAGCCGTCGAACAACTGCGTTCAGCGGTGCTGGAGGTCGAGGTTGACCCCCAGGAACTACCGGAAGGCGACGACGAGTTTTACGACCATCAGCTCATTGGTTTGGCTGCACTCGCCCTTGATGGTGAACCGCTAGGAACTGTGACCGATGTGCTGCATTTACCTGGACACGACGTGCTGGCCGTGACCAAGACGGATGATTCCGAAGTGTTGGTCCCGTTCGTCGGTGCCATCGTGACCCAGGTTGATTTGCCTGCAGGCACGGTCACGATTGATGCACCTGCCGGTCTTTTCGAGGAATTGGCCGATGATGATGAGGAGCCGACGCCATGAGCGACGAATCATCAGGCATGCGAGTCGATGTCATCTCTATTTTCCCGGACTATCTGGCTGCTCTGGGGATCTCACTGGTGGGCAAAGCCATCGACCGGGGAGATGTTCAGCTGCACGTACATGATCTGCGTGACGCCACCGACGACTCCCATCGCACGGTGGACGACAGCCCGTTTGGTGGCGGTCCCGGCATGGTGATGAAACCAGAACCGTGGGGCAAGACCTTGGACGGCATCCTCGCTAAGGGAACGGCAAACGGCCGCACACCGCGATTGATCATCCCGACTCCCAGCGGTCAACGTTTCGATCAGGAACTTGCTGCGCAATGGGCGCAGGACGACTGGCTGATCTTTGCCTGTGGACGTTACGAAGGAATCGATGCCAGAGTCGCCGAGCATTTCAGCGACCAGTGCGAAGTGGTCGAGGTTTCCATTGGGGACTACGTCCTGGCCGGTGGAGAAGCCGCTGTGCTGGTCATATTGGAAGCCGTGATTCGACTGCTGCCCGGGGTACTTGGCAATGAGCAAAGTGCGATCGACGATTCCTTCGCTCCGGGGCGTACCGAAGCCGGTTTGGCTGCGTTGGAAGGCCCCGTTTACACGCGCCCAGCAACTTGGCGGGGGATTGAGGTTCCGTCGGTCCTGTTGTCCGGTGACCACGGTGCCGTCGCTCAATGGCGAGTACAGCAATCAACGGATCGAACCGCTCAACGGCGACCTGACTTGTCGGACTCAACGAACGACTAAGTCAGAGCATCTCAACCAGGAAACTGGTGCGAAGTGCTCGTATGTCACACTGGTAAGACGTTTCAGTTGACGTTCTCTGCCACAGGGGAGCGCGTTGTGACTTTGTCCGACTGGAGCTATCCACCCACGAGCACCACCCGAAACACGCATGTCACGACCTGTGGCTGGTCATGCAAGGAGAAACATGAACCGCCTCGACGCGATCGATTCCGCATCCCTTCGTTCTGACATCCCGGATTTTCGTCCCGGTGACACTCTCAAGGTGAACGTCAACGTCATCGAAGGAAACCGTTCCCGAGTCCAGCTTTTCCAGGGCGTTGTTATTCGCCGCCAGGGTTCCGGCGTGCGCGAGACCTTCACCGTCCGCAAGGTCAGTTTCGGGGTCGGCGTGGAGCGAACCTTCCCGCTGCACTCGCCGATCATTGAGTCCATCGAAGTTGCTACCCGTGGTGACGTTCGTCGCGCCAAGCTTTACTACCTACGCGATCTGCGCGGTAAGGCCGCCAAGATCAAGGAAAAGCGCGAAAACTCTAAGGCTTCTGCCGCCGACACCACGTCGGTGAGCGAAACAGACACTGCTGACGCCTGATCACTGACTGCAGCTTCAGGCTGCAGAAATTTGCTGTTCCCACGTACGGGTTCGGTAGTGGCGGTCACGGTTTGCAAACATCGGCAACGAGCTTGTCGTAGCTGCCCACCTGGGCGGCATTTGGCAGGTACGCTCGCACGCAATGAACCCTCCTGCTGGTGTCTCCACCCCTCACGCTGGTCCTGATCTCGCCGTTAATGGTCGAGACGATCGACCACGCGTGGAGAAGACATCCGGCAAGCGTTTTCGGGTACTCGAATACACCGTCTTGATTGTCTTGGCGGTGGCTGCCGCTTTCTTGATTAAGGCATTCGTCTTCCAAGTGTTCGTTGTGCCGTCCGGCTCTATGGAGCCCACCATTAAGCCTGGAGAACGACTCCTCGTAGAGAAGGTGTCCGCGTTGGCGTCCACCCCGTCGCGCGGAGAGGTATGGGTCTTCGACGGGGCAGGTTTGTTCACCGACCCTGGTCCTGGCGAGCACGTATTCGTCAAGCGGATCATCGGTGTCGGTGGAGACCATGTCGTGTGCTGCAACGCCCAAGGCCAACTTGAGATCAATGGGGTACCGCTCGTGGAGGACTATCTCCCGGCTGGAACCGTTGCCAGCAAGGAACGATTCAACGTCGAGGTTCCTGCTGATTCGGTGTGGGTGATGGGAGACGACCGTGACCACTCTGCTGACTCTCGGGCATACATCGGGATGCCTGGCGGTGGCTTCATTCCAACCGACCGGATGATCGGTCGTGCGGTTGCGGTGGCATGGCCCGTGTCTTCATTGCGTACGGTGAGCACGCCAGTAGCCTTTGACGCGCTGGTGAATTCCACCAGTGCCACCACGCACTGAGGCGCAGAGGGGAACCGCAATGACGACGGGCGAACCGGCTGCTCCTGAACAATCAGAGTCCGGCAACAGTTTGCTCAATGCCGTCAAAGAAATTGTCATCGTGCTGGTGTGTGCGCTGGTGCTTTCCGTCCTGGTTCGAACGTTCTTGGTACAAGCCTTCTACGTGCCCAGTCAGTCGATGGAAAACACCTTGATGGTCAATGACCGAATCATTGCGTCGAAGATCAATACCAAGATCGGTGGCGTCAATCGAGGCGAAGTTGTCGTCTTCAAGGATCCAGGTAATTGGTTACCGGAGTCTCACTCGAATGCAGGTCCAGTGCAGAAGGCGATGGAGTTCATCGGAGTGTTGCCCTCCTCGTCAGGTGACGATCTGGTTAAGCGTGTGATCGGAGTCGCGGGAGACCGGGTCGTTTGCTGCAGCCCCAGCGGGCAGATCGTGCTGAATGGGGTCGTGCTCAATGAGCCGTACATCAAGCCTGGATCGAGCACCAACCAGAAGGTGTTCGATGTGACCGTGCCGGATGATTCGATTTTCGTCATGGGAGACAACCGGGAGGCCTCTGCCGATTCCCGATTCCACCTCGATGAGAACGACGGTGCAGTCCCCGTGGGCAATGTGGTGGGCAAAGTCGTCCTCAAGGTGTGGCCGTTCAGTCAGTTCGGCACGGTGGGAACCCCCGAGGTCTTCGACGATCCAGCTTTGAACAAGAACCCAGGGGCCGGACTCTTACCGAGTGCAGGTGAGAAGTGACGCTTCCCGTTCGTGTCGTCCGTCGGCGGCTCACGAGTGACGCCACCACAGCGTGGCCGTACGAACGCGCTTTGAGTCGCAGTGGGTTCCAGGCAGTTGCTGGAATTGATGAGGCAGGACGTGGGGCATGCGCGGGTCCACTTGTCGTTGCCGCCGCCATTCTTGGCTTCACCACTCGGGGAGTTCCCTCGATCACCGAGCTCAACGATTCGAAGCTGCTAACCGCTGCCGCACGTGAACGAGTTGCCGAACGGGTCAAGCGTGCTGCCTTGGCCTACAGCATCGTCGTCATCGACCACGCTGAGGTGGACGAATTGGGTCTGCACGTCGCGAATATCCAAGGGATGCGACGAGCGCTCGCGCGGCTGGACGTTCGACCGGATTATGTGCTGACTGATGGATTCGCTGTCCCCGGCTTAGCGACTCCGTCGTTGGCGGTGTGGAAAGGCGATCAGGTCTGCGCAAATGTTGCCGCCGCTGGGGTGTTGGCCAAGGTGACTCGAGATCGGATGATGCAGCAGCTACACCAGGAGTATCCGCAGTACGGATTCGATGAACACAAGGGTTATGTAACGGCTGCGCATCGACAGGCCTTGTCGGTCCATGGCCCGAGTCCGGTACACCGCTACTGTTTTCGTCCTGTGCGCCAAGCCCATGACCGCCACACCACGGTGGATGTGCGAACGGCGCTGTCGACATCGTCCCAAGGAGCAGCGTGAGCGCCGAAGATCTAGAGCGGTATGAGACGGAGATTGAACTTGCTCTCTACCGGGAGTACCGCGATGTCGTCGGGTTGTTCAGTCATGTGGTCGAAACTGAGCGTCGTTTCTACCTGACAAATGACGTGGACGTGCAGGTGCGTTCTACCGACGGCGGCGAAGTCTTCTTCGAGTTGAACATGACCGATGCCTGGGTGTGGGACATGTACCGCCAAGCTCGATTCGTCAAGCAGGTACGAGTGCTGACCTTCAAAGACGTCAACGTTGAAGAACTAGCCAAGAATGACGTGGAACCCCGAACCCGCTGATTAAGAGTCAGCGGTATCCACAGGGTCGCCACTCACTGGAGTATCCACAGTAGCCGTTCATTGTGACGGCCTCGATCGCCGTATCGCCAGCACCCTTTCGTTATCGGAAGGGGAGGCAGCATGGCGTTTGATAACAAGCCGTCACCTGCACGTTCTGGGCCAGCAGGGCAGGCTGCGCTCGGTGCATACGGAGAGCGGCTCGCAGCCCGGTGTTTGACGGGACTCGGTATGCAGATCATCGAGACCAATTGGCGAGTCGCCACTGGGGAAATCGACATCATTGCCCGGGATGGAGATTGCTTGGTCATATGCGAGGTGAAGACTCGCCGCCACACCAGAGCAGGCTCGCCAGTCGAGGCAGTGACACCAGAAAAGTTGGCGCGGTTGCGGCGGCTAGCTGGTCAGTACCTGGCCACGTTGTCGGCAAAACCCCAACACATTCGAATTGATGTCGTCGCCATTACGGTTCCTCGGCAAGGGCCACCTCAACTCGTTCACCTCGTGGCGGTGGACTGAGATGGGACTAGGACGAACCTACGGTGCAGCGGTCGTGGGTCTGACTGCTCGGATAGTTGAAGTACAAGCACATGTGAGCCAGGGGCTTCCGCAGTTGGCGTTGGTCGGGTTGGCCGATACCGCTTTGGCTGAGTCGCGAGTTCGAGTTCGCTCCGCAATCACAAACAGTGGACTGCGCTGGCCGGATAAACGCGTGACAGTGGGACTGAGTCCTGCCTGGTTACCCAAGAAGGGTCCGGCGCTAGATGTGGCCATCGCGCTGGCGATCTTGGTTGCCGACGGGCAAGTCCCGCCGGATTCTGTGGAGGGCCTGTTGGCGGTCGGGGAGTTGGGCCTCGACGGTCGGATCAGACCAGTGGTTGGTGCGTTGTCAGCCGCTCTGTTGGTAGCGGAACGTCCTCTTGCTGGCCGTGAGAGTCGAATGGTGACAGGTCAGAGCGATGCTGAACAGGCCCGCCTCGTCCCCGGTATCGAGGTCAGCGATGCGCAGTCTTTGCGCCAGTTGGTCGCCATGTTGCGCGGTGAGCAATTCGAACCAGAGTCCCTTGGTCCTGATGGATTTATTGGTGACGACGATTCGTCGATCAGTGTGACATCAACAGTTGCCTCGGCAATTGGTAGCGGGGATCTAGCGGATGTGCGTGGGCAGGTGGAAGCAAAGCTCGGTCTGGAAGTTGCCGCAGCGGGTGGTCACCACGTCGTCTTACTTGGTCGCGCGGGAGTGGGCAAGACCTTACTGGCCGACCGCTTTCCCGGACTCTTGCCGGAGTTGTCACCGCAGGAGTCATTAGAGGTCACCAGCATTCATCAACTTGCTGGTGAACGATCAGCAGCCGCTGGAACGATCCGGCGTCCACTGCGAATCGCCCCACATCACACGGCAACTCGAATCGCCATCATCGGAGGCGGCTCAGCGGATCGCCCCTCGGTTGGTGCCGTGTCGTTGGCGCATCACGGAGTGTTGTTCCTGGATGAAGCGGCCGAGTTTGATCCGTCTGTATTGGACGGGCTTCGAGAACCATTGGAATCAGGCGTAGTAACGATTGCCCGTGCCGGATTTCGGGTCAGTCTCCCGGCCGATTGTCAGCTATTTCTGGCCACCAATCCGTGTCCGTGCGGACGCGCACTCGATCCAGAGCGGTCAACCCAATGTCGCTGCACTCCCACAACTCGACGACGCTACGTGGATCGATTGTCTGGTCCACTGCTGGATCGAATGGATGTCCGCGTGATCCTCAGTCGACCAACTGTTGCTCAACTAAAAGGACTGTCCGGTGACGTAGTCGAGTCCTCTGCTGTGGTTGCTCAGCGAGTTACCCAGGCTAGGGAACAGATGACGAAGCGACTTGCCGGTACTGGGTGGTCGACAAACGCCAGAGTTCCGATGTCTGTCTTCGACCGGGAATGGCCACTACGACCGGAGGTCGCCCATTGCCTTGACCGCAATACGCGATGGGAAAGTGCGCGAGGCAGACATCGAGTATTGGCTACTGCGTGGACTATCGCCGATCTCGCTGGTCGGACCTCGCCCATAGCTGACGATGTGCAAACCGCAGCAATGTTGCGCAATGACCTCGACCAATGGTCGGCAGCATGAGTGCGGGCGAGCTGTATTCAGTGGAGGAACCCAAGGGCGTCAATAACGATGACCTGCTCCTACGCATCGCATTGAGTCAGGTTGTGGAACCAGGAAGTCCAGACAGTGGCAGGTATGCGTTTCTGGCGACGACCGAAGACATGTTGGCGACAGCGATTGACGACCGAAATAGAAAAGCGCGTGCTGCCGGTCGGCCATGTACCTCCGTTACGGATGCACTGGCCGATGCAGAACGCGAGTTGCTCTGGGCAGCACGTAACAACATTCAGTTCGTGGCGGCCGGAATGCCGAGTTGGCCCACCCAACTCGATGACCTAGGGGTAGACGCCCCACTGGTGCTGCGGGTCGATGGGCAATGCCAGTTACGGGAGATTGCGGTGCGCTCGGCCAGTGTCGTGGGTGCTCGTGCGGCTACCCGTTATGGCATTCACGTCGCACAGGAGATCGCTACTGGGCTTGCCGGTGAACAGGTGACGGTGGTGTCTGGTGGGGCATACGGCATCGACACTGCTGCTCACCAAGGAGCGCTGGCTGGTGATGGCACAACGATTGCTGTTTCTGCGGCTGGGCTGGATGCCGTCGTCCCACTGGGCAATAGCGGTCTGTGGGATCGGATCCGCGGATCCGGTGTATTGGTTTCGGAGTACCCACTCGGAACTCGCCCGGCACGGCACCGATTCCTGGTCCGTAATCGTTTGATTGCCGCACTCACTCCATGCACGGTGGTCGTGGAAGCAGCCCACCGATCAGGAGCGTTGTCGACCGCTCGTCATGCGCAACAGCTCTTGCGGGTTGTGGCCGCTGTGCCCGGCCCGGTCACTAGCGCTTTGTCTGTGGGAACTCACGATGTGATCCGTGCCGGTGGAGCGGTACTGGTGACAAGTGCGGCAGACGTGATGGAACTGTTGCCCACGGCTGCCCAACCCGATCGACCTGAGGCGTCCGGTTGACCGTCACCCTGCCTGACGGGCAGGCTCATGGGCGTGGACGATTCGTCAGCGGACGATGAACGAGCGGCGCAGGTGCAGCCCGCCGTTAGTTCAGCGTGGCGTGTGCGGATTGACGAGTTCTTGGCAGACATCGCCGCTGACCGCACCTTGAGTGCGCATTCTGTTCGCGCGTATCGCAATGATCTGGATGATCTCGCCAGGTTTGCTCATCGTCGGGGACTATCCACTCCGAATCAGCTCGACCTCGCCGTGCTGCGAGCGTGGTTGGCGGGACTGAGTTCGCGGGGCCTTGCCCGATCAACCGTTGCCCGACGATGCGCGGCCACCAGAGGTTTCACCAAGTGGCTCTACGAATCCGGGCAGACACCCACGGATGCCGGAGTACGACTCGGTACGCCGAAAGTCGTGAAGCCGCTGCCGGACGTACCGACTCGTGAGCAGGTGGACGCGATCGTCGAAGGTGTACGACAAAAAGCCGCTGCCAGTGAAGACCCCAAAGATTTAGTAGCCGCCGCGATTATCGAACTGCTGTATGCGACCGGAATGCGGGTTGGCGAACTCTGCGGGTTAGATCGCACCGATGTGGATTTCTCTCGTCGGACGGTTCGCGTGCTCGGTAAGGGGAACAAGCAACGGACGGTCCCATTTGGGATTCCCGCGGCCCAAGCGCTCGATCGATGGTTGCAGTTGGGTCGCCCCCAGTGGGTGACTGCGCACAGTAACGATGCGATCTTTCTCGGAAACAGGGGGAAACGTATCGATCAACGAGTGGTGCGACGCGTGGTTTCCCTTGCTGCACAAGAGTTTTCGCAATATGACAGCCTCCATCCGCACTCGCTGAGACATGCTGCCGCCACCCATGTACTGGAGGGTGGGGCAGATTTGCGGACCGTTCAAGAACTGCTCGGTCACGGTACGCTCGCGACCACACAGATCTACACACACGTGTCGGTAGAACGGCTGAGGACGGTCTATGAGCAGGCGCATCCACGGGCATGAACCGGAGGTGGCGAACGAAACCCCGCAAGGGGCGGAGTCGTCGACGTCCGGTGCTGTTGACGTGGCTACTGCACAGACCCCGACAACGGTTCCTGGCCCCCGGGTCGCAGTTGATGACGTCGAGGTCAATCTCGACGCGACTGAGGCTGAACGGGACAAGGAAGAACAAGCCCAACGCCAAGCTGCCCAACTGTCCGACCTATGGCGGGAGTACCGCGAGACGGCTGATCCCAGCCTGCGGGAACGGTTGATCATCCACTACTCGCCGTTGGTCAAGTACGTGGCTGGTCGCGTGGGTGTCGGTCTTCCCAATCACATCGATCAAGCGGACTTGGTCAGCTATGGCATCTTCGGTCTGATCGATGCGATCGAACGATTCGATCTGTCACGTGAGATCAAGTTTGAGACCTACGCCATTAACCGAATCCGTGGCGCCATCATTGATGAACTGCGCAGCATTGACTGGATTCCGCGATCAGTGCGATCTAAGGCACGTGATGTGGAACGGGCCTACGCCACCCTGGAGGCAAAACTTCAACGCACTCCCAGCGAAGAAGAAGTCGCCGCCGAACTTGAGGTGACTGTTCCCAGCTTGCGCAAGATCTTCAGCCAGGTGAGCTTCGTCAACGTTGCGGCACTGGATGAACTTCTGCACTACGGCGCAGACAAGGGTGATGGCGTCACCCTGGGCGAAGCTTTGGTTGACCCGAAAGCAGAAGATCCGGTTTCAGTTTTCGAAACCGAAGAAACCCGTTACATCTTGGCTGACTCGGTCGCGACTTTGCCTGAACGGGAAAAGATCGTCATCACGCTCTACTACTACGAAGGTTTGACCCTCAACGAGATCGGTCAAGTCTTGGGTGTCACCGAGAGTCGGGCCTGCCAGTTGCACACCAAGGCTGTGCTGCAGTTGCGCGCCAAGATGGTGACAGCGCCCGAGTAGTCACTGCTTACGGTGTGGATTCCAACGGACGTAGCACCGCCGGTCGTGCCCAAAGAAACTCTGGATTCAGATACTCCTCGCCTCGTTTGAGGCCGAGATGTAGACATGAGTTGTCGCAATGTCCACCTGCCGCAACGTGACCGATGCTCTGTTGCGCCGTCACTGCTTGACCGACCGCGACTGATGCGTCGACTGGTTCGTACGTCGTTGATAACTCACCATGACTGATCACCACGACAGGACGATCCACTACTTTCCCGACGAAGGTCACCTGACCATCACCGACAGCCGTGACCGTGGTGCCGGCAGCAGCGACCAGGTCGATCCCCCGATGCCCCGCTAGCCACGGTTGTGCTGGTGGATCGAATGGATTACTCACCACCATCGGTGAGATTGGTGGATGCCATCGCGGAGTGGATGTGCTGGGTGCGGCGAACACGGTCTGCAGCAGAGTCAGTGATACGACAAAACCCGCGATTGCCAGTGCGCGGTACCAGGCGTTTGGAAGAACCGTTGCTCGTGGATGCCTCATCTAGTGACTGTGACCGACCCTCATGCGAACGATCCGCATCAATCACTGGCGCTGTGGACAGTCAGGCTGCCGACCTCGCCTGTGGGCGAGACCACTGATCGCCTACTATTGGAGGTGCACGTCGCTTGCGGCGTGACATCACATCCCTATGAGTTCCGTGCAGCGGGCGTTACTGACGTGCGTGTCGGACGGAACCGACCGTCACTTTGCGGTCCGAGTTCGCTCGGTGAAGTGGCAAGAGGGAGAGGGCTGTTCGTCAACCGGCGTTCAGCACAAACCGAACGAGCGTCCGCATTGCTGTGCGAACGCAAGGAGATTTTCATGGCTGTTGTCACCATGCGTCAGCTGATGGAGAGCGGTGTCCACTTCGGTCACCAAACCCGTCGCTGGAACCCCAAGATGAAGCGCTTCATCATGACTGAGCGCAACGGGATCTACATCGTCGATCTCAATCAATCACTGTCCTACCTCGACCAGGCGTATGAGTTCGTCCGGGACACGGTTGCCCACGGCGGAACCATCCTGTTCGTTGGTACCAAAAAGCAGGCCCAAGAAGCGATTGCCGAGCAGGCCGCTCGGGTCGGAATGCCTTACGTCAATGAGCGTTGGTTGGGCGGCATGCTGACCAACTTCTCGACCGTTCACGAGCGTCTGAAGCGCTTGAAGGAACTGGAAGAGATGGACTTGGTCAATGTTGCCAATTCTGGTGGCCGCACCAAGAAGGAACTTCTCATGATGCGTCGTGAGAAGGAGAAGCTCACCCGCACCCTCGGCGGTATCCGCGATATGGGCAAGGTGCCGAGCGCTGTATGGATCGTTGACACCAACAAGGAAGCCCTTGCTGTCAACGAAGCGCGCAAGCTGCACATCCCAGTGGTGGCAATTCTGGACACCAACTGCGATCCCGATGTCGTTGACTACCCGATTCCGGGTAATGACGACGCCATCCGTGCCGTTGGTCTGCTGACCCGCGTAGTGGCAGACGCTGTCGCTGAAGGTCTGATCGCCCGCGCTGGTGCCAACGAATCAGATGCCGACACTGATGCTGGTGCTGCTGCTGAGCCAATGCCGGAGTGGGAGCGCGAACTGCTTGGTGCTGACGACGCTGCCGCACAGGAGTCAGGCGAAGCGACCGAGACACCTGCTGAGGCACCTGCCGCTGAAGCTGAAGCGCCCGCCGCCGAAGCAACCGCTGATGCTGCATCAGACACGGCTGAACCAGCCGCGGAAAAGCCAGCGGACGAGACCACCGAGGAGAACTGACATGGCAGTAGCCGCCGCTGACGTCAAGCGTCTGCGTGAACTAACCGGTGCCGGAATGATGGACTGCAAGAAGGCGCTGGAGGAAGCAGACGGCGACTTCGACAAGGCTGTCGAACTGCTGCGCATCAAGGGTGCGAAGGATGTCGGAAAGCGTGCTGCACGCGTGGCCTCAAACGGCCTGGTCGTCGCACACATGGAAGACACCTCCCGTGGCGTCTTGCTTGAGATCAACTGTGAGACAGACTTCGTAGCCAAGACGGAGGGCTTCCAGGGCGTAGCCGCCTCGATTGCCTCCTTTGTGGCAGCCAATGATCCGGCTGATCTGCCATCGCTACTCGAAGCAGAGATCGAAACCGGCAAGACGGTGCAGGCTCTGATCGACGATGCCAACGCAAGCTTGGGCGAGAAGGTCGAGATCAAGCGCTTCGCCCACTTCAACGACGGTTCGGTCTACGTGTACCTGCACAAGCACGACCCAGCGTTGCCGCCGAGCGTGGGTGCGTTGGTCGAGCTTGACGTCGACGACGAAGACCTGGCCAAGGGAATCGCGCAGCACATCGCAGCGATGTCGCCGACCTACTTGAGTCGGGAAGATGTCCCCGAGGATGTTGTTGCCAACGAGCGACGCATCGCTGAGGAAACTTCACGTGAAGAGGGCAAGCCAGAAGCAGCTCTGCCGAAGATCGTGGAAGGTCGAGTCAACGGCTTCTTCAAGGATGCGTGTCTGCTGGAGCAGGCATACGTCCGCGATAACAAGCAGACGATCAAGGCGTTGCTAGAAAGCAACGGCGCGACGATCAAGCGATTCGCCCGCTTCAAGGTTGGGCAGGCCTGATCCAATGACCGAGACGAACGTCGGGCCCAAGACAAGTGATGTCACTGAGCTGTGGCCCGACGTGCCGTCTGGGGGGTGGACCCGAGTTCTGTTGAAGCTCTCGGGTGAGGCATTCGCTGGCGGCGGTGGTCTTGGTGTTGACCCTGATGTGGTCTCCGCAATCTCCGAGCAGATCGCTGGAGTAGTGGCCGATGGTGTCGAAGTCGCCGTTGTGATTGGTGGCGGTAATTACTTCCGCGGCGCCCAGTTGTCTGACCGTGGAATGGACCGTTCTCGCGCGGACTACATGGGCATGTTGGGCACCGTGATGAACTGTTTGGCGCTGCAAGACTTCCTGGAGAAGCGCGGAGTCGAAACTCGCGTGCAAACCGCGATCGCTATGGGCCAAGTTGCCGAGCCGTACATTCCGCGTCGCGCCATCCGGCATATGGAAAAAGGCCGAGTGGTCATCTTCGGCGCAGGTCTGGGAGCACCCTTCTTTTCAACTGATACCTGTGCCGCGCAACGCGCCCTGGAAACGGGATGCCAAGTCGTCCTCATGGCCAAGAGCGTGGACGGCGTGTATGACGACGATCCGCGGAAGAATCCCGATGCCAAGCGGTTTGAACTGTTGTCCTACGACGATGTTCTGGCTCGCGATCTGAAGGTCGCTGATGCCACGGCAATCAGTCTTTGCCGCGACAACCAGATGCCAATCATCGTGTTCGACCTGCTGGCCCAGGGCAATATCGCCCGCGCAACAGCTGGTCAGCGAATTGGGACTTTGGTCAACACGGGTTCGTAATCCCACTTCGACCCGGCTGTGGCCGATAGATTTCCGGCCAGACCGAGAGGACAACGTGGTGATTGACGACATCCTGGCTGAGGCCGAACAAAAGATGGACAAGGCCATTGAGGTGGCCCGAGAAGATTTCGCTACGTTGCGGACTGGTCGAGCGAGCGCCGCCATGTTCAACAAGATCGTCATTGACTACTACGGGTCGCAGACGCCGCTTAATCAAATCGCTAGTTTTCAGACTCCCGAAGCTCGCATGATTCTGGTCAGTCCATACGACGCCTCGGCTATGGAAGCGATCGAGAAAGCGATCCGTGAGTCCGATCTGGGCGTGAATCCCACCAACGACGGAAAAGTCGTGCGTGTTGTGCTGCCGCAGCTAACCGAAGAACGCCGCAAGGAATACATCAAGGTCGCAAAGAACAAAGCCGAAGACGCTCGTGTCTCCATCCGTAACATCCGTCGTCACGGCAAGGACTCGATCGACCAACTCGCCAAAGACGGCGACGTGGGTGAAGACGATGCCCGCCGTGGAGTAAAGGCACTCGATGATCTGACCGCTAAGCATGTGGAGCATGTGGACGAAGTTCTGAAGCACAAAGAAGCCGAGCTGCTCGAAGTCTGATGACTAGCCAAGAGCCGGTTGATCCGGCATCCGAACCGATCGAACCACCGGTCGATATCGAGGCTCAGAAGCATCCCAACGCTGGCCGGAATCTCCCCGTCGCAATCGGCGTCGGTGTCCTGTTGGGTGCGCTCGCACTGATCACTCTGTTCACCTGGAAGTGGTTGTTCGCCGTCCTCGCTGGGGCAGCCATCTGTATTGGTATCTGGGAACTGACCGGCGCATTCGCTAACCGAGGTATCCGATTAGCCCGAACCCCGCTTTACTGCGCGGCCGTCATCGCGGCATTTGCTACCTACCGTTGGGGTGTTGAAGCCCAGCTAGCGATGTTCGGTTTTACTGTCATCGCGATCCTGCTGTGGCGCATCCGACGGGGAACCGAGGGGTACGTCCGCGATGTCACTGCAAGCGTGTTCGTCGCCGCCTATCTGCCGTTCATGCTCGGGTTCGTCATGCTCATGCTCGCGCAACCCAACGGTCAGAAACTGGTCGTCACCTTTGTCGCCTTGACCGTTAGTAGTGACATCGGCGGTTACTTCGCCGGGGTGACCATGGGCAAGCATCCGATTGCCCCACAGATCAGCCCGAAGAAGTCATGGGAAGGCTTTGCGGGATCACTGATCCTGCAATCAATTGTGGGTGCCTGGTTGTTCACCTGGTTATTGGATTCGACCTGGTGGGCAGGTGTTATCACCGGCTGCATCATGACGGTGTCAGCGACTGCTGGTGACTTTGCCGAGAGCGGGATCAAGCGCGATTTGGGTGTTAAGGACATGAGCAACCTGTTGCCGGGTCACGGTGGTCTGATGGATCGTTTGGACTCGTTAGTCCTCAATGCCTTTGTCGCTTGGGCAATGTTTACATTCTTCCTCGGCTGACGATCTTCCCGCACTTGCGTCGGGCTGAGACAATAGATGGATGACCGCGACTGACCTGCCCGACCCCGCAAGTCGGCCTTCTCAGTTCAGTAGTACGGAATTTGTTGAGCGCACAGCCCGTACCCGAGGTGGAAAGCCACCCAGGCATTGGTCAGATATGACGGTTGCCGAACGCAAGGACGCTGTCGTTGAGTTGGGTTTACCGGGTTTTCGGGCAGATCAGATTTCTCGGCAATGGTTCGGTCGATTGTCCGATGATCCACAGGCCTGGACTGACGTTCCCGAACCAGTGCGAGATGCCGTTATCCCCGCGTTGCTACCGGACTTGTTGCACAACGTTCGGGATTTGACGTGTGACGGTGGGCGAACGGTTAAGCAGGTCTGGCGTCTACACGACGGTGCGTTGGTAGAAAGCGTGTTGATGCGTTACCCCAACCGCGTCACCATGTGCGTCAGTAGCCAGGCAGGCTGCGGAATGGACTGTCCATTCTGCGCGACCGGTCAAGCCGGACTGACCAGGAATCTGTCGGCGGCAGAGATTGTGGAACAGGTACTTGCTGGTGCCCGAATGCTCGCGCGAGGTGAAGTTGCTGGTGGCCCGGGCCGAGTGTCCAACGTCGTAATGATGGGTATGGGAGAACCGCTGGCCAATTACAAGGCAGTCACCTCTGCCCTGCGAACACTGACCGCTCCCGCACCAGCGGGATTGGGAATGTCCGCCCGCGGTATCACGGTGTCCACAGTGGGTTTGGTCCCACGTATTCGGCAACTTGCCACCGAAGGTGCGCCGTACACCTTGGCGGTATCGCTGCATGCCCCTGACGACGAACTGCGGGACGAGCTTGTTCCGATCAACAACCGATTCAAAGTCGATGAAGTGCTCGACGCTGCCTGGGAGTACGCGGACACCACCAAGCGACGAATCTCGATCGAGTACGCATTGATCAAGGACATCAACGATCAGGCACACCGGGCGGACTTGTTGGGTCGACTACTTGCAGGCAAGTTGGTGCACGTCAATTTGATCCCGCTTAACCCCACTCCCGGCTCTCGTTGGACAGCCTCGCTACCGGCAACGCAAGATGAGTTCGTTCGCGTTTTGCGTAGTCATGGTGTTGCTGTGACTGTGCGAGACACCCGCGGTCGTGAGATCGACGGCGCCTGCGGTCAACTTGCTGCGACAACTGCTGGATGAATGCCGAATGAGTCAACCCATGGCCTTACGCCGTAATCCGAGCCTCGATATCTTTCGAGGCTCGCTCATCGTGCTCGTGATGGCAGGTCATCTGGAACTGACCGGGGCGTTGACTGATGGACAGAGTCGCGTTGTTGCCTTCTTCGTCTTATCGGGATTCCTCATCACCACGATGTTGGTCAAACGATTCGATCGGGATGGATCTGTTGGCGCGCGTTCGTTCTACATCTCCCGGCTCGCACGATTTGTGCCCGTGCTGGCGATGGTGAGCGTGCTTTGTCTGGTGGCATCGTTCCTTGCGCCACTGGTGTCGTGGGAATCGTTGTCGGTACCGATTCCCTTCCTGGTTTCATCCCTTCCACATTTCTGGTCTCAGACGATCAACCTTGGTTTGCAGGACGCACAGATATTGCCGTACGAGTTGGTGCCGAGTTGGTCTCTCGGTGCTGAGTGGCAGTTCTACCTCCTGTGGCCCGCTGCAGTCTGGTTCTGCCTCAATCGATGGGGCAAGCGAGGATTGCTTTGGCTGTCAGGGGCAGTCGCTGTTCTTGGATTTAGCTGGTCGGCCTGGTTGACGATGCGTTCTGGTGGTCAAGTTCCTCGCGTCGAGTTTGGTTCTGACACCCGGGGTGCGGCGATCCTGCTCGGCTGCCTGACCGCTGTGGTCGTGACGTATGACCCACCCCGTCGCTGGATCGTTACTCACCGACATTGGCTGCTTGCTGTGGGGATGACCGCATTGGTTGCCATGTTCTTCGATGTGGTGGGGGACTACGGGATGGACATGACGGCCTGGGGGCAGGTGGTTGTTGCTGTTGCGGCGAGCGTTGTCGCAGCAGTCGGCTGGTTGTGGCCGGGTGACCTGCTGGCTAATGCTCCGCAACGTCTTGTTCCCGTGCTGCTCGCTTCGGCCTGGATCGGGCAACGTGCGCTGGTCGTATTTTTGGTCCATGTGCCGTTGATGCAGTTCATTGGCGGGCCTCGTGGAGTGTTGCCGGGACTCGGCGTGATGGCAGCCAGCTTTGGGATTGCGGCTATTAGTTATCGGTGGGTGGAGATTCCGTTCACCGCCTGGGCGAAGTCTCGTTGGCTCCCGGTGGTGCAGGTGCCTGCGCCGCGTATGTCTGGTCAGATCATTCCGGACCAGCCCGCTCTTGCCCAACGCTAGAGTGACGCAGTGGTTACGCGCGTTGCGCTGCTCGGCAGCACTGGTTCCATCGGCACTCAAGCCTTGGACATCATCGCCGCCAACTCCGATCGGTTTTCCGTTGCTGCATTGGCAGCAGGCGGTGGTAATCCGGATCAATTGATCCAACAAGTACAGACGTTCGCCCCTGAACTCGTCGCTGTTGCCAATGCTGATGCCGCTGATGCTGTTCGACAAGCCTGCCCGGATGTCGAGGTGATGGACGGTCCGCAGGCTGCGGTCGAGGCTGCAGCGATGGGCGCAGACATCGTCCTCAACGGAATGACCGGGTCGGTCGGGTTGCAGCCAACCTTGGCCGCGTTGGCTGCTGGTTCTCGGCTTGCTCTGGCGAACAAAGAGTCCCTCGTCGTCGGGGGTGTGTTGGTCACGCAGGCCGCCGCTGATGACCAAGTTGTGCCGGTCGATTCAGAACACTCTGCATTGGCTCAATGTCTGCGTTCCGGCACGCACAACGAAGTCAAACGGCTCGTGTTGACGGCTTCCGGTGGGCCTTTTCGTGGCTGGTCAGCAGATCAGTTAGAAGACGTCACACCTGAGCAGGCGCTGGCTCATCCCACCTGGAATATGGGACCAGTAGTCACGATCAATTCAGCGACCTTGGTGAACAAAGGGTTGGAAATCATCGAGGCGCACCTACTCTTCGACATCGGCTATGACCGGATCGAGGCAGTGGTTCATCCGCAGTCCGTGGTGCATTCGATGGTCGAGTTTGTTGACGGGTCCACCATCGCCCAGGCGAGTCCGCCAGATATGCATCTACCGATTGCTCTGGGTTTGGGGTGGCCAGATCGGATTGCTGACTCCAGCCCACCCTGTGATTGGACGCAAGCAGCGACCTGGGAATTCTTCCCGCTGGATACCGCGGCTTTTCCGGCAGTCCGAATCGCCCGTGAAGTAGGTCAGGCCGCTGGAACCGCCCCGGCGGTCTTCAACGCGTCAAACGAAGAGTGTGTTGCCGGTTTCTTGGCCGGTCAGATCGGCTTCTCCAGCATCTTGCGAACGGTCGAAACCATTGTTGATGAGCATCGGGGATCCGGTTTCGTGCCTGATGCGTCTCTTTCAGTAAGTGATGTACTTGCGGCAGAGCAATGGGCGCGTGCCCGGACTCACGAGATTCTGAATCGAGGTTGATGCGACGTGTTATTCACCATCGGCATCCTCGTGTTTGTCGCCGGAATCTTGTTCTCGATCTTTTGGCACGAGCTCGGCCACTTCATTCCCGCAAAGCGGTTCGGAGTCAAGGTTCCCCAGTTCATGGTCGGGTTCGGCCCCACTATGTGGTCGCGGACTCGAGGCGAGACCGAATACGGAATCAAGTGGCTGCCGTTTGGTGGCTATGTCCGGATGATCGGGATGTTTCCTCCCCGGGCAGATGGCACCGTTCGAGCAAGTTCCACCGGTCGAATTGGTCTGCTGATCGAGGAAGCACGACAGCAATCACAAGCAGACGTCTTGTCAGAAGAGGACGAGAAGCGAACGTTTTATCGGTTGCCGGTCCACCGCAAACTGATTGTGATGCTGGGTGGACCCGTCATGAACCTGATCCTGGCAACGATCCTGTTTGCAGTCGTGCTGGTCGGTTTTGGAACCTCGGCACTCACCCCCACTGTCTCTGCCGTTACCCCGTGCGTCCCCACCGCGAGTAATCCGACAGGTGAATGCGGTTCCGATGGCACCCCAAGTCCTGCTGCTGCCGCTGGATTGCAACCGGGAGATACGGTCACCGCGATTAATGGCCTGCCGATTTCCAGTTGGTCGGAACTGTTGGATGAGGTCAAGTCGCTCCCTGCTGGACCAGCCACAATCACGATCACTCGTGGGGGAGTAACTCAGCAGGTGACAGCCAACATCGTGGTGGCTTCTCGGCCGGTTTATGACGCCGACGGAAACGCCACCGGTCAGTACTCCGAGCAAGGCTTCCTCGGGATGGCCCCCAGCGTCGTGATGCAACGACAGTCGTTCGCTGCAGTCCCCGCACAAATGTGGGATCTGTCCGTTCGTACTGGGCAAGCCATGTTGAGCATTCCCAGCAAGTTTGTGGGTGTGGTCAAGGCTGCGTTTTCGAGTGAGAAGCGCGACCCTAACGGCCCGGTCGGAATCGTCGGAGTCACCAGAATTGGCGGGGAAGTAGCAGCCGACCACAGTGAACCCGCGTCCTGGCGGATCGCCAGCATGTTGAGCATGCTGGCCTCGCTCAACCTGTTCTTGTTCCTGTTCAACCTCTTGCCGATCCTTCCGCTGGATGGTGGTCACGTAGTGGGAGCGTTGTGGGAAGGCATTCGTCGGCAATGGGCCAAGCTTCGGAATCGACCGGATCCCGGCCCAGTTGACGTGGCGAGGGCATTGCCATTGGCGTATGGCGTGGCCGTTGTCCTCATCTCGATGAGTGCGTTGCTGCTCTACGCAGACATCGTCAAGCCGATCAGTTTGAAGGGTTAGGGAATACTGCAACCATGTCTGTGGATTTGGGAATGCCGGCACCAGCCCCGGAGACAGTCGCGCCTCGACGCAAGACTCGTCAACTGTTGTTGAAACACCCGACCCATCCAGTGCTGGTTGGGGGAGACGCCCCTGTTTCCGTGCAGTCGATGGCGACAACGTTGACCGCTGACGTGAACTCAACCCTGCAACAGATTGCTGTGTTGACGGCGACGGGTTGCCAAGTGGTGCGAGTCGCTGTGCCGAGTCAAGACGATGCTGACGCCCTACCTCAGATTGCCAAGAAGTCCGGCATCCCTGTTATTGCCGATATTCACTTCCAGCCGCGGTACATCTTTGCTGCCATTGATGCCGGCTGTGCCGCAGTGCGTGTCAACCCGGGCAACATCAAGGAGTTCGACGGACGTGTCAAAGAGATCGCTGATGCTGCCCGCGATTCCGGTACCCCGATTCGCATTGGGGTCAATGCCGGTTCGCTCGACAAACGGATCATGGCCAAATATGGCCGAGCCACACCAGAGGCGCTGGTCGAATCGGCGCTGTGGGAAGCCAGTCTGTTCGAAGAGCACGGATTCCAGGATTTCAAAATCTCGGTGAAGCACCACGACCCCGTCGTGATGATCAAGGCATATGAGCAACTGTCCGAGCAATGCGATTATCCGCTTCACCTCGGGGTGACAGAAGCTGGTCCGGCGTTCCAGGGAACTGTTAAATCCTCGGTCGCGTTCGGTGCGTTGTTGTCCAAGGGAATCGGTGACACGATCCGGGTTTCCCTTTCCGCCCCGCCAGAAGAAGAAGTCAAGGTCGGTTTGCAAATCCTGGAGTCATTGAATCTTCGGGAACGCGGCCTGGAGATTGTGAGCTGTCCGAGTTGTGGACGAGCCCAAGTAGACGTCTACACCTTGGCTGAACAGGTGACAGCCGGGCTTGAAGGATTGGATGTTCCCCTTCGAGTTGCTGTCATGGGATGTGTGGTTAATGGACCCGGTGAGGCGCGAGATGCGGACCTTGGCGTTGCCAGCGGCAACGGTAAGGGGCAGATCTTCGTTAAGGGTGAAGTGATCAAAACGGTGCCGGAATCGAAAATTGTTGAGACCCTCATCGAGGAAGCCATGAAGATCGCCGAGCAGGCTGCAGTGGAAGGAGGCGCCGGTGACAGCACAGGCCCCTCCGTCACGGTTCACTAACGCAGCAGGTGCACACCTGCGGCCGTTGGTTGATGCCGACGCGCCTGCATGGGAACTGCTCATGGCGGGCGACGAAGATGCCTACTGCGTCCTGCGGGAGAAGCTGTTCGGATTTCCTTTAGGGTCGTTACTGCCTGGCCGCCTAACCGGCTACTTCGTTGACGATGCTTTGCAAGCTGCGGTCTATTCCGGGGCAAATCTCATCCCCGTGCATACCGAACAATTCGGCGGAGAATTCGCTCGGGAACTCGGTCGATCCCCGCGTAGTTGTTCGGCCATCGTCGGTTACGCCAAGGATGTCCTTCCCCTGTGGGACGAATTGCGTCGCTATTGGGGGTCAGCGCGGGAAGTCCGTGACAACCAACCCGTCATGTTGCTGGATGGCCAACCCATCGTGTCCAGCGATCCGTCGGTGCGACTGGCACGGATCGATGAACTTGATGCGGTCTTGCCTGCTGCGGTGAACATGTTCATCGAAGAGGTGGGGGTCTCACCAGTCGCTCATGGGCGAGGACCGGCCTACCGGGCTCGATTGGCCAGGGCGATCGAACAAGATCGGGTTTACGTGCGTATGGCCGGTGACCGGGTGGTGTTCAAAGCAGAGGTCGGAGCCACGAGTGGCGAGTCTGTGCAGGTTCAGGGGGTATGGCTGGACCCCGCGCTGCGAGGTCAGGGACTTGCCGTACCTGCGATGGCTGCAACTGTTGAGCAGATCCAGCAACAACATGGTCGCCGCGTCAGCCTGTACGCCAACCACTACAACTTGCCCGCGTTGAATACCTACCGCAGTGTCGGGTTCCGGCAGATCGGAACTTTCGCGACCGTTCACTTCTGATCGCGGTCGGAAGTCCCGCTACGCATCAGCGGTCAACGGTCACACCCCGATCCGAATGAGGTCGCTACCCTTGCGGGGTGCTGAAGATGTCAACCCTGTTCCTGCGAACCCTGCGTGATGACCCGGCAGATGCGGAAGTCCCCAGTCATCGACTGTTGGTCCGCTCCGGCTACGTCCGACGTGTGATGCCCGGAATCTTTACCTGGCTTCCGCTGGGGTGGATCGTGCTGGGCAATGTGGAACGAATCGTCCGCGAACAAATGCAGCTCGCGGGTGCACAAGAAGTTCATTTCCCGGCACTACTGCCGCGCGAACCCTACGAACAGACTGGTCGCTGGGACGAATACGGCGATCTACTCTTCCGACTGCAAGACCGCCGCGGCACTGACATGTTGCTCGGCCCTACACACGAAGAGATGTTCACTCTGCTGGTCAAGGGCGAATACTCCAGCTACAAGGACTTGCCGGTCACCCTCTTTCAGATTCAGACTAAGTACCGCGACGAGGCCCGTCCTCGTGCCGGAATCTTGCGTGGACGTGAGTTCGTGATGAAGGACGCGTACTCGTTCGATGCCACCGACGAAGGGCTGCAAGCGAGCTACGACATCCAACGAGCGGCTTACATCCAAACGTTTACGGAATTGGGACTCGACTTCGTCGTGGTGAAGGCTCAGTCCGGCGCAATGGGCGGATCGGCCAGTGAGGAGTTCCTGGCTCCCTGTGACAGCGGCGAGGACACGTTCGTGCGATGTGACAGCTGCGACTACGCAGCCAACGTCGAAGCTGTCACCACTGTTGTTGCCGATGCCGTCGAACAAGACGCTCCGGCAGCTCATGTGGAAGACACCCCAGACGCGTCCACCATTGACGCGTTGGTGTCGCTGTCCAACGACCGCAGCGAACTTCGTCGTGAGGATCGGCAGTGGACGGCCGCAGACACGTTGAAGAATGTTGTGCTGATGGTGCGGAATCCGGATGGTTCACAGGAACCACTGGTGATCGGTATTCCTGGAGACCGAGAAGTAGATCTCAAACGACTGGAAGCAGTTCTCGCACCAGCGGAAGTTCGCCCGTTCGAGGCCGACGACTTCGCTGCTCATCCCGCGCTGGTCCCGGGATATATCGGTCCCCGAGTCCTGGGGGAACAGTCAGCTTCGGGTGTGCGGTATCTGCTTGATCCGCGCGTTGTCGAAGGGACGCGATGGATCTCTGGTGCGGATGAATCAGGCAAGCATGCTTATGACCTTGTGGCCGGTCGAGACTTCACCGCTGACGGCACGATCGAAGCAGCGGAAGTTCGGGAAGGTGACACGTGTCCGCAGTGCGGCGGTTCGCTGACGTTGGCCCGAGGCATCGAAATTGGGCACATCTTCCAGTTGGGTCGCAAATATGCCGAAGCGCTTGATCTGCAGGTCTTGGATGAGAACGGCAAGCGAGTCGTCGTGACCATGGGTTCCTACGGCATTGGAGTGTCCCGAGCAGTTGCGGCGATTGCCGAACAGTGTCACGACGAGTTGGGTCTGGTGTGGCCTCGCGCGGTTGCCCCGGCTGATGTTCACATCGTGGCGACTGGCAAAGACGATGAGGTATTTGCTGTCGCCGCTCGCATCGCACAGGAATGCGACGAACAAGGTGTACGCGTGTTATTCGATGATCGACGAGGAGTTTCTCCCGGCGTGAAGTTCAAGGATTCTGAGCTGATCGGTGTGCCGACGATTCTGGTTGTCGGCCGAGGACTAGCTGACGGTGTGGTGGAACTGAAGGATCGTTCCAATGGAAACCGTGAGCAGATTCCGGTTGGTGACGCGGTAGCTGCGGTAGTCGCCGAGTGTCGTCCGGCGTCGGTCTAGGTCGTAGCTCCGGGGAAAGCCTGCGGTTGCGCACCCCAGGAAACTGCCCGCTTAGCGCAGGCCCGGGCATGGGTAATCGCTTTATCGCGGCCAGCCGTATCGCTGGCACCTGCCACTACAGCCCAACTGCGGATTAAGCCTGTCTCCACCTGTCCCGCCAATTTGCGGGCGCTTGCGGCATCAGTAATCGCAAAGGGTGGTGTGTAGAGCGCCTGCGGGGTCTGTGGCTGCTGATCGAGTTGGGCAAGGGTCGAGCGGAGTTCTTGTCGTAGCAAGCGCTGGGCATCCAGATCGTCTCGGGCGCGTTGCCGTTCCTCGGGTGGGAGTTGAGCGCCCAATAGGCCGTAGGCGTAGGTCGCGGCGTACGTGGCGGCAAGGGCTGCTTGCAGGGCTGCGGGCAACCCGTCTGATGCGGTGGGAGTCGGGCGGGGACTGTCGTCGGCAGGGTTGCTCATGAGGTTTGCCACCAACTCGCATGCATCTGCTCGGATCCGGCGATCAGCGCAAGTGTCATCGCGAGAGGCTCGGAGACGGCTTGCAAGCTGGATGCTTGTCGGGCACTGGCCTGTTCAGACTCCAGAGTGGCCAGTTGGTCTGCGTTCAACTGCCCGGTTGCTAATGGGGCAGCGGGGGAGGAACTAGGCGAGGCGCTCTTTCCTGCCACGGGCAGCGCACCCAACTGCGTCAGGTGTTCGGCATGTTGATCGCGAATCAGTTGAAGCTTCTTCGCCTGCTCGCCAGTCGCTGCGGCAATCGCGGTGTCGTAGGTAGCAATCAATGCGCGTTCTTCGTTCATCGCTGCTGAGCGAACTGCTTCATCCGGGTCAGGGGTATCGGAGCATCCGCTGAGCGCAGTGACCCCAATGGCTCCCGCACCAACAGCCATGCCGAGGGCGGTTCGACGGGTAATAGCGCGACTGGTCGCGGTGGGCTGCCCGCCGCTGGAGCGATTCACCGATCCACTGTAGAACGATCCTTGACTACACTTGAGGGCACATCACAACTGCAGCGTGCGCACTAGACGCTGTGACAACTGCAATGACAACTGGAACCAAGGCGAGGAATTGATAGCGATGGCGAATCCGTCGACTGACGCGCTCACGCAGCTACTCGCCCCCGTGGTGGCAAGTAAGGGTTTCGATCTGGATGCGGTGGAACTGCATCCCTCCAAAGCGCATCGCAGCGTGACAGTTGTGATCGATGGTGACAATGGTGTTGATCTGGATGCCATCGCTGATGTTTCCCGCAGCGTGTCCGATGCCCTCGATGACAGCGATCTCATGGGTGAATCTGCCTACAACCTGGAAGTCACATCTCGTGGAGTGAGCCGCCCGTTGACGCTGCCACGGCATTGGCGACGCAACATTGGCCGCCTGGCTCGGGTAGCAACCACGGACGGACGCACAATCACCGGTCGAATCCAGACCGCTTCTGACGATAGCCAGACGGTCGGGTTGGACGTTGACGGCACGGCAGCGGAACTGTCGCTGGATGAGGTCGACAAGGCCACGATCGAGATTGAGTTCAACCGTCCCAAGGAGGCAGGCAATGGACATTGATGTCAATGCACTCAAGGCGTTAGTCAACGAGCGTGGCCTGTCATGGGAACTTGTGGTTCCCAGCATCGAACAAGCCTTGCTTGTTGCGTACCACCACACGCCTGGTTCGCAGGAGAATGCTCGCGTCGAACTCGATCGCAAGAGTGGACATGTCACGGTCTATGCCCGCGAGGTTGTGACATCAGACGATCCCGACACTCCCTCCTCGCTAGGGCCGGAATACGACGACACCCCCTCTGATTTCGGGCGAATCGCTGCGACAACTGCTCGCAACGTCTTGATGCAACGGTTGCGTGAAGCCAATGACGACCAGCGCTTCGATGAGTTCTCTGCTCGCGAAGGCGACATCGTCTCCGGCCAGGTTGTGCAGAATCGCGACCCGCGAAGTGTGCAAGTGCAGTTGGGGGAGATCGAAGGCACCATCCCGGCGGCAGAACAAGTTCCCGCTGACGACTATTCACACGGCACTCGACTGAAAGCCCATGTCGTCTCTGTCCGTCGAGGACTCAAGGGTCCGATCGTGACGTTGTCGCGTACTCACCCTGAATTAGTTCGCGGGCTGTTCAAGCTGGAATGTCCTGAGATCGCAGACGGTTCGGTGGAAATCATGGCCGTCGCCCGTGAAGCGGGGCATCGTTCCAAGATTGCCGTCCGCGCGACCGTTCCGGATATCAATGCCAAAGGCGCCTGTATCGGTCCGATGGGGCAACGAGTGCGAGCAGTGACGACGGAACTGCAAGGAGAAAAAATCGACATTGTCGATTGGGACGAAGATCCCGCCCAATTCGTCGCCAATGCGCTGAGTCCGGCGCGGGTATCCAAGGTGGAGGTTGTCGACGTGACAACCCGATCTGCTCGAGTGACGGTGCCGGATTATCAACTGTCTCTGGCCATTGGTGCCCAGGGCCAGAACGCGCGGCTGGCAGCTCGACTCACTGGATGGCGGATCGATATTCATTCCGACGCGGAGGCGAACACTGATACCTCGAGCGCGGATACCTCGGATCAGGCAACCGAATAGGCAACATGAGCGCGTGTGGCGCTCGAATCGCCTGTAGGGCAAGGACTTCGATTCCTTCCTAGTGAAGTACACTGATGGGTGGCCTCCGAGACTTCTCACACACCCCAGCGGATGTGTGTGGGGTGTCGGCGAGTCACCAACAAGCAAGACCTGGTTCGTTTGGTCGCCATCGATTCGCACGTTGTTATCGATGAACATCAGCGGCAGCCCGGACGCGGTGCCTATGTGCACGCAGCCTCGGAATGCATCGAACAAGCCGTTCGTCGCAAAGCGATCACTCGTGGATTGCGCGTTGCAGCGGCGATTGACCAGGACTTCGCCCAATTGGTGATCGCAGCCGGGCCAGAAACCGACCAGTCAGGAGTAGTGGGATGAGCGCTCGATGAGTACTCAGCGATGAGAGCCCAACGTAAGAACTAGGTCGTGACGCGCCCGTGTCTCGGCCAGGATGGAGAGACGTGGCAAAGGCCCGGGTATACGAGGTCGCCAAGGAACTTGGCATTGACAGCAAAACTGCTGTCGCAAAATTGCAAGAACTAGGGGAATTCGTCAAGAGTGCGAGCTCCTCAATCGAAGCTCCCGTTGCACGCAAGCTGCGTGATGCCTTCCCAGAGGCCGCGGCTGCCGCATCGGAATCGAAGCCAGCAAAGAAGGCAGCGAAAAAGGCACCTGCAAAGAAGGCCGCACCTGCCTCTGCCCCAGAAGTAGAAGCCGCTGCACCAGTAGCTGATTTGCCTGTGGCAGAACCGAGCGTTCCGGCAGAAAAACCGGCTGCTCCAGCGGCAAAGGCGGCACCGGCGCCAAGCAAGCCAGTTGATGATGACGCCCCAGCAGCGGGATCCACTCCTGCAGCGCCGACGACCCCTCCGACTCCTGGCCCACGTCCCAGTGGTCCCCGCCCGGGCAATAACCCGTTCTCGTCCGGTGGTGGCAGTGGGATGCGTCCCAGTGCTCCGCGTCCGGGTAACAACCCGTTCTCGTCCGGTGGCAGCTCAGGTATGACCCGTCCCGGGGGAGTTCCTGGTGCTCCACGTCCGAATCCAAACTCCATGCCTCCCCGGCCGCAACAGCGACCGGGTCAACGTCCTGGTGGCCCTGGCCGTCCGGGTGGCGGAGGCGGTCGCCCAGGTGGCGGCGGCTTCGGTGGTGGCCGTCCTGACAACCGCGGTGGCGGTGGTGGCGGCTACTCCGGTGGTGGCGGCGGAGGTCGTCCTGGAGGCGGTGGCTACAGCGGCGGCGGTGCTGGTGGCGGCGGTCGCCCAGGTGGCGGCGGAGGCTTCGGTGGTGGCGGCGGTCGTCCCGGTGCTCCTGGTGGTCGCGGCGGCGCTCCTGGTGCGTTCGGTGGCGGTAAGGGTGGTCGTCCTGGCGGTCGTCCAGCCCGTGGTCGTAAGTCGAAGCGCGCGAAGCGTCAAGAGTTCGACAACAT
>JBDHZU010000010.1:0-27157 GCA_039812085.1 Candidatus Nanopelagicales bacterium | reverse complement strand
CATCTGGATCGGGTGGATCGCAGGAGTCAGAGTCAGCCAACCCCAGCGCCTCAAGCGCATCAGCCACGGCGACGACACCAGCAACCAAGACCATCAACTCAGTGCCGAATACGGCCGAGCTGAAGGTGGGCGAGACGTTGGATGTCGTACTGGAATCGAACGCTTCCACCGGCTATCACTGGAAGGTCACTACTGATACTTCCAACATCGCAACGGCAAGCGAAGCGGTCTACGCCGCAGGCGCGACCAGCATGCCGGGAGCACCAGGAACAGCAACGACTCGAGTAACCGCAGTTGCCCCAGGTACTGCCGTCATTCGTTTCCAGTACGTGCCACCCGGCAACCAAACCCCAACCAATTCACCGCAAGATCTGACTGTCACCGTCACGCAATAACCGTCAGCCAGAGCGGCGAACATCCCTTGGGTGTTCGCCGCTTTGCTATTCGTGCTTCGTGTTTCTTAGTTTCGTCAACAGCGATGGATTGAGGCTGTATTGCCTGGGGAATAACCCATTCGTACGTCGCGAGAGCTGTCAGCGCGACACCGCATACAGACCAAAGTTAGCCTTACCTAACTTCATTGACCCAGAAGGGGACGGACCGAGAATGTTGGAACTCAATCCCGAGGTAGCACGCCTGCTCAACGAGCAGATCACCGCCGAGGCCGAGGCATCCCAGATCTACCTGCAGATGTGTTTGTGGTGTGAGGAGCGTGGGCTGGAAGGCGCCGCTTCATTCTTCCGCCGCCACGTTTCAGAAGAGATGGCCCACCGCGACAAGCTTGTCGACTACATGATCGAGTGCGATGCACCGGTCGCGTTGGAGGCAATCCCGGCTCCACCCAACGACTACTCAAATCTGGTGGACATCGTCAAGGCAGCGTACGAGCACGAGAAGAAGGTGACCGTACAGATCCACGAACTGGCCAAGATCGCATTGGACGAGAGCGATTTCTCCACCTTCAACATGCTGCAGTGGTTCATTGCCGAGCAGCGCGAGGAAATGATGCTCTTCCGTGGCGTGCTGGACTACGTCCGTCTATCCGGCTTCACTGGAGACAGTGGTGACGAGATGGTCAACATGAACGAATACCTGCGACGGATGGCCGCAGAACACGAATAGACCGAGATAAACCGACAAGCGGCGTTCTCTTAACAGAGGGAACGCCGCTTGTTTGTTAGCTCAACGTGCGGCAGCGCGACCAGCAGTTCGGCCAGAGAAAATGCACCCTCCGAGGAAGGTTCCTTCCAGTGCGTTGTAGCCGTGCATTCCGCCGCCGCCGAAACCGGCCACTTCACCAGCGGCATATAGACCTTCAACCGGCTGACCATCGGAGTCGAGAACCTGAGCGTCCAAATTGGTATGCAATCCGCCCAATGTCTTACGAGTCAGGATGTTGAGTTTGACGCCGATAAGTGGGCCATTCTTTGGATCGAGGAACTTGTGCGGAGACGCCACCCGAATCAACTTGTCTCCGCGGTACTTGCGAGCGCCACGGAGCGCAGTGATCTGCGCATCCTTGGTGAAGTCATTGTCCATCTCACGGTCACGAGCAATGAGCAGTTGCTCGATCGCGTCTGGATCCAACAGCGCTTCGTCAGTGAGGCCATTCATCATCCCGACCAGATCCCGAATGTTGTCGGCATAGACAAAGTCAGGCCCCTTTTGCTTAAAGGCTTCGACCGGGCCAGGCGCACCAGACTTAACCCGAGACAGCAGCAGTTTGAAATCTTTGCCGGTGAGATCGGGGTTCTGCTCGGAGCCGGACAGTGCGAACTCCTTCTCGATCACCTTCTGGGTGAGGATGAACCAGGAGTAGTCATAGCCGGTGCTCATGATGTGTTTGAGCGTTCCCAGAGTGTCGAAGCCGGGGAAGAACGGCGCCGGGAAGCGGTTGCCACGAGCATCTAGCCACATGGACGACGGTCCCGGCAGGATTCGGATTCCGTGGTTGTCCCAAATCGGATCCCAGTTGCGCAGACCTTCTGTGTAGTGCCACATCCGATCTGGATTAATCACGCTGGCACCCGCAGCTTGGCTGATCGCGATCATCCGGCCGTCAACATGTGCGGGCACACCGGCCACCATCGTCTTGGGTGGAGTTCCTAGTCGTTCCGGCCAGGACTGTCGCACCAGTTCGTGATTACCGCCAATTCCGCCAGAGGTCACAATCACGGCATCTGCGGTGAACGAGAAATCGCCTACCTCGGTACGACTGCTGGCTTGGCCCCGTTCAATGTTGCTGGGTTCCAGCACCTTTCCGGAAACTCCAGTGACCACACCGGAGTCGGTGAGGATCTCGTCTACTCGGTGGCGGAATGCAAGGGTCACCAAACCCTTGTCCACCGCTTCTCGAACTCGTCGCTCGAAGGGCGCGACCACACCTGGACCGGTCCCCCAGGTGATGTGAAACCGCGGAACTGAATTGCCATGACCATCAGCTCGGCCATCGCCGCGTTCTGCCCACCCCACAACGGGAAACAGCCTCAACCCCTGATCGTGCAACCATTGCCGCTTCTCACCGGCAGCAAAATCCACGTATGCCTCGGCCCACTGTCGTGGCCAGTAGTCCTCTTCGCGATCGAATTGCGCGCTGCCCATCCAGTCCTGCAGGGCAAGCTCTGCGCTGTCCTTGATTCCCATTCGACGTTGCTCAGGCGAGTCCACCATGAACAGTCCGCCGAGCGACCAGAACGCCTGTCCGCCCAGACTCTGTTCTGGCTCCTGGTCAACGACAATGACCGACTTACCCGCATCGGCAAGTTCAGCTGCAGCCACGAGACCAGCCAGCCCACCGCCCACCACAATCGCATCGGCTTTTGTGACCGGCATGTGGCACTCCAATCGCCAGGGTTATCGACTACCAACGAGCCAACCACAGACGCAGTAGTCGTAGGGGACTTGAAATACCCAGTCGCCCTACAGTCAAACCATGGGTGCTCCGATGAACGTCGTTGCCGATGACGCTTTGGGTACTGACGATGTTGTCGGACTACTGGAGAGACTGCGCAATCGAGAGGTCAGTCCTGGCGAACTGGTCGATGCTGCTCGTGGACGATTGACAGCCGCCGCCCAACTCAATGCCGTCGTTACCCCGGCAACCGATAATTTGTTGGTCAATGACGAAGGGCCATTCGCAGGGATTCCTTCAATCGTCAAAGACAACGAGGACGTCACGGGACTTCCCACCACACAAGGATCCGGCGCAGTCAGGCGAATCCCAGCAACGAACGATTCGCTATTCGTCCAGCAGTACCGAGCATTGGGCTTCGGTGTGCTCGGCAAATCATCAATGCCGGAGTTCGGTTTGACCGCCACCACCGAACCCCTGCAATTCGGTCCCACACGTAACCCTTGGAATACCGATCACACTGTGGGTGGATCATCAGGCGGCTCGGCGGCGTTGGTAGCCGCAGGCGCGCTCCCTATTGCCCATGCCAACGATGGCGGCGGTTCGATTCGCATTCCCGCCAGTTGTTGCGGACTCGTGGGGTTAAAGCCCAGCCGTGGGCGCATCGTGATGCCAGAACGAATGCAAGGCCTGCCCATCAAGTTCGCGACGCAGGGAGTCCTCACTCGATCAGTCCGCGACACCGCATTGTTCTATGAACACTCCGACTCGTTGAACCACGAGCTTGCCCCCATTGGCCCTGTGCGTGGGCCGAATGATCAACGGCTGCGGATCGGGCTGGTGACATCGGGCGTTCACGGCATGCCCTTAGATCCCGAAGTTGTCGGTGCGACCGAAGCCGCCGCAGCGCTCTGTGAACAACTTGGACACAAGGTCGAGTTGGTTGACCAACCGTTCGGCGACAACATTGGCCGAGACTTCCTGCGGTACTGGGCCTCCCTGGCTGCCGCCATCACCTACGGCGGACGCTTTGCTTACGGTCCAGGGTTCGACGCCGGTCAACTCGAACCACTCACTCGAGGGCTCAGCAAACTGTTCGCTTCCACCGCGACTCGGCTCCCGAATTCCATTCGGCGATTACGTGCCTTCGGCAATCTGCATGCCGATGTGATGAACGACTGGGATGTGATCATCACTCCCGTCCTTGGATATGCCCCGCCAGAGATCGGTTATCTGTCTCCCGGCCTGGATTTCCGAACTCATATCGTCCGACTGTTGCGCTTTGCCGCCTTCACTCCAGTCGACAACGTCGCGGGTAACCCCGCCATCTCGTTACCCCTGGGGCACAGTGCGACTGGTCTGCCGATCGGGGTTCAGTTCTCGACTGGGTTCGGGCAGGAACGACGACTTCTCGAACTGGCCTACGAGATCGAGGAAGCCCGGCCTTGGCCCGTGACCTCACCTACAGGGTCTTCCGAGTAGACCCCAGGGCGGCAATACCAAGGTGCTCCGTTAGCTGGCTTCGGCGGAAGGGAGCAAGTGCAACCACTTACTGGCCGGGCCATGCAGTGGTTCAACCTCAACGATGCCATTGTCGATCGTGATAACCCGCGCGACTGCGTTGACGTTTGGACTGCCCACGGTGATCCATGCACCTTCGCGGATTCGTTCGGGGTTGCGAGCATTTTCGAGAAGGGCGTACGGCAGCCCGGCCTCATTCTCGGTTTGCAAATCAAGCGGCAGGTCTATGTCTAGTTCTTCGACCATGACGTCTCCGTTTCTATTCCTCATGGTACTGGTTGCGAATGACTTCGCGTGGGCAACGATTGAGCCGCGCGAGCAACTCGTCAAGCTCGGGATGAGCGATCGTGACATGTGGCGTTCTGAATGTCGGCGCAACTGTTAGTCCGCACGCTTCAATGTCCTCGCCATCGAAGCTGTATACAACTGCCCATCGTTCCAACTTCGTTTGACATAGCTCGGCGACCTCTCGCCTGTTACGGGCGTAGAACCCTGACACCCCATATGCGCCCATCCCTGGGTACGCGACTCGAAAAGCTATTGCTTGTTCACTAGTCAGCTCACTGTCATCTGCACCTCTAACGATCAAATATCTGCCGTCCGGTAACGGGGTCCGTGTGCGCAGCTTCGGCGACAATCGATTCATTGGTCCTTGCCCTGTCGCATTGCCGGATCTCCTGGCTCTCACTCAGAGTTCTTCTTATTGCGATAGACCACACCGACGCTCAGCGCGATGATCGACCAACCAAGGACACAAACAGCAAAGGTGAATCCTCCGCTCGGTTGCGCACTCCACGGAGTCCACACGAATAGCAACGACAATGCGACGAAACCAACCGTCGCTAGCAAGGTGATTCGGGCATACATGTCTGCCTCACTTCGCTTTGCAGTAGCGACTGCTGTCGCTGTAGAAACCGAATGTTGCGTAGGCATGTCGAACTCGCAGACACTGCTTCTTCTTCGCGGCTCGTTTGACGGCGTTCCACAAGAACCCGCCATAGATCGCCCAGAACGCACTGCACGTAATGCCCACGATGATCGCGCCTATTCCGGAGATCAAAGAGGCAGCACCACAGATGGTGGCAGCACCTGCCCAGATTCCACCGGCAGCCGAGATGTTGTTCTTTAGCCACTTGGTCTGCTTCTTTGACAAATACAGCGAACACGTCAGCCAGCCGCAGTTTCGGATTGCTCGCTTACTCAACTTGACCTGCTTGCCTGCCTTGACCAATACGGGCTTGGCGGGCATGGCCCTCACAGTCGGCACCGGAATTGATCCTTGAGTGGCGGTGGCGGTTGTCGCGGCGTAAGCACGCGGACTTGGTGCGTTCATCCCGACCAACAAGAACGCCGTCACCAACAAAGCAATGATTATTCGTCGAACAGCGACAGACATGCGATTCCCCCAGTTCTCACCTACGTGAGCGGGAATCGTCACACCATTTTGTTCACGCGCGCTTCAATCGAGCAGCTGCCTGTGGACAGCTGACAGGGGTCAGTTAACGGCTGCAGAACCAGGAGAATCGAGATCCAAGATTCGCGCATGCAGCATGGGCCGCTGTTGCAAAGCCGCGCGAACGGCTCGATGTAGACCGTCTTCCAAGTACAAGTCGCCGTGCCACTTCACAACGTGTGCGAACAGGTCACCAAAGAACGTGGAATCCTCGGCAAGCAACGCATCCAAGTCCAGCGTGCGCTTAGTGGTGGTGAGTTCAGCCAGTCGAACTTGGCTGGGTGGAAGGCTCGCCCAATCGGTCACCGTGAACCCATGATCTGGGTATGGACGGGAGTCTCCGACGGCCTTGAAAATCACGTCACGAGCATAGCCACCAGTGGGGACTTGCTCCACTCAACCAAGACAGATCGACGGCAAAGGAACCCGAAAGTGGAGATAGGGGAACCGTCCCTCCAGTCCTCCCGAATCCACACACACAAATGGTCCCTCAGCACCCACCTACGGTGGGAGTACTGAGACGCCAGCGGAGGATAGGGGAACCGTCCTTACAGCCCTCCCGAATCCACACACACAAATGGTCCCTCAGCACCCACCTACGGTGGGAGTGCTGAGGGACCAGCGGAGGATAGGGGAACCGTCCTTACAGTCCTCCCGAATCCACATACACAAATGGTCCCTCAGCACCCACCTACGGTGGGAGTGCTGAGGGACCAGCGGAGGATAGGGGATTCGAACCCCTGAGGGCGTTAACCCAACCCGCTTTCCAAGCGAGCGCCATAGGCCACTAGGCGAATCCTCCGTGGAGAAGGGTACCGGGCACCCCACGACAGCCGCACCAGCGCGTAAGGTTCTCACCAGCCCCTCGTGCGGCATCACCTCGTCAATCCCCCAGGGCCGGAAGGCAGCAAGGGTCCGCGAGCTCTGATGGGTGCACGAGGGGTCTTTCACGTTTCCTCGGCAACCAGTTGCACCAAAACGAGTCGTGCAGATCGGCAGAACAAGGCACTCCGTTTGCCTCAGGCCGCCGAGGCAGCAGAATTTCTGGTCGGCACTGTGGGCAAGGGCGTTTCGTATATCTGGTGCGAATGGGAGACGTAGGCTGTGGTGGTGTCGCTCGCTCTCTACCGCAAATACCGTCCAGGGTCACTGGCTGAGGTCATCGGGCAAGACCACGTCGTCGAACCCCTCAAGCGGGCCCTCGACAACGATCGCGTTCACCACGCTTACCTATTCTCCGGTCCCCGCGGGTGTGGCAAGACCTCCAGCGCCCGCATCCTGGCGCGATCACTGAACTGCGAAAAGGGTCCGACCTCAACCCCTTGCGGTGAATGCGACAGTTGCGTTGCCCTAGCGCCCAATGGTTCTGGCTCACTCGACGTAATCGAACTCGACGCTGCCACCCACGGTTTGGTGGATGACGCGCGTGATCTGCGCGAGAAAGCGATCTACGCACCAGCCAACAGTCGTTACAAGATCTACATCATCGACGAAGCCCACCAACTGTCTTCCGCAGCGGCCAACGCCCTGCTCAAACTGATCGAAGAACCCCCACCGCACTTGCGATTCATCTTTGCGACGACCGAGCCAGACAAGATCATTCCGACGATCCGGTCGCGCACACACCACTACTCATTCCGTTTGGTTCCCGCCCGCACTCTGCAAACGCATCTCGCGGCGATTTGTGAATCCGAAGGGCTCGAAGCAGACCCCAACGCGTTGGCTCTGGTCGCGCGATCATCTGGGGGGAGTGTTCGAGATTCACTATCGATCCTCGGACAGCTACTGGCAGGAGCCGGTGACGACGGACTTACCTATGCCGATGCCGCCGCCCAGCTTGGTGCCACCGACGGTGCACTGCTGGATCGCATGGTGACGGCAATGTCTACCAACGATGGCGCTGAACTATTCGCCATCGTGGACGAAGTTGTGGAATCCGGCCATGATCCCCGACGATTCGTGGCTGACTTATTGGACCGGTTCCGCGACCTCATCGTGGTGTCCACCGTGGATGCCGACGCCGCAGCCACACTGATCGACGGACCACCAGAGCGTGCGACCGAACTTCGGGAACAAGCCGATCAATTCAGCCCCGAATCAATGAGCCGCTGCGCTGATTTGTTGAGCATCGGGCTCAGCGAACTCAAAGGGGCAACAGCTCCACGCTTGCAGTTGGAACTTCTGATGGCCCGGATCGCATTGCCAGCAGCCGATGCCCAACTCACCCAAGTCGTTCCGCGGTTGGAAGCCGTGGAACAGGCGTTGCGTTCTGGCGCAGGCACAGCACAAGCTGCCACTGTTTCAGCTTCCGCCCATCACCAAGCTGGACCACCAGCAGCGCCGATTCCCACTACTGCACCAGTGGCAAAGAACGCAGCCGAGACGGCTACTCCAAAAGCTGCCCCGGCAGCGCGTAAAGCCACTGGCGTAGGTGGGGGACCTCAGCGGCTTTCGGACATCGCACCTTCTAGTGCGCCCGAAACCTCGACGCCGGACGCCGTAGGCGCACCCGATTCTGTTCCGACACCGACAGAAGTAGGCGTCGCGCCTGAATCGACAACACAAGAACCGTCTCCGGATACGACTCCTGCGGCAACGCCTTCGCCCACAACAAGTAGTGATCCTGCATTGACCTTCGACAAGGTCGATGCGTTGTGGCCGAGCGTGCTGGATGCCATTAAGAATGAGTCGCGTCTCACCTGGATGATGGTCGCCAAATCCACACCCACTGCTTTGAATGGCAGCACCATTCTGGCTGCCCAAGAAGATGCCGGGACAATCAAGCGCTACAGCGGATCGCCTCAGGCCACCCGCGTATCCGAGATTGCCAGCGGTGTCCTTGGTTCAGCCGTGACGGTGGAACTCGCCCCGGCTGGCGCCGGGAGCACCCCGAAAGCACCAGCATCAACCTCTCCGGCAGTGGCCACGGAGAGCGAACCGACACCGCAACCAGTTGATGAAGATGTCACCGATTCCGTGGATCTGGAAGAAGACTCCGGGATCGATCTCATTGCACGTGAACTCGGTGCTGTGAAGATCACCGAGTTCGAGGAGTAGTCCAGATGTTCGACGGCGCGATCGCCGAACTTGTCAGCGAACTCGGACGCCTGCCGGGTGTGGGACCAAAGAGTGCTCAACGTATTGCGTTCTTCCTGCTGCAGTCGGACGCCGAAGATGTTCAGCGACTGTCCGACGCAATGCTCACCGTCAAAGCCAAGGTTCGCTTCTGCGAGGTCTGCGGCAACGTCAGCGAATCGGATGTCTGCCGAATTTGCAGCGACGAACGACGGGATCGAGCCGTCATCTGCGTCGTGGAAGAACCCAAAGATGTGGTCGCGGTGGAACGTACCCGCGAATACACCGGCGTCTACCACGTGTTGGGCGGAGCGATCAGTCCCATCGACGGCATCGGACCAGATCAGCTTCGCGTCCGAGAACTGATGGCCCGCCTGGCTAACGGTTCGGTGACCGAAGTCGTCTTGGCAACCGATCCAAATCTCGAAGGTGAAGCCACCGCGACGTATCTTGCACGCATGCTGACTCCCCTGGGATTGACGGTGTCTCGTCTGGCCAGTGGCTTGCCGGTGGGCGGTGACTTGGAGTACGCCGACGAAGTCACTCTTGGTCGAGCGTTTGCTGGTCGTCGTCAGCTCTGACGGCACGCAGATAGGAAATGCTGCTAGGCCGTAGAATCGAGGTTCGTGGCTAGCGCCGCAGCACAATCGTTGTTGTCGTCGAATCTTCTCAAGGAGTGCGAACCCCTATGGGGCTTGTCGTGCAGAAGTACGGAGGGTCTTCCGTCGCTGACGCTCAAAGCGTCCAGCGCGTGGCCCGACGCATCGTCGACACCTTTACCAACGGGGATCAAGTCGTCGTCGTTGTATCTGCAATGGGCGACACCACCGACGAACTCATCGACCTTGCCGAGCAAGTTTCACCGAACCCTCCTGCCCGTGAACTCGACATGTTGCTCACCGCAGGTGAACGAATCTCGATGGCGATTCTGGCCATGGCGATTGCCGATCTCGGATACGAAGCTCGTTCCTACACCGGTTCGCAGGCTGGTCTGATCACCGACGGCAGCCACGGTTCAGCCAAGATCATCGATGTCACTCCCGGACGTATCCAGACGGCATTGGACGAAGGTGCGATCGCGATTGTGGCCGGTTTCCAGGGTGTCTCCCAAGGAAGCAAAGACATCACCACACTTGGTCGAGGTGGATCTGACACCACTGCTGTCGCACTGGCAGCAGCATTGAACGCCGACCGCTGCGAGATCTACACCGACGTGGACGGGATTTTCTCGGCTGATCCGCGCATCGTTCCGGCAGCGCGCAACGTCCCCGTCACCACTTATGAAGAGATGCTGGAGTTGGCCGCTCACGGTGCCAAAGTCCTGCATCTGCGCTGTGTGGAGTACGCCCGTCGCAGTGACCTGCCGTTGTGGGTCAAGTCATCGTTCAGCAACTCAGTGGGAACGCTGGTTACCAGCGTCGAGCACTACGACCGTTTGGTCGAACAAGGAGAAATCGTGGAAGCACCGATTCTTGCTGGCGTCGCTCATGACGTGTCAGAAGCAAAGATCACCATCGGGCATGTGCCAGATGAACCTGGTCGCGCAGCGACGGTCTTCGAAGCCCTCGCCGAGGCGAATGTCAACGTCGACATGATCGTGCAGAACGTATCCGCGTCCGGGCACACCGACATCACGTTCAGTCTGCCGATGGCCGATGGAGCTCGGGCACTGGCCGCCATCGAAAGCGTGCGCGACAAGATTGAATTTGAGTCCCTGGAGTACGACGACGAAGTCGCAAAGGTCTCGTTAGTCGGAGCCGGAATGCGAACCCATCCCGGCGTCTCTGCCACTACTTTCCGGGCACTCGCTGATGCTGGCGTCAACGTCGAGATGATCTCCACTTCAGAAATTCGTATCTCGGTCGTCGTCCGCGCTCAGGACACCACCCGTGCCGTCCAAGCCATCCACACTGCCTTCGGCCTCGACGCTGACGGTGAAGCCGTCGTTTATGCCGGCACTGGCCGCTAGTAATCGTCGATCACATCGATGTCCAAGGAGGACACCGTGACCACCAAGCCCACCCTGGCCGTTGTTGGAGCCACCGGTGCTGTCGGCACTGTGATGCTGGAATTGCTCACTGAACGCGAAGACGTGTGGGGCGAAATTCGCCTCATCGCATCGGCTCGTTCCGCTGGGAAGAAGCTCACCGTTCGAGGTGAAGAGATCGAGGTTCTGGCCCTTGCGCCGGAAGTTTTTGACGGCGTGGATGTCGCGATGTTCGACGTTCCGGATGAGGTCTCTGCCGAATGGGCTCCTATCGCGGCAGAGCACGGCGCTATCGCCGTGGACAACTCCGGCGCATTCCGGATGGACTCCGATATTCCACTCGTCGTACCCGAGGTCAACCCCGATGCGGCCGCTGATCGGCCGCGCGGAATCATCAGTAATCCCAACTGCACAACGTTGTCGATGATTGTGGTGTTGGGTGCTCTCCATCGCCGATGGGGTTTGGAAGAACTCGTCGTAGCTAGCTACCAGGCAGCTTCTGGAGCGGGTCAACCTGGCATCGACGAACTACGGTCGCAAATTCGCGCAGTTGCTGGTGCCGGCGACGTGGGCACCCGCACCGGTGACGTACGTGAGGTTGTCGAACCAGGAGAAGCATTCCCCGCGCCGTTGGCGATGAACGTCGTTCCGTGGGCGGGTTCGCTGAAGGACGACGGATACACCTCCGAGGAATTGAAGGTCCGCAACGAGTCACGCAAGATTCTTGGGCTTCCCGACTTGAAGGTATCCGCTACCTGCGTTCGCGTGCCGGTAGTAACAACTCACTCTTTGGCCGTCCACGCTGTATTCCGAGATGAAGTCGATGCTGACGAGGCTCGCGAGATTCTGTCGAACGCACAGTCCGTGACCGTGATCGACAATCCTGCGAGCAAGGAGTTCCCAACTCCGATTGATGTGGTCGGAACCGATCCGACCGCAGTCGGACGGATCCGTCGTGCCGTCGACAACCCTCGCGCGATCGACATGTTCATGTGTGGCGACAACCTACGCAAGGGCGCGGCGCTGAACACCGCACAGATCGCCGAACTCGTCGCCGGCACGCTCTAGGCAGCAGCTTCTTCCCCCGGATGGGGGGCGCACATCGGGGCTGTCATGCGTGCTCGGATCTAGCCCGACACGATGACAGGGATGACTCCCGAGACCCAAGACGACGTGCGTACACGCATGTCCATCTGGGACCCCTTCAGCGCACCGCTGGCTGCGTTGAAGCGGCGTGTGAACAAGCACCCACGACTGGCAAAGGGATTCAACTTCGTCCGTCAGGTTGAGAAGGAACAGGGCGGAGTCAACGCCGGACTGGCTGCTGCAGGTGCCGCGTTCTGGCTGCTCATTTCACTGTTCCCCGCCATGATCGCAATCGTCAGCATCTACGGACTCATTGTCTCGCCAGATACGGTGGTCACTGCCCTGCAGGACACCACCACGTCACTATCCGGGCCGGTCAGTCACGCTCTCACCGGTCAACTGCAAGTCGTCGCCAGCCACTCCGGCGTGCTGTCGCTTGGATTGTTCGTCAGCTTGGCGGTTTCTTTGTGGAGTGTTTCGGCAGGAACCGGAGCGATGATCTCCGCGATCCGGCAGACGTACAACATGTACGGATACCCGCTCGTTACGGCCCGTAAGCGCGCACTGACCGGGGCGTTATGCGCCGTTATCGGAGTGGGAATCATCAGCTTAGGCGTGGTGGCCGAGACCGAATTTCTTCGTGGTCAACATGCCGTCATCATCGGTGTCTTCACTGCACTCACTGATATTCCGGTCGTACTTGGACTGGTTTGCCTCACGGTCTACGGGCTCTACCGACTCGCCCTGGGCAAAGCTCCGAGCGTTCGGGAACTACTGCCCGGCGTCATCTTTAGTGCCGTTGCCCTGATGCTCTTGGTCCTGGCCTATTCCGGTTTTGTCGCCTACAGCAGCAGCCGCTACTCCGAGGTCTACGGGACCGTTGCAGGATTCGTTCTGGCTCTGATGCTTGCCTACTTCGCGACCTACGTCGTGCTGATCGGGGCCTGCATCAATGCTGTGTTGCATCCCTTGGCGGATGCGCTAGGAAACGAACTCCCACGAGCGTCCGACGACACCGACACCCAAGAGGTTTCTTCTTCGACGATTCCCACGCCTCGAACGCAACCAACAACCTCGATGGATTCGGTAACGCCCTGACAGTGTCAGGCATACCTGATGGAGTAACACCATGAGCATCACGCCCAACCTCTGGTTCAACGGCAATGCGGCAGAAGCTGTCGGGTTCTACACCACTGTGTTCACCGATTCGCAGATCACATCCACGGCGCACTACCCCGAAGAAGGACTGCTCGACTTCCAAAAAGAATTGGCTGGCCAAGAACTTGTCGTGAACTTCGAGTTGGGTGGAGTGGGGATGACCGCGATCAATGCGGGCCCCGAGTTCTCATTCAATCCATCCATCTCGTTTCTGGTCAATTTTGATCCAGCACAGCGCGACAATGCCCGCACTGATCTGGATGAGCTGTGGGGCAAACTGACGCAGGATGGCGAGGTGAATATGCCGCTAGGCGAGTACCCGTTTAGTGCGCACTACGGTCGACTAACCGATAAGTACGGCGTCACTTGGCAACTCATCTTGACCAACCCAGCCGGCGATCCTCGACCATTCGTCATTCCTTACCTGACTTTTTGCGGCGCAAACGTCAACCGAGCGAAGGAAGCAATCGACTTCTACACCTCGGTGTTCGACAACTCCTCAGTTGGGATGGTCGCTCCTTACGAACAACAGTCAGGTCCGGCCGCAGCCGGAGCAGTGATGTTCGGTGAGTTCGCTCTTGACGGTCAATGGTTCGCTGCAGCTGACTCATTTGGCGATATCGACGCTGCCTTCAACGAAGCAGTTTCCTTCCTTGTGCCATGTGCCAACCAGGAAGAGATCGACTACTACTGGAGCAAACTGTCCACGGCCGGACCAGAGTTCGAACAATGTGGATGGTGCAAAGACGAGTTTGGTGTCTCATGGCAAATCGTTCCAGCCAACATGGGTGAACTCATGAATAAGCCGGACGCCTACTCAACTCTGATGTCAATGAAAAAGATCGTGATCGATCAGTTCTGACGTACGGGTTGAGTTATCTCTGCCCAGCATTCGCAACTGCGCACTACCGTGTGACGGTGAGCGCTCGTCCCGTCGGAGCAGTCGACAACCTGTGGTTGGGGATGGATACCCCGGAAAACCTCATGGTGATCGATTGCGTCATGTGGTTCGACGAACCGCTTGATGAAGACGCCGCCATCACGTTGTTGAAAGAGCGACTTGTTGAGCGTTACCCCGTTTTCCGGCAACGACCGGTCTCAACTCGTGACCCACGGTTCCACGCGATGTGGCAAGACCTTCCCGACTTCGAGATCCACGATTACATCGTGACCGCGCGGCTGGAAGAGCCCGGCAATCAAGCCCAACTGCAGACGTACGTCGAACGATTTATCTCTCAACCACTACCGATGAATCGCTCTCCCTGGGAAGTCCACATCGTGCATGGCTATCAGGGTGGAACGGCGATGTACTTCCGCTTCCATCACGCCCTGGCTGATGGCACTGCACTCGCTCGAGTGGTACTCGAACTCACTGACGATGCTCCATCGACGTCCACCTCCGCCAAGGACCAGCAGGCCAACCACGATTCATCGTCTGCTGAACCATCACTAGCCAGTCGGATCTCACACGGCATGGCAGAGATTCTGTTGGGCGCCGGGAATGCTGGCGTGAGCATGTTCCATCGCCTGTCTCGGTTGGTTGATCCAAAGCAAGCGGTAGACGCTGTCCACCTGGTCACGGGAACGGGAAAAACTACCGCCAAACTCTTGGCAACCAACCTGCCGGAAACGGCTTTGTCTGGGACAGCGGGAGTGGATAAGAACGCCCGCTGGTCACAACAGATCGACCTAGCTGACATCCGAGCAATCGCCAATACCAATAACGCCACCGTCAACGATGTGCTCGTTTCTGCCCTTGCCGGTGCTCTATCCACCTACCTCGCCGAGCACGGACATGAACCCACTGATGTGACCACTATGGTCCCCGTCAATCTGCGGCCCATGGATCGTCCATTGCCATCAGAACTCGGCAATCGTTTTGCACTCGTGCTGCTCACTCTGCCGCTTTCTGTACGAGACCCCATCGAACGAATCGGAGAGACCAAGCGGCGAATGGACGCCATCAAGACCTCCCCCGAACCGGTGCTGACGTTTGGGATCATCTCGACGTTCGGAGCATTGAATCCCAATGTCGCCCGGACGATGATCGATTTCTTTTCCCGTAAGGCCATCGGTGTCACGACTAATGTTCCCGGCCCGCGTACCCAAAGACTCTTCGCTGGCATTCCGGTAGCAGGCGCATTCGGATGGGCACCCGGCGCAGGTAATCAAACCCTCAACGCTTGCATCTTCAGCCTGGAAGGCAAGATCGTCGTCGGCTTCAAGACCGACCGCGATGTCATTGCTGATCCTGATTCGTTGATCGCAGCGTTCCATCACGAGATTGATGAGCTCAAGAAGTCCACATCGCGTCCACGGTGAGTCACGAACCGGAATCTCGAGTCGCTGAAATGCAAGAGTCCTGCGACGATACGCAGACAAGATCGTCGTCAAACAGGAGAAGCCCGTATGGACGCCCAGCAGATGTCGGAACAAATCGCAGCAGGTGACGGTTTCCTTGCTGCCCTTGACCAGTCCGGCGGTTCCACCCCAAAGGCGCTGGCTGCCTACGGTGTTGACGAATCTGCTTGGTCATCTGACGACGAGATGTTTGCGCTGATCCACAAGATGCGCTGTCGGGTGATCGAGGCTCCCGCATTCAGTAGCGGAAAGATCATCGGAACGATTCTTTTTGAGATGACGATGGACGGCCAAGTAGATGGTCGACCTGTTCCCGATGTGCTGCACGAGAAAGGCGTTGTGCCTTTCATCAAGATTGATAAGGGGTTGCTGGGCCCAGAACGCGGCGTGCAACTGATGAAGCCCATGCCCGACCTCGACGATTTGCTTTCTCGATCGAAGCAGCTAGGAATGTTCGGCACTAAGGAACGCTCAGTTATTCATGCGGCGAATGCTGACGGCGTGAAAGCCATCGTTGAGCAACAGTTCGAGGTCGCCCGGCAAGTCCTCGGCCATGATTTGGTGCCGATCATCGAGCCTGAGGTGGACATCACCAGTTCTGATCGTGAGGCATGCGATGACCTGCTGGTCAACGAACTCCAGCAACAACTGGACCGCCATAACGGCAACCCGGTGATGCTGAAGCTGTCACTTCCGGTCAAACCTGGACACTACGACTCCCTCGTTGCGCATCCGAAAGTGTTGAAGGTAGTTGCCCTGTCTGGCGGGTATGAACGAACCGAAGCCTGCGAAGAGCTGGCAAAGAATCCGGGTGTCATCGCGAGCTTCAGCCGCGCACTGCTGAATGATCTTCGCGCCGACATGACAGATGAAGAATTCGACGCCGCGCTGGCCGAAGCAGTGGACGAGATCTACCAGGCATCCACTCAGAAGACGAGCTAACTGTTCGCACTACCTACTGGGCAGGCATACATCCCGGCTTGTCGGCCACCTTGTAGAGACTCAACGTGAGCTCACCGAGTTCGTAATCCGGCAGGGTGTACTTCTTGATGAGTGCACCGCACTTGTCCAGTGCTCGGATGGCCTTCCCCTCAGAATCAGGGACAGGACTCCAGTCAGACCCGGGCAAACTCACCACCCAAGCGCGCTTGGAATCCAAGATCCACTCGAGGGACTCAGCCTCGGTTCCACTTTCTGCCCATAGGTTGTCATCCGGCCTATCTGGGGTTCCCGCAGTCAGAGCAGTCTCGCTGGGATCATTGGGTTGCTGCTTGAGATACCACTCCATTGCGGGAGCTAGCCACTGCGGCTCATAGACCACAGCATCACCAGCGTTGGCATCTGAGGTGATGGTCTTCGCCGCTAACCGGAAATCCTGAGTCTTTGTACTCGGCACCATCACCAACAACGCCACCGTGACTGCGACCACCCCGATAACAGCGGCCGCGATTAAGGACGTGGCAACACCAGTCGACAGGGTGAGTACCCACCGGATGACAGCAATCGCTGCGAACCCACCCAGCACGGCAATGAACGGTGTGGTGGGTAACAGGTAGCGCGGAAGGAACATCGGTCGGACATACGACGCGAGGTAGGTCACCAACCAAGGGATAAAAGCTGCCAGTCCCAGAATTGCGTGTGGGTTGAACTGAAGTGGTTGTTGCCGACGGATGGCGGGGATGATTACCCATGCAGCCAGCAGTCCCAACGAGATTGCACCTGCAGCAAATAGCGATTCGACGATTGTCGTGATGCTGGGTCGTTGCAGCCACGACTGGAAGTTGGGTTGTCCAGACATCAGGAGCCAGATGCTCCCAGCGGTTACCACCGGCAGCACGAGGGCGACGATGCGTCGGACCCAGCCGGACAGGAACAGGGCGACGAATGCCAGAGGCAGCAATGCCATCAACTGGAATCCCGTGGCAAATGTGGCCGCAACAGTGAATCCGCCAAATGCCCAGCCGGGCCGCGTAGGAGTGAAGCGGGCGGCAAGCCAGGCAGCGAGAACAGTGAAGAACACAGCCAGTGCGTAGGGGCGCGCCTCAGCGGCGTAGCTAACAGTTCGTGGAGCGACTGCGAACAGAATTGCTGCCGCCAAACCGATCCACGCGGAACCCAGTCGCCGACCGAGCATCCCAGTCAAGATGACCGCCCCGGTCATCGCCAACAGAGAGGGGAAACGGATGGCGAACTCAGAGGTTCCGAACAGTTTCGTCCAGCCGTTCAAGAACACGTAATAGGCAGACATCGAGCCGTCAACATGGGTCAACAACTGCAGAGTCGCTGACAGCGAACGGTCAGCAGAAACCGCAGATGCAGCCTCGTCGAACCAAAACGACTTGGTCATCGACGGCAAGGCCAACAGCACGGTAAGTGCGGCGGGAACGAGTAGTGCCGCTCGATGCGTGGCAGCAGAGCGGAAGCGGTTACCAGAGGTGGAGGTCATCGGGTCTGACGATGCCAAAACGGCGATGCCGTTAGCTGGCTGAGCGGGCCATTTGAGCGTTCAAGTTTCTAACAAGTCTCGGCAGACGGGGTAGTCGCGAGTGGTCCCCGTTGCCGGATTTTCCGTAGGGTCGGCAACATCGATCTTGGTTGAGGAGAGCAATGACTGCACTAAACGATTCGGATGCACTAACCGCGCGCATTGATGAGGCGATGCCACAACTGACTGACGAGTTGGCAACGTTGGTGTCGATTGCATCGGTTTCTGGTGCTGACCAACCAATCGATCCGGTGCTGGATGCGCAAAAGGCAGTGATTGCACTGCTCAAGCGCAGCGGTGTTTCTGATGTGCGAACCGTTGAGGTCGAGGGTGTCCCAGCGCCGCTCGTCATGGCCGAGATTCCGGGACCAGCAGATGCTCCGACGATTCTGCTCTACACCCACTACGACGTGGTGCCGCCTGGTGAACTCGATCGCTGGAATCTGCCACCCTTCGAACCCATCGTCAAAGACGGCGCTATGTACGGCCGGGGTACTGCCGACTCCAAGGGAAATATCGTCGCCATCGCGGGAGCTTTGGCTGCATTTGATGGTGCGCCACCGGTGAACATCAAGCTGGTTTTTGAGGGTCAGGAAGAAGTCGGTAGTCGCTTCGACGAGTTCCCTGGCGAGAACCCCGACTTGTTCGCATGTGACGCCATGGTCATCGCCGATGTTGGATCGGTTCGGGAAGGCATCGCCACTTTCACCTCTGCATTGCGCGGCTCAGTTCGCGTCAAGATCGAGGTGAACACCCTCAAGAGCGACAAGCACTCCGGGGAGTTCGGTGGCGCTGCCCCAGATTCGCGCACCGTACTGATCAAGGCTCTTGCCACATTGCATGACGAGAATGGTGACGTTGCCGTCGAGGGTCTGCGTCGTGAACCGTGGTCCGGCGAAACGTTCACCGAAGACGAGTTCCGCGACTTGATTGAAATCCTTCCCGGCGTTCCACTGCAAGGCACTGGGGATTTGGGCTCTCGGATTTGGAGTGGCCCGGCTATTACGATCACGAGCTTTGATGCCCCACCCACCACATCACCTATCAATGCGGTTGCATCACATGCGGCAGCAACGTTGAACGTGCGTGTCCATCCTGAGCAAGACCCAGAGGAAGCCAGCCAAGCGGTAGTCGATCACCTCGCCAAGGTTGCACCTTTCGGTGTCGAGCTGAAAGTCACGCCCGGCGAAGTCGGTAATGGCTTCTTTGCGACGACCGGTGGCCCGGCTTACGAGGCGGCGAAGATCGCGCTGCAGAACGGATGGGGGACGGAACCCGTCATGATGGCGGCCGGTGGATCTATTCCCGTCGTGAACTCGCTCAGCGATGCCGTTCCGGATGCCGAGGTGCTGCTGTTCGGCGTATGCGACACCTACGCCAACATCCATGCTCCCAACGAACGAGTACTACTCAGCGAACTGCGTGCGGCCACGATTGCCATGGCCTCGTTCTTTGTGGAGTTCGGCAAGTCTCGTTAACGCTGCTGCTTGCGGTCGAAGCGAACCTTCACTCGACGACCCTGAATGCGCGTGTGCCCAAGGGCTTCGATGACTTCTTTGGCTGCATTAGCCGGTACATCGACAGTGACGAAGCGCGGGGCAATGTCGATGGAACCCACGTCCTTACCGGACAAGCTGGTCTCATTCGCAATGGCACCAACGATGTCCTTGGGCCGGACACCGGCTTCCTTGCCCAAGGAGATGTGCAAGCGAGCTGTCAGTCCGTCGGACTTTCCAGCCTTGTCTCGTTTCTTGCGACGATCGCCCTTATCCCGGTCGCGATCACGATCTTTGCCCCGATCACGGTCACGGTTCCGGTCTCGGTCACGTCCTGACCCGCGGTCGAATCGTTCGCCCTTGTGTTTACGTCCGACAGATTCACCGACCGTGGCTTCTGGGATGTCCTCTTCGCCTGCTTCACCAACTGCAGACAGGTGCGCGGACTTGATGGCGGCTAAGGCAACTCGTTCCAGATCGAACTCGTCGGTGAGTGAACCGAGGACGCCTCGGTAGCGGTCCAGGTCGCTGTCTCGACATACCTGTTCCAACGCCGAGCGTGTTACCTCAAGCCGTCGTTCCCGCAAGTCATCGCTACTGGGTAGTGAGCCAATTCGAATCTTCTGCTTCGTGCTGCGTTCGATCGCGCTGAGCTGTCGGCCTTCGCGGGGATCGGCAATGGTGATGGCCACGCCTTGACGACCACCTCGACCGACTCGTCCGGTTCGATGGACGTAGGACTCAGGCGCGGCAGGTACGTCGTAGTTGAAGACGTGGGTCAGCAGGTCAACGTCGAGACCACGGGCAGCCACATCAGTGGCAACCAACAGTTCAGTACTGCCGTTACGCAAGCGGGTCATCACTCGGTCGCGTTGCTTCTGATCCATTCCGCCGTGCAGCGCTTCGGCTCGGTAGCCGCGAGCGTTGAGCATCTCGGTCAGGTTGTCGACGTCCGCACGGGTTCGACAGAACACGATGGATGCAGTGGGCATCTCGGTATCGAGGATTCGTCCCAATGCTGCTGCCTTATACGGGCGAGGAACGATGTAGGCGATCTGCGTGATGGATGGGCGTTCGCCCTCGGGAACTTCCGCGCGGGGGATCTCGATGCGCTCCGGGCTCTGCATGTGCTGTTCAGCGATCTTCACGATTCGCTTTGGCATCGTGGCGGAGAACATGACCGTCTGACGATCGTCGGGGACGGACGTGAGAATCGTTTCGATGTCTTCGGCGAATCCCATGTCGAGCATCTCGTCGGCTTCATCCAAGACGACGGTGTCGATATCAGTGAGCTTGAGATAGCGCCGTTCGATCAGATCGATTGCGCGGCCAGGGGTTGCGACCACCACGTCAACGCCACGTTTAAGCGCAGCAACCTGACGACCGATCGGCTGCCCACCAAAAACGGGCAGGGTTCGCACGGCGTAGGGACGGCCATACCGGTGGATTGCTTCCGCGACCTGCATACACAGTTCGCGGGTGGGAGTCAGGATCAGCGCCGTAGGCAACGAGCCTTTATCTGTCGGGTAGCCCGCACGTCGATGCAGGATCGGCAGCGCGAATGCTGCCGTTTTGCCGGTACCGGTGGCGGCTTGGCACAGCAAGTCGCCGCCAGCCAACATCGCCGGGATCGCCCGCTGCTGAATGGGAGTTGGAGCTTCGTACCCCAAGTCCGTCAAGCAGGCTGCCAGCGCGGGTTCAATCCCCAACCCAGCAAAGTCTTCGTCGTTCGCCATTTCCCTCACCTCAAGCGTTACCTCACCGCTGAGTTCAGGGCAAGAAAAGACCCCTGCCGATGTGTCTCTCGTTGAGAGGCTGTGCAGGGGCGTTGTTGTTCAACTGTACGCGGCGAACGCCATCACGCCAATGTGTATGTGCCCAACGCCACGACTACGGCCTTTTGAGCTTTCACCCCGTCATCTCTCGAAGTGCCAAAGCTCGCGTAAGGTTCTCTGCGGTGGCGTGTCCGAGCGGCCGAAGGAGCACGCCTCGAAAGCGTGTGAGGGTTCACGCCCTCCGTGGGTTCAAATCCCACCGCCACCGCCAGCAATAAATGGGTGCCCAAGGGTGCCCATTTATTGCTTTCAGTGCCGCCGGGATTTGGGAGGAGCGTTTTGCGAGGGCGTCCAGCCCGAGCGCGACGGCTCCCACCGCCACCGCCATGCTCAGGTAGGTGCCCGCAGGGTGCCTACCTGAGCATTTTCAGTGCTGGGGATTTGGGAGGAAGTGGCCGTAGGCCACGAACGGTTCCCACCGCGATTTGGGAGGAGCGTTTTGCGAGGGCGTCCAGCCCGAGCGCGACGGCTCCCACCGCCACGCAAGATGTCTACTTCTTTTGCGTCAATTACCGCGCGCACGGGACGATAGATCTCCTGCCACAGGAGGTTCCCATGTCGGACTCACAACTGCAGCCAGCTCCCAGCGGACCGGCTAAGCGCCCGAAGGGCAAAGAGGTTCTTGCCGCTATTCGTGCGTTGTTGTCCGAGCAGCCCAAACTGTTGCTCTTGCCAGTGTTGTCTGGCATCAGTGCCTTCATCGCGATGTTGCTCGTGTGGATTCCACTGGGCTTGGGTGAAGTGGGAATCTTCAACGCGACCGACAACCAGGGTGCTCGCTGGGTGGTCACTGTGATCGCACTGTGGATCTCGTTATTCGTCGCAACGGCAGTGGCGATCTACTTCCAGGTCGCGATCGTCTTTGGCGTCAACGCCATCATGGATGGACAGAAACCAACGCTGGGGTGGTGCCTGTCTCAAGCTCGCAGCAAGCTGAAGCAGATCTTGGCTTGGTCAGCCGTGTCAGCAACCGTCGGTGTGATTCTCCGGCTCATTGGTGATGCGGCAGAGAGCTCAAGCAATGGCATCGTGGCTTTGCTCGGAATATTGGTTCGTCTCGTCGGTGGGGCAGCGTGGGCTGTCGCCAGCTTCTTCGTCGTCCCGATCATCGTGACGACAGATATGGGCCCAATTGAGGCGCTCAAAGAATCGGTGCGGATCGTGCGCGCGGTCTTTGGAACCTTGGCGCGTTCCGGTGCGCGGTTCGGAATCTGGGCAATTCTCACGACGCTCGCCGTGATCGCCCTTGTGATCGGTGGGGTGTACGCGACCGCAACTAACTCAGCACTCGGGGTAAGCATGATCGTTATCGGGCTTCTGCTGGGTGGGCTGCTCGCCTGTGTGTTGTCGGTATTTAGTGCAGCGCTCAACGCGGTTCTCTACCGCTACAGCAAGACTCACGAGCTACCAACGCAACATACGGAGACGTTCACCAACCTGACCGACTGGATGGTGGAAAAGGGTCAGGAGAAAGCCGCCGCTAACGCTCGCTAACCGGGCGGAACGCCACGAGGCTTCCAAACGTCAAAAAGGCACAAAGTCCTGGACTTAACATCCAGAGCACTTTCACTGTGCAAGTTGAACACCTTGGGCCTACTCGGGCACATAGGCTGGGAGGCGTGAACTCAACCATGTCGCGACTACGCGTCACTTTGTTCGCGGCACTGGCCGTCACCCTGGGGCTTTCCGGATTCACTGCCGTCAGCGCGCAGGCATCAACCGACCTTCCGAAGCTGAATGTCGTCAATCCAACGCCCACCAATCGAGTCGTTGGTGGTCACACAGCTAACCGCGCCACTACTGGTTGGTTCGCCCAGTTCACACCGGTTGTCGATGACGTCTCCTACATCTGTGGCGCCAGCATCGTGTCGTCCCATTGGGCAGTAACCGCCGCCCATTGCGTGACGGAGGCGAACTCCCCAAAGGTTGCCGCGAAGGTCGGCAAAGGCGGCAGCTACCTACAGGTGAACCCCAGTGCATTCGGCAGCGGCAAGCAGTACCTGCTCGACAAGATCGTGGTCAACCCCAAGTACTCGACCAAGACGCAACGCAACGACATCGCGCTGCTGCATGTGACGACTGCCTTCAACACCAAGACTTACCTCAAGCTCAATGCGAACAAGGCCAAGCCGGCCAAGGGCGCAACTCTGAACGTCTACGGATTCGGGGAGACGCAAGCAGGTAACCCTGATTCAATCGCCTACCGCCTCCAGGTTGGAACGGTCAAAGACTTGACCGGGCCGTCCGGCAAAACCTGCGGCAAATACCCCAGCAATAACTACAGCAAGGCAGAAATGCTGTGTGCTGGCCTGGCTGACGGTGGAACAGATGCCTGCCAAGGAGACTCTGGTGGTCCACTTGTTCAGGGAACAGGTTCAAGCGCCCGACTTGTCGGAGTGGTGAGCCAGGGATACGGATGCGCACTGGCGAATTACCCCGGCATCTATACGCGGGTATCGACCTACGCGACGTGGGTGAACAACATCGTCGTCGGCAAGACCTTGTCTGCCACTTGTTGTGTCACCAAGAAATCCACCTGCATCGTGACCAAGAAAAAAGCCCTCCACATCACCGTGAAGAACAAGTCCAGCGCCAAAGGTTCCTACAAGGTGCAGGCCACTGGCGATAACGCCAAGGCAGTTCACCTCAGTAAAACTCGTGGAACCTTGAAGGCTGGACGCAGCACTGTGGTGACCGTTAAGGCCAAGACCAAAGCCAAGAAGTGCGTGGTCCTGAAGTTCACTGGCCCTAAGGGCTACACCTTCAATAAGCACCTTGCTCTCAACGGCGCAAAAGGCTGCTAACTGCACGTAATAGCGGGCCTCGTCTGAGAATTTCCCTGCCTGGCAAACGGGTGACCGGGGATCACGCATCTGCCGGAATCCGCCGAAGCCATATGGATGAGGCGGAATTGGCTCATCGGAGTAGCGGCGATTCCCGGTTTGGCGCTCATCATGCCGACGTCACCGGCCATCGCCTCAACGACTCCTGCCGAAACCGCTGTCCCCACCAGTCGAATCGTGGGGGGAACAAACGCAGTACGTGCAGCCACTGGGTGGTTCGTGCAAATCAGTCGACCTGTCAATGGTGCTTTCGTTCTCTGCGGAGGCACCGCAATCAGCCCTCATTGGATCGTCACTGCAGCCCACTGTGTAGTAGGAACGCGGGCCTCAGATTGGCGGGTTTACCCCAACCCAGCGAAGCTGCAAGACCCGTCGGCGCCCACTAGCCGTGAGCTGCACGCAACTGTGCTCAAGACGCACTCGAGTTACAACGCAGATGCGTCAACCCACGACATCGCGTTGATGTACACGCCATCAGTGATCACCACAACTGCGCTTCCCTTCGCCAATGCGTCCACTGACTCGCCAATCGGGGCGTCGCTGGCAGTGCTGGGATTCGGGCTCACTGAAGAGAACGGGCAGGTTTCCGACGTGCTTAAGACAGTCACAGTCAAAGACCTCGCCGGAACAACTAATAAATGCGGCAAGTACGAAGACTTCAACTCGGCGCAACAGTTATGCGCCGGGGTAATTGTGGGCGGTAAAGACTCGTGCCAGGGGGATTCGGGCGGCCCACTGAACTGGGGGACTCGCCTCGTTGGTGTAGTCAGTACCGGCATTGGCTGCGCCCGGGCAAACTATCCCGGTATCTACACCCGGGTCTCGGCGAACAGCAGTTGGATCACCAAAACTACCGGGCTGGCCGCAAACACGGTGTACCGCGCTGGACCCGCCAAACTCTCGGCCAATAAGCCGTGCTCGACGAGTAAATGCCGCGCGACTAAGACTTCTTCGCTGGTTTTACACGTCAAGAACTCTGGTGAGCGTTCAGCGCCTTATGTGATCACTGGACCGGCCAAGGTGAAGGTGAGTTCTCGAAGCGGGAATGTCGCCGCCCAATCGACTCGCACCATTCGTCTTCACGCAACCTCACAGAAGAAGTCGTGCGCGACAGTAAAAGTTCGGACGACAGCAAAGACCCTGCTCAGCTTCAAGCTCCGCCTCAACGGCGGGCGCTGCTAACGCATTTCAGCAAAGAAGTCAGTGAGCAGACTGGCGCATTCGTCAGCCAGCACACCACTGATGACCTCAGGGCGATGATTCAACCGTCGGTCCCGAGGAAGATCCCACAGGCTGCCGACAGCGCCAGCCTTCTCGTCAAAAGCGCCAAACACGAGTAAGGGGATTCGGGACAAGACAATTGCACCGGCACACATCACACACGGTTCGAGCGTGACCACCAAGGTGCAGCCTTCGAGCTTCCAGTCCCCGGTATGTTCGGCGGCCTGCCGAATGGCCAACACCTCAGCATGAGCAGTGGGGTCCGCGTCTGCCTCTCGACGGTTCCCGGCCTGCCCGATGATGTCACCGTCGGGGTCTAAAACAACGGCACCGACGGGTACGTCATCCGTTGCCGCACAGGCTTTCGCTGCCTCCAGCGCCTGACGCATAGCCGGTTCCCAGGTCCGCTGGCGGGCATCCGGCACGGCCTCGGATCGTTGGCTCACGCGTCTGTTGACTCAATCGAACTGTCGAACTGATCACCGAAGCCGATCCGTTGAGCAATCGCACTGAGGATCTCGTCCGGGAACATCTCATCGTCGGCAGCCAGCGTGGATAGTTCGGTGGCCGACATTCCGAAGTCAGCCACGATGGATAGGTCTCCGACCGGAACCAATTCCTCGACATCCTCGACATCCAGCTCAAGGCGCTCAACGATCTGCTCTGCGAGGTCATCTTCCAGTGCAGCGCCACCGTCAGACAGCAAGAATCGGTGTTGGCCTGCTTGGGTCCGGATCACGATGAAGTAGTCATCGGTAATCGACAACATTCCCAACACGGCGGCATCTGCCGGGTGGGCAGCTAGTGCCTGCAATGCCGCATCCACGGATTGAGCAGTCCGGGCGGGAAGCGACTCCACGTTCCACACGCCACCGTCTTGCCAAGCGGCGATGACAAAGTCGACGTTCTCAGCGTCCATCGATCCCCCAGTCTCGTCCTCGCGTTGCCGATGCCTACCTTGGCAGGAATTGTCCGCGAGCGAAACCCAGGATCGCCTACAGGTTCTTAACTGCAGTAACGACCTTGGTCAAAGAGTCTTTTGCGTCACCAAAGAGCAGCGTGGTCTTGGGGTCGAACAACAGCTCATTCTCGATTCCCGCGAAGCCTGGCCGCATCGAACGCTTGAGGAACACCACTTGGTTAGCGGCTGCGACATCCAAGATGGGCATGCCATAGATCGGAGCCGACGGATCAGTCTTGGCCGCCGGGTTCACCACGTCATTCGCGCCCACCACCAACACGACATCAGTGGAAGCAAACTCTGGATTAATCTCATCCATCTCTTTGAGCTGGTCGTACGGAACATTCGCCTCAGCCAACAGAACGTTCATATGGCCAGGCATACGGCCAGCCACTGGGTGAATCGCGTACGAGGCGTCGATGCCCTTCTCGCCCAGCAGATCCACCAGTTCGCGGATGGTGTGCTGCGCTTGGGCGACAGCCAATCCATAGCCGGGAACGATGATGACCTTGTTCGCGTAGCCGAGCATGATGGCGACATCGTCGGCCGTACCCGAGCGAACGGGACGATCCTCTCCACCACCTGCACTGGCAACGGCTGCCTTGGCAGTGAACGCGCCAAACAGGGTGTTGGTCAGCGGGCGACCCATCGCGGTGGCCATTTCGCGGGTGAGCAACGTTCCGGACGCGCCCACCAACGTTCCGGCAACGATGAGCAGCACGTTGCCGAGCACGTAACCGGAGGCTGCCACTGACAAGCCGGTGAAGGCGTTCAACAAAGAGATGATGATCGGAACGTCTGCACCACCGACGGGAAGCACCAAC
>JBDHZU010000009.1:0-28726 GCA_039812085.1 Candidatus Nanopelagicales bacterium | reverse complement strand
GTGGCGGCTGTTCCGTTCCACATGTGGACCCCGGACGTCTACCAAGGTTCGCCGACTGCGATCACTGCATTCATGGCGTCATGCGTGAAGATCGCTGGGTTCGGGGCGTTCCTGCGTTTGATGTACGTGGCGTTCGGCAACATGCACTGGGACTGGCGGCCGATGTTCTGGATCATCGCGATCCTCACCATGTTGGCTGGCTCCATCTTCGCGCTGACGCAAACTGATATGAAGCGAATGCTTGCCTACTCGTCAATCGCACATGCGGGCTTCCTGCTCATCGCGATCATCGCGACGAACAAGCAGGCTGTATCGGCGTTGCTTTTCTACTTGGTTGCATATGCCGGTGCCACGATCGGTGGTTTCGCGGTGGTGTCCCTGGTTCGCGACAGCAACGGAGAAGCGACCCACTTGTCGTCATGGGCTGGGCTTGGTAAACGAGCGCCTTGGGTGGCTGGCGCATATGCGCTGTTCTTGTTGAGCTTCGCGGGGATTCCGTTGACTGCCGGTTTCATGGGGAAGTTCGCGATCTTCTCCGCGGGTATCGCCGGTGGCGCGACTCCCGTCGTGATTGTGGCTGTGATCGCCTCGGCTATCTCGGCGTTCTTCTATATGCGAGTCATCGTGCTGATGTTCTTTGCTAAGCCGCAGGCTGATGGTCCGGATGTCGTTGTTCCAAGCTCATTTACTGCCGTGGCGATTGCTGCTGGCGTCGGCTTCACCGTTCTGCTGGGAATCCTTCCCCAGTCGTTCTTGGAACTGGCCGACAAGGCCGGATTGTTCGTGCGGTAATTGACTGCAGTGACTGCGTAAAAGCGGTCTGCGAGAATAGTCAACGAACTCAACCATCTTGACCGGCGAGGGCAGCACTGTGACAAGCGGACTGGGGCGCTTCCTGCGTGACCCCGAGCTTGAACGTGCCTTGGATCGTCAGCTCGCCGATGTTGAGGAGCTGCTCGGTGACTCGGTAAAGAGCGACGATGCATTCATCGCATCAACGGCTCGTCACCTAGTCATTGCTGGCGGTAAGCGGTTCCGTCCCATGCTCACTTTGTTGGCGGCGAACTTGGGCGACCCGGAATCGGAGTCGGTTCGTCAGGCGGCTGTGGTGGTGGAACTGACTCACTTGGCCACGCTGTATCACGACGACGTGATGGACGAGGCGAGTCGTCGTCGAGGGACTGACTCAGCGAATGCCCGCTGGGACAACAGCGTTGCCATCCTCACGGGAGACTTCCTCTTCGCGCGTTCATCTGCCTTGTTGGCTGACCTGGGTCCACTCGCTGTGCGAATTCAAGCGGAGACGTTCGAGCGTTTGGTGATGGGTCAGATCCACGAGACTGTCGGTCCAGAAGCAGATGAGGATCCGGTCGAACATCACCTGCAGGTACTGGCCGATAAGACGGGTTCATTGATTGCAACGTCTGGTCGCTATGGCTCCATCTTCGGTGGATGCGACGACGCCACGATCGAGATGATGACCCAGTACGGCGAACGAATCGGTGTCGCTTTCCAAATTGCTGATGATCTGGTCGATCTGGTCAGTGACTCGAAGCTGTCCGGTAAGACGCAAGGAACCGATCTACGCGAGGGCATCAAGACATTGCCCGCACTACTGGCTTTGCGTGATCCCGATACACCGGACGACATCCGTGACCTGTTGTCTCGCCCCCTGCCAGACGAGACTGATCACGAGCAGGCGCTTCATTGGATCCTGCAATCTGATGCGTTACAGCAAGCTCGTACGGTTGCCGCCGACTGGGCGCAGCAGGCGCGAGATAGCGTCGAAGGTTTGCCAGCGGGGCCTGTCAAGGACGCCCTATTCGCCCTCGCGGACTACGTCGTCGACCGTCACACCTAATAATTCACGGGCCCCAAGTCCCGCCCATATTTCGAGATTGAAATTTGCTCCGCTGTTATTTGGATTTCCTGCACAGTTGGTGATCAAGTTCTGCCATAGTGCGGTCACCGAATCGAATGGAGCTATCTGTGAGCGTTGGTCCTCGAACTGTGTTGGTCACGACATGTGTCGTGTTTTCCCTCGCAATTTCTCCTAGTAGGTCCGCGAAGCGGATATACGCGGGTAAAGGCCTGTGGTCTTGACGGCCCGGTTACCCAAGATCCTGGCCGCGTCATCGTGATCGGTGGTTAGACCTATGCGTCTGCGCATGCTTCTCGGATCGTTGTGTTTGTTGTTGCTGTTGTCAGGGTGTCGGGCGTCTTCGGGCGTCTCGGGCGCATCTTCGGCTATCTCGGAAGGTGGGCCAATCAATCAAGGGGAAGCGGCTCAAGGTCCAGTGATGTCGTGTGCGGAAGCTTCACATGAGCAGAGCTGGTTTGGGGCTCGGACTATGACGAACCATGGGGACAGTGCCGCCGTAATCGAGACAGTCTCCTTAATGAATGACAGCAATATCACTCTGTACGAATCAGTTTTGGTTCCAGAAAAAGCGCCTGGAAGGACTTTGATCACTGGGGTTCCTTTTGATCAGACTGGGTATGGGAAACCGCACTATCAATGGGATCAGCGGGTCTCAGCGGTTGGGGCAACACTCAAACCAGGTGTTTCATATGAGTTGGTTCTCAGGATTGGTGTGCATGGAACCGGTGAGGGAATGTTCAACGGCGTGATGACTACCTACTCATATGCCGGTAAGACATTCGCACACAAGGAGACGACCCGTTCTGCGGTTCTGGGACTGAAAACCCCCGAATGTCCGGATGAGTTCCCTCCGGCTAGTGACTCGTCTTCGTGATCGTGGATTGAATACCGTGAAATGGATGCGTCTGGCTGTGGCGGTTTTGTCTGTCCTTCTAGTGACAGGTTGTGTAACGCGTAGCCAGGAGCCATCGATGGATGGGCCGCTTAATGCGGAGATTCTCAAGAAAGAGGGTCCGTTCGATCCGTGGACTTCTTGTGCGGACAAGACGCAAAGTGAAAGCTGGCTTGGTGCACGGACGTTGACCAATAATGGGTCATCCGATGTGCGGATCTCGGGGGCCAGCTTTATCGAGAGTGACAACGTTGAAATCCTTGAACAGGTCTTGGTTCCTGGAGAGTCTCCGCCGGGACGAACTTTCATCACTTCAGTCCCTATGCACCCCAATGACTACGATCCTCCGCTGCAATGGAGTCATCGGATAGTGGCGCAAGGAGCCTCGATTTCTCCTGGCGATACCTACGAGCTGTTGTTGCGGGTGCGAACCGTGAAATCCGGAAAAGGGTCTGCAACGGGAGTGCGGACGGCATATCAGTATGCAAATAAGCAGTACGTGTACGAGGACAGCAACCGTGTCGTCTTGCTCGGACTAGCGACACCAAAGTGCCCCGAAGAACAGTCAGAGGATGGCATCTGAGTTCGGGATGTCGGAAATAAATATCGGACAGGATTGACGGTCTTCCATCCGACATCGGGGACTGCATTTCGGCCACACTTGTTCTTCGTGTCTGGACAGTTCGATGACTTACCGAGACCGATTGCTTTCGTCTTTGGTGGGGGCGGTTCCTACGGTTCCGTACAGGTCGGACAACTACGTGCCGTGCAACGAGCTGGGATCGTTCCTGACTTCACCGTCGGTACATCGGTGGGGTCACTGCACGCGGCAGCCGTAGCGGAAAACCCTGAGGTGGCGGGCGACCGATTGTCTGCAATCTGGTCGGGAGTGACGCGGGAAACCGTCTTTGGCACCACTGCCCAAGCGATGCGCAACACCATGACGATGCAGTCTCACATCGCGAACCCCAAGTCGGTCCGCAAGATGATCACGGACGCCTTGGTTGCCCGTGATTTCAATGAGCTGCAATTGCCCATGATTGCGGTTGCTGCTGATGCGGTGACCGGCGATATCGCTCAGTTCAGTTCCGGCGATCTGATCTCCGCATTGGTGGCCAGTATCGCGATTCCCGGTGTCTTCCCGGAAGTGGAACGAGATGGCGGGCATTACATCGACGGTGGTGTGCTAGCCAACGTCCCTATTGGAGTTGCTGCGCAGAACGGCGCGAACACAATCGTTGTTTTCGACGCCGCGTTCGCCTTGTTCGCCCCACGCACCACGCCCACACTGGGCCATACGATCCTGCGTGCAGCGGCCATGTTTACCGGCCAGCAAGTCAAGGTCGATCTTGCTCTGCACCAGGATCGAACGATTCTGTATGTGCCGGGAAACTGGCCACCTGCTGCCCGTCCCTGGGAGTTCGGCAAGACGCAGGAGAACAACGTCGAGTCGTACGAGATCGCTAAGAAGTGGCTATCTGAACTCGATGTTGATGGCCCCGGGGTTTACGGAAGTCCACCGCAAACCATGGGGCGAGCAGAGCCTGAGACGAGTTAGTCGATCGTCCAGGTGTCGGCACCGCGAAGCATGGCTTGTAGATCGCCAGAGCCTTGTTCTTGAGCGGTCTCTAGTTGCGACTGCATGAGGCGGTCGTAGCTGGGCCGTTGAACATCACGCAGAACTCCGATGGGGGTTTGGTGCAACGTCTCCGGATCGGATAGGCGTGACAGTGCGAACGCAGTGGCGGTGTCTGGGTGGTGTGCATCGTGCACCACGATTTCAACCGGGTCGACTGAATCGGTGGGGACGATCTGCAGGCTGCCGTGTTCGGTGCGAACCACGCAGTGCTGGCCCTCGGCGCCGAAGATGATCGGCTGGTCTTGAACCAGCGGGATGACTTCGTCGTCGCGCGTCTCTGGGTTCTTCAGCAGGTCGAAAGCGCCGTCATTGAAGATGTTGCAGTTCTGGTAGATCTCCACCAGCGCCGTGCCTTCATGTTGGCTGGCTTGGCGCAGCACATCGGTCAGATGCTTGCGATCGGAATCGACCGTGCGTGCGACGAACGTGGCCTCTGCGCCAATCGCCAACGACAGCGGATTGAACGGGTAGTCCAGCGAACCCATCGGCGTGGACTTAGTGACCTTGCCCTGCTCGGAGGTGGGCGAGTACTGCCCCTTGGTCAATCCGTAGATGCGGTTGTTGAACAACAGAATCTTCAGGTTGACGTTGCGGCGCAAAGCATGGATCAGGTGGTTGCCACCGATGCTCAAGGCGTCACCGTCGCCAGTGACCACCCAGACCGACAGGTCCGGGCGAGACACTGCGAGGCCAGTCGCGATGGACGGTGCGCGTCCATGGATGGAATGCATGCCGTACGTCGTCAGGTAGTACGGGAAGCGGGAGCTGCAGCCGATCCCGGAGATAAAGCAGATGTTCTCGCGGGGGATACCCAGTTCCGGCAGGAACGACTGCACCGCAGCGAGGATCGCGTAGTCACCACAACCAGGGCACCAGCGCACTTCTTGGTCGCTCTTGAAGTCCTTCGCTGTCAGCTTCACCGGCACAGCGGAGTCGGTTAGGTCTACGTCAGCCATTGGACGATCCTTCATTCGCGTTGTTGGTGTCGACATACGTGGCGATCACCTCGGCGAGCTCTTCGGCCTTGAACGGCAAGCCGCGAACCTTGTTGAACCCGATGGCATCCACCAGGTACTTCCCGCGGAGCAACAGGGCTAATTGCCCAAGGTTCATTTCGGGAACGATCACGTGGTCGTACTGCTTCAACACCTCACCGGTATTGGCAGGCATCGGATTCAGGTGCCGCAAATGCGCTTGGGCGACCTTGCCGCCACGGTTACGAATCAGCTTTACCGCTGCCCCGATTGGGCCGAACGTTGACCCCCAGCCGATCACCAGAGTCGTGGCTTCCCCGCTGGGATCGTCAACCGTCAGATCCGCAATGGTGCTGGCGATGCCATCCACCTTTGCTTGGCGCGTACGAACCATGAAGTCATGGTTGTCCGGGTCGTAGGAGATGTGGCCAGTGACGTCGGCCTTTTCGATCCCACCGATGCGGTGCTCCAAACCGGGTGTGCCGGGAACTGCCCATGGTCGAGCCAAGGTTTCTGGGTCCCGCGCGAACGGCATGAATTCGGTGGTGCCATCCTCGGCCGTCCAGTTGTGGCTATCCGTAAACGTGACCGTCAGGTCGGGCAGTTCGGAAACCTCAGGGACGCGCCACGGCTCGGAGCCGTTCGCCAAGTAGCCGTCCGACAGCAAAAAGACCGGGGTCCGATAGGTGGTTGCGATCCGAGCGGCTTCCAATGCGGCATTGAAGTTGTCGGCAGGAGACTGCGGCGCGACGATTGGCACCGGTGCCTCACCGTTGCGGCCGTACATGGCTTGCAGGAGGTCCGCCTGTTCGGTCTTCGTCGGAAGTCCAGTGGAAGGTCCACCGCGCTGCACATCAATGATGATCAGCGGAAGTTCCAAAGCAACTGCCAAGCCGATGGCCTCGGACTTCAGGGCAACGCCAGGGCCAGAGGTGGTGGTGATAGCCAGCGATCCACCGTAGGCCGCACCTAGTGCAGCACCGATACCAGCGATTTCGTCTTCGGCCTGGAAGGTGCGAACGCCAAAGTCCTTGTGCTTACTGAGTTCATGCAAGATGTCCGAGGCGGGCGTGATCGGGTACGAACCGAGAAACAGCGGCAGCTTCGTCTGGTGAGCAGCAGCGATCAATCCATACGCCAGAGCCAGGTTTCCATTGATGTTGCGGTACGTACCGGCGTTCAGCGGGGCAGGCTTGACCTCGTAACGGATTGAGAAATCTTCCGTTGTCTCACCGAAGTTCCAGCCGTCCTTCAGTGCTTTGAGGTTGGCTGCCAAGATCTCTGGCTTCTTGCCGAACTTCTCTTTGAGGAACGTTTCGGTTCCTTCAGTTGGTCGGCCATACAGCCACGACAACAGGCCAAGAGCGAACATGTTCTTCGCTCGCTCAGCCTCTTTCTTGGTGATGTCGAATTCTTTGAGGCTCTCTACGGTGAGCGAGGTCAACGCCACCGGATGCACGTTCCACGATTCCAATGAATCGTCTTCGATCGGATTGGTGTCGTACCCCACCTTGGTGAGGTTTCGTTTGGTGAACTCGTCGGTGTTCACGATGATGTCCGCGCCACGTGGAAGCTGACCAAGGTTGGCTTTCAACGCGGCTGGGTTCATCGCGACCAGTACGTTCGGGGCATCGCCGGGGGTCATGATTTCGTGATCGGCGAAGTGAAGTTGGAAGGCCGAAACCCCGGGCAAAGTTCCTGCTGGTGCACGGATTTCTGCCGGGAAGTCGGGCAACGTTGATAGGTCGTTACCGAAGCTGGCAGTGGAAGAAGTGAAGCGGTCACCCGTGAGCTGCATGCCGTCGCCAGAGTCTCCGGCAAACCGGATGATGACCTTGTCGACTTGAACTGTCTGCTTTGCCACGTTCTCTAGTGTCCGTTCTCGTCCAGCGGTTCAACTGCTCGGGTCAGCGCATTAGCCTTAGGCAGTGTGAGCGAGCAGTTGATGAACGACGACGCTTCATCGCGTGTTTGCGATGACGATCGGGCTCCACAATCCCGACGCCCGGTGGTCGTTCACGGTCTCAATCTTGCCTGCTGCGCTGTTGAGAGTGAGCAGGGGATCAGAACTTGGCGTCCTAATGGCGAACAAAACGAGCTTCTTGACCCCCTGAACGTGCTGGTTGTTGCGGGCACGGTCGCTCGAGTCAATGCCGATCGAGTCAAGCAAGAGTTCGATGCGCTGCCTTCCCCACGGGCCGTGGTCGCCTTCGGTGCGTGCACGATCAGTGGTGGTCCCTACTGGGATTCCTATGCCGTGCTCCCGGGGATCGGCGAACTGATTCCGGTCGATCGATTCATCGCAGGTTGTCCTCCTCGGCCGGAGGATCTGCAGGTTGTCTTGGACGAATTGGCAATGTCGGACGTGGAGCACGCATGAGCGTCCATGAGCAAGAAGTACCAGTGGAGCAATGGCGAGAGCATGCCCAACAACAAGCACAGCAGGGGCGTGTGCAGGTGGTGTTCCTCGCCGGGGTTGATGTGGGTTCCGGCCACATCCAGGTGATGACCCGGCTCTGCGATGCCACCGGCGGTGACGCTGTCACCGTGCGCACCACCATCGGGGCTACCGAGACGTTGGACTCAATCGTTGAGTCACATCCAGGCGCAGACTGGTACGAGCGAGAAACCCACGACCTGTTGGGTGTGCAGTTCCGCCCAGACCGAGGTGGTGTGGGATGGCGCGGAGATAGCGACGACCCACCACTACTACGCCGAACTGCATTGGGTGCCCGACTGGATCACGAATGGCCGGGTTCACAAGACCCAGGTCATGACGGGCAGGAATCACCCCGTCGTCGCAGGCCGCGTCAAGTGCCGGGCAATCGCGAGGAGTGGTCCTCGTGAGCTACCGCGCATCCATCGGTCTGCGAGCCGAACTGTGTACCAGTTGCATGATCTGTGTCCGACAGTGTCCGGCTTGGTGCATCGACCTCAGTGCACAACGTGTCCACGACGCAGATGCCGGACCTCGTGGCCGTTCCACTCTGCAGTTGGAGTCCTTCACCATCGACTACGGCCTCTGCATGGATTGCGGAATCTGCGTAGATGTTTGCCCGACGGATGCGCTGGTATTCAGCGAGATCCCGAACGCAGCGGATCAGCGTCCGAACCTCGTGCTGGGAATCGACGGCCTCGCGCAGCTTGTTGGTCCTAGCGATAGTTGACGAACTGGGTGGCGAAGTCCAAGTCGGCTTCACGTACCAGCGTTTGAACGGCCTGCAGGTCATCGCGTGACTTGGAACTGACGCGTACCTCGTCCCCTTGGATCTGCACCTTCACGCTTTTTGGTCCCTCATCGCGAATCAGCTTGCCGAGTTTCTTGGCCTGTTCCTGCGTGATGCCATCGGACAACGTGGCGGAAATCTTGGACTCTTTGCCCGACTGACGAGGCTCATCTGCGTCGAGAGCTTTCAGCGAAATCTTGCGCTTGATGAGTTTGTCCTGAAAGACGCCCAATGCCGCACTCACGCGTTCTTCGGTATTGGCAACCAGCTCGACGCTGAACTCGCCTTTCCATTCGATGCCTGCGCCCGTGTTCTTGAAGTCGAATCGTTGGGACAGTTCCTTCGCCGTTTGATTGAGCGCGTTGTCGACCTCTTGTCGATCGACCTTGCTCACGATGTCGAAGCTGCTGTCAGCCATGGTTGCTCTCCTCAATGACGAGTCCTGTTGGTGTGTATCCTTGCATCCGCTCAGCAAGAGCCCAGGCGGGTTGCCCGAGCGGCCAATGGGAGCGGACTGTAAATCCGTCGGCTTATGCCTACAGTGGTTCGAATCCACTACCCGCCACACACGAGCCAGGCTTCGGCCTGGCTCTTTGTGTGAGCGGTAGTTGATGAAGGGAGCGTGGATTGGTTTCTTAGCGATCCATGCGGTTGCACTACCCGCCACACACGAGCCAGGCTTCGGCCTGGCTCTTTGTGCGAGCGGTGTTAGGGCTTGACCGTGAACGCCATCTTTCCAGCAGGGCTGGTTCCCTTGGAGTTCTTCGCATAGACGTACGCGACGTAGTGGAACGGACCACGGACATCGCCTCGCAGGATGCGAACGCTCTTCGACAGCAGCATGGCGCGAGAGATCGTCACCTTCTTGACGTTCGACTTCACCGTCTTGGTGTAGAGCGGCATCATCATGCCCTTCTGCTTCACCTTGACGAGGTAATGCTTAACGGCCCCACCCTTGCTCGGCTTCTTCCATGAAATCGTGCGCTTCGCTGAGGTCGGTGTGCCACTGACCGTGACAGCACGTGGCTTGCCTGGTGCTTTCAGAGTTGGCGGCACAGGGTCGGTCGTCCAGGTGATTTTGACGAAGCCGTCATGGCCATCCGAACCTGCTGCGACCGTGTTATTGGCTGGGGAGTACGTGATCGAGGTGGCTTTCTTGCCAATACCGAAGACACCTGAGCCCCCCGCTCCACCAGAAACGGCGATCGTGTCGAAGTTGGAACCGCCGCCTGCACCGCCACCGTAACCGCCCCCGCCCCCACCACCTGCAGAGTCACTGGCACCACCGTTGACGCCATAACCGCCAATGCCATCGCCGCCGGCTGGTGAGTCACCACCGTCAATATCCGGTTTGCCGGCGCTTCCGCCGCCCATTCCTCCGTGACCAGAGAGTCCGTCATTGCCGGCCGCTCCCTTATAGCTGGCATTTCCCGCAATACCGCCGATGCCGTCGTGGCCACCGCCAGATGAGCCGACACTCTGGGATTGGCCTGCTCCGGCAACGCCGCCACCTGCGGCGGTGTTGTTATATGCGCCGTTTGCTCCATTGGCGACACTCGTATTACTGGCAGCTCCGCCTCCGCCGCCACCGGCAACCAGGATCGCTTTGGCAACGGTTGTATCGCCGGTATCGATCACCGTGGGTCCGCCTCCACTGCCGCCGCCGGTGTTTCCCGGATCGGCGGCATACCCGCGACCTCCGACCCAGACACGAAGGCTGGAACCCGCGGTGACGGGCACGTTCTTCAACACGATCTTGGCTCCTGCACCGCCCCCACTGGGATGGCTGCCGCCGGTTCCGCCGCCGCCGCTCGCCCCGGTGGCTTCGATGGAAATCTTGCTGACGTTCGCAGGCACTTTCCAGATGGCTTCCCCGCTGGTCCATGAGGCAGAGCCGCTGGATGCTTGAGCGCTGGTGGGAACAAGCAGCGCCATGGCCATTGAGCCAGCAACAGCGGCACCGGCAACAGCGCGGGTGGACATGGATTGCATGGGCCTGCCTCCAGAATTTTCTTGGAATGCGAGTTGCTCGGTTGGATCGCCCTCGAAGTTACTTCGGAGTTACTCCCTACCTAGTCGAACAGAGTTGAGCCAGTTTCTGCAGCGCCAGCGTTCACATTCGGTCGATCAGTTAGTCCAGTAGGCGGCGATGTAGTCGCGGACAGTTATGCGCGAAGGGCTGACGACAAGGCGCTTCAACGCTATTTCCGGGACTAGCGTTGATCTATGACGACCGAGACTGGGCAGTCCATTGACGCCACAGAGATCACGGCTATGCCGAAGCCGAACACTGGCTGGTTCACTGCTTCACGAGTGGTTCATGGCCTGCTGGCGTTGACGGCATTCGTCGGAATTGCCGCGAGTTTCTACTCGATGCAGTTCGAACCTGCTGCCGCTGGAGACAAGGCAATTCGCGGATTTGCCGGTGCGTTCAACACGTTGAGCTACTTCACCATGTGGTCGAACATCACCAACTTCATCGTTCTCATCTTGGTGGCCCTCAACCCGGCCCGAAATACAACGTTCTTCCGTTGGATCAGATTGACCGCGTTGGTGATGATGACGGTCACCGGGATCATCTATGCATTGGTCTTGGCTCCGCTCTATGCCGGAAAGACCTTCCCGCCCATGAGTACTCTGTCCAATGACATCGTTCACTACTTCATGCCGTGGGCGACGATCGCTGCATGGCTCGTGTTCGGACCGCGCCCAAGGATCTTCGCCAAGACGTTTTTCTCCGTGTTGATCCTGCCGATCATCTGGTTGGCGTTTGCGTTGACCCGTGGCGCGGTCTACAAGCACGGCTTCCGCAATGGCGACTCTTATCCCTATCCGTTCTTGGATGTCGACAAGTTGGGCTATGCCCAAGTCACGGTCAACATCCTGGGAATTGCCGTCTTTGGGCTGGCGTTGGCTGCGATCTATTGGGGCCTCGATCGACTCCTGAGTCGTAAGGCAATCAAGAGTTCTGAACCACTAGAGGTCACCGACGGATCAGCAGACCCAACCGGGGGTGCCTGAACTTCCGGCTTGCGTGTAGCCTTGTCAGGTTGCTTTCACCGCCCCTTTAGCTCAGTCGGTAGAGCGTCTCCATGGTAAGGAGAAGGTCTACGGTTCGATTCCGTAAAGGGGCTCGTTACGGGGCTGGCGCCTCGACAGTTTGGCGGGGTAGCTCAGGTGGTTAGAGCACACGGCTCATAATCGTGGTGTCGCCGGTTCGAGTCCGGCCCTCGCTACTAAAGAACATCGACAACCCGTCGCCGGTGCACTGCCAGGCGGCACAAGAAAGGCAAGCGGTAATGGCTAAGGCGTCAGACGTTCGTCCGAAGATCACCCTCGCGTGCGCGGACTGCAAAGAACGCAACTACATCACCAAGAAGAACCGTCGTAACGATCCTGACCGGATCGAGATGAAGAAGTTCTGCCCGCGTTGCGGAAAGCACACGGAGCACAAAGAGACTCGCTGACACAGACGTCAGCGCAAGGCCGGAGCAGCCACATGGGTGGCCGTCTCCGGCCTTCGTCGTGCCCGCACCTGTCGTCAGATAACGTGCTGACGACCCGCCAGCGTGACTGGCCAGCACAAGGGAGTAGACGTGGGACGACTTGATGACCGGGTAGCGATCGTGACCGGTGGTGCGCGAGGAATTGGCCAGGCAACGTGCGTGCGGTTGGCCGCTGATGGTGCCGCGGTTGTGGTGAACGATTTGGATCAAGCTGCGGCGCAACAAACCGTGGATCTGATCACCAATGCAGGAGGCAAAGCGGCTGCGGTTGCTGCCAACACGGTTGACCTCGCCGAAGCGGAACGGCTCGTGAGCACCACTGTCGATCAGTTCGGCAAGCTGGACATCATCGTCAACAACGCTGGCATCACCCGAGACAAGATGTTCCACGGCATGACTGATGAACTCTTCGATGCCGTGTTCGATGCCAACCTCAAGACGGGCTTCCACACCTCACTAGCTGCCATGCCCTACCTGCGCGAGGTCGCCAAGAAAGAGATCGCCGAGAACGGTGCAGTGGCCTACAACCGCAAGTTGGTCTTCACCTCCAGCATTGCAGCTCTGATGGGCAACCCCGGTCAGTACAACTACACCGCCGCCAAGGGCGCGATCATCTCCACGGTCAAGACGCTGGCCCGCGAACTTGGTCCGTTCGGCATCAATGTCAACGCGGTCGCGCCAGGATTCATCGAAACTCCCATGACTGCTGCGAAGAAGCCGGGTGACACGGTTGGCATCCCTGAGGAGACTCGTCAGATGATGAGGATGATGATTGCGCTGGGTCGCTTCGGTCAGCCAGAAGACATTGCCAATACGCACGCCTTCTTGGTGTCGAGTGACGCGGACTTCATCTCCGGTGTCACGATCCCCGTCACCGGTGGACAGTTGGGTGGAATGTAGTGGCGATTAACCGGGACTGGATCGGCCGGACGTTTACGTCTGAAGACAACTACCTCGTCGGGCGCGAGAAGATTCGCGAATTCGCGATTGCGATTGGTGAGTTCTCCCCGGTTTGTCATGACGTCGAAGCGGCTAAGGCTGCCGGTCATCCTGATCTTGTCGCTCCCCCTACTTTCGGTTTTTCCATCACCTACCGAGCAATGGCTGGTCTGTTGATGAACCCCGACCTTGGAGTGGACTACAGCCGGATCGTGCACGGCGAACAAGGCTTCGATTTTGTGCGTCCGCTCTGCGCTGGTGACGACGTGGTTGTCGAATCGACCATCGCGGACATCGTCAGCAAGGGCAAGAACGAGATCCTCACGCTGGATCAGCTCATTCGGACCGTCGATGGCGACCCAATCGTCAAGACGCAAAGCATCACGGTGTCGCGTGGCACCGCCCCACAGACGGACGAAGGGTGACAACGATGGCGACCCTGACAGACGTACAAGTCGGCGACGAACTTGGTGAGAAGCGCATCAATGTCCAGCGCATCAACCTGGTCATGTACGCCGGAGCCTCTGGCGACTTCAACCCGATCCACTGGAACGAGCGATTCGCGAAGGTCGTCGGGCTGCCGGATGTGATCGCCCATGGGATGTACACGATGGCCCAAGTTGGCCGAGTGCTGTCTAACTACGCAGGAGATCCTGCGGGAGTTGTGGACTACTCGGTGCGATTCACCAAGCCTGTCGTTGTACCCGACGACGACAAAGGCGCCACCATCGTGGTGAATGGCACGGTCGTAGAGAAGGACGATTCGGCGGGAACGGTCACTGTCGATATCCATGCCACCAGTGGTGAGGATGAGGTCCTGGGCAAAGCGCGCGCTGTTCTTCGTCTTGCCAGTTGAGCCACTAGTAGGCGCTAACGTTGCGCCCATGACCGCCGAGACCGATCCCGCCCTAGACCTTGGGCTGCCCGGGATTGAGACCGACGTTCCACTGGCCCCGATGACCACGATGCGAGTCGGGGGTCCTGCCCGGCAGTTTATTGAATTGACCCGCTCGGCAGAACTGGTTGCCGCCGTGAGCAAGTTGGACGCTGCAGGGGTTCCGCTGCTGCTCATCGGGGGTGGCAGCAATGTGGTGATTTCTGATGAGGGTTTCGACGGGGTCGTTATCCAGGTACGTAGTCGTGGAGTAGAACGCAGCGCGGCGGGTAATGATGTGCTCGCGTCAGTTGCCGCCGGGGAACGATGGGACCCATTCGTGGCCCAGATGGTGGCCGACGGGTACGGCGAACTCGCTGCTCTTTCTGGAATTCCTGGTTCGGTCGGAGCCACTCCGATCCAAAACGTCGGCGCATACGGTCATGAGGTTGCCAGCTTCATCGATCACGTCGAGGCGTTTGACCGTCAGCGATGTGAGGTGGTCACGATCAACCACCGAGATTGCCGATTCAGCTACCGCGACAGCAGATTCAAACAACAACCTGATCGTTGGCTGATCCTGCGAGTGGTGTTCCGACTGTCCAGTCAGCCCCAGCGGCATGTTGTTGCCTACGACGACCTTGCTCGTCGGCTCAACGTGGAGCTTGGTGCCGATGTTGATGCCGAAGGAGTGCGTCGCGCGGTACTCGATATTCGTCGATCCAAGGGGATGGTGCTCAACATCGACGACGTCGATACCTGGAGCGTGGGTTCTTTCTTCACCAACCCGATCGTGAACACACAGGTTGTCGAAGCGCTTCCCGAAGATGCGCCGCGCTTCCCTGTGGCTGGCGATGACGCACACGTCAAACTCAGTGCCGCCTGGCTGATCGATCATGCGGGATTCAGCAAGGGTTGGCCCGATGACCTCGACGCCGCCGCTGGTCTATCGACCAAACACACCTTGGCGATCACCAACCGCGGGCAAGCGAGCACAAACGACGTACTTTCCGTTGCCCGCGCGGTGCGCGATGGAGTGCGGTCGACGTTTGGAGTCGAACTTGTGGCCGAACCCCGACTGATCGGATGCCAGCTTTAGGCGTTTGCTTCCCCCAGCAGGTTCGCGATTCGAGTCACGCCTTCAGTCAAGTCGTCGTCAGACAATGCGTAGCTCAAGCGCAGGTATCCATCGGTACCGAACGCCTCACCTGGCACAACAGCAACTTCTGCCTCATCCAGGATGATCGCCGCCAACTCAGACGAACTGGTGACGTGTCGCCCGCGGATGGACGACCCGATCAAGGCCTTCACGCTCGGGTAGGCGTAGAACGCACCCTGAGGTTCGGGGCATTCGACGCCATCGATCTGGTTGAGCATGGAAACGATCGTCTGACGTCGGCGGTCAAACGCGGTCCGCATTTGATCCACAGCGGACAAGTCACCAGAGACGGCAGCCAGCGCAGCGATCTGAGACACATTGGCCACATTGCTTGTGGCATGCGATTGCAGATTGGTTGCTGCCTTCACGACATCTTTCGGGCCGATCAACCAGCCCACTCGCCAACCGGTCATGGCGTAGGTCTTTGCCACTCCGTTGACGATGACGACCTTGTCGCCCAGTTCGGGAACCTCGGTCGCGATGGAGGTGAACTCGGTATCGCCGTACACGAGGTGTTCGTAGATCTCGTCGGTGATGACCCAAATGCCATGCTCGGCAGCCCATTCGCCGATAGCGCGAACCTGATCCTTCGGGTAGACGGCTCCGGTTGGGTTAGAAGGAGAGACAAACAGCAGGATCTTGGTGCGTTCAGTGCGAGCGGCCTCAAGTTGTTCGACGCTCGCCAGGTACCCAGTGGTCTCGTCGGTGTTCACTACGACCGGTACGCCGCCTGCCAACTTGATGGATTCGGGGTAGGTGGTCCAGTACGGGGCGGGGACGATGACCTCGTCGCCGGGATCGCATAGGGCGGCAAAAGCGTTGTAGATGGCTTGCTTGCCGCCGTTCGTCACCAGTACTTGGCTGGGTTCGATCTCGTATCCGGAATCACGCAGGGTCTTGGCAACCAGGGCTTCCTTCAGGGCTGGCATTCCGCCTGCTGGGGTGTAGCGGTGGTTCGCCGGATTGCTGCATGCCTCGATAGCTGCCTGGACGATGTAGTCAGGAGTAGGAAAGTCCGGTTCGCCTGCTCCGAATCCGATGACTGGCCGGCCGGCCGCCTTCAACGCCTTGGCCTTGGCATCGACGGCGAGGGTGGCTGATTCGGAGATCGCGGCGATTCGGGCGCTAATGCGGGCGTGAGTCATGGGTCTATCTTGTCCCACATTCGAGTTTTCGTAACCTCCCGGGCGCGGTGAGCAGCGCGTTGGCTGGTCGCTTTGCCTTGTGGCAGGCACGACGAGTCGGGGAATGACAAATCCTCGGTCCACTAGTGACCAGCCGACCGTCACTGCCGTAGACTGGTCCGAACTTGGTGTTGTGACACCGGACGTTTGTGCGTCTTCTACGATCCAAATCCTGCATTTCCTTGGCGCAGCCATGCCGCAGACAGGGTCGAAGTAGGCGTGCGCGACGACCGTTGATGCAGCCACCAAGGGCCGTAGCTCAATTGGTAGAGCAGCCGTCTCCAAAGCGGCAGGTTGGGGGTTCGAGTCCCTCCGGCCCTGCAGATGCTGACGTGCTCAGCCGTTGAGAATCGGCCGCACAGATGTATCTGATTTCGTCACGGATAGCACGGAGGTTTGTGTGAGCGACGCCGACAAGGTGCCGGATGAGTTGGTTGAGGCCAACTCCTCTGACAACACGGGTGCCTCCACTGATGTGGCGAAGAAAAAGGGCAAGAAGAAGAAGGACGCAGACCGGAAGGGCATCTTTGCCCGAATGGCTTTGTTCTTCCGGCAAGTAGTTGCTGAGCTGCGCAAGGTCATCTGGCCGACCCGCAATGAGCTGATCAACTGGACGTGGATCGTCCTGGTGTTCGTGGTCATGATGGCCTTGTTCATCGGCTTGCTGGACTTCGTGTTCTTGAAGGTTGTGCTGTGGATCTTCGGTTGACCGAAGCCACACACAAGAGACGATCGTGAACGACGGACAAGGACGAGCAGTGTCGGACAACGAAGCTGGGCGTGACCAGGAGGCAGAGTTCTCCGCCGATCTCATCGAAGATGGAGATTTTGGCGAAGTGCTCGATGCCGATGCGGCCGAAGAGGTCGACGCCGATGGGGTAGTCAGCAATGCCGAAATCCGCGAGGAGTTCGGTGCTGGCAGCGATGACCTGTCGGGTCAGGACGAGTACACCGATGGGGACGACTCGGCGACGGCGCAACTGGGTTCGGAGCCGGGCACGGTCGACGAACCAGGCCTCAGCGATGACCTGCTGCGCGATTCCTCGTTGACCGGTGACAATCCGGATGCCTTTGACGATGTCGAGGAAGAGAACACCGATACGCCAGCCGATGCCGAGTTTGAAGACAGCTTCTCTGACGATGTGTCTGATGAGCAGGCTGCCGAGGAAGTCGCCGAGGTCGAGGCAGCGGACGAACCAGACGCTGAATCAGACGAGCCGGTTGAGGCTGAGGCAGTAGTTGAGGCCGAGGCAGCCGTAGCCGAAGAAGCTGCTGAAGAAGCGCCCGCCGAAGAAGCTGAGCCGGAAGACCCTCGCGAAGCGCTACGCCGTGAGTTGGAGTTCCAAATCGGCGATTGGTACGTCGTGCACTCGTACTCCGGTTTCGAGAACAAGGTTCGGACCAACATCGAGAACCGCATCAAGACGATGGACATGGAGGATTACATCTTCGACGTCCAGGTTCCGACCGAGCAGTACACCGAGATCAAGAACGGTGAGAAGAAGACCCGTACCCGCAACAAGTTCGCCGGGTACGTGCTGGTTCGCATGGAACTCACCGATGAATCGTGGGGCGTCGTGCGCCACACTCCGGGGGTCACTGGATTCGTGGGCAACGCCCGCCAGCCGGTGCCGTTGACCACGGAAGAAATCTTCACGATGCTGGCTCCAGAGCCAGAGAAGCAGCCGGTTGCTGCGGCCGCAGCAGATGCCGGTGCGGGAACGCCAGGAGCCGCTGCCCCTGCACCGCAACTGGAGATCGACGTCGCTGTCGGAGACTCGGTCACCGTTATCGACGGCCCGTTCGCCACCCTGCACGCCACCATCTCCGAGATCAACATCGATGCTCAGAAGATCGTTGGCTTGGTAGAAATCTTCGGCCGGGAAACCCCCGTCGAACTCAACTTCAATCAGATCCAAAAGAACTAGATCGGAACACAGGAACAGACCATGGCACCGAAGAAGAAGGTCATCGGCCTTATCAAGTTGCAGATCCAAGCTGGACAGGCCAACCCTGCCCCGCCCGTTGGCCCCGCGCTGGGTCAGCACGGCGTCAACATCATGGAGTTCTGCAAGGCCTACAACGCAGCAACCGAAGGCCAGCGCGGACAGGTGATCCCGGTTGAGATCACCGTCTTTGAAGATCGCTCGTTCGAGTTCATCACCAAGACTCCGCCCGCCGCGAAACTCATCCTGAAGGCCGCTGGCCTGCAGAAGGGCTCCGGCAATCCGCTGAAGCCAGTCGGCTCGATCACCAAGGCTCAGGCCCAGGAGATCGCCGAGTCGAAGATGGTTGACCTCAACGCTAACGACATCGACGCGGCAACCAAGATCATTGAAGGTACTGCTCGTTCCATGGGCATTACCGTCAACTAGCCCCATCCATTAACACCAAATAACCGTGGGAGGACCGTCCCGGTCCGCACCACATCCGGTGGTTGATCGTCACTACCGGACGCACAAGGGAGAAGAAATGAAGCACGGAAAGAACTACCGCAACGCGGAGAGCAAGCGGGACGAGAAGCAGGTCTACGAACCCATCGAGGCGTTGACCTTGGCCAAGGAGAACTCCACGACCAAGTTCGATTCCACGGTCGAGATCGCGATGCGCCTGGGTGTGGACCCGCGTAAGTCCGACCAAATGGTTCGCGGCACCGTCAACCTGCCCAACGGCACCGGTAAGACTGCCCGCGTGCTGGTCTTCGCCGCTGGTGACAAGGCTGATGCTGCTCGCGAAGCTGGCGCCGACTTCGTCGGTGCCGATGACTTGATCGAAAAGGTCAAGGGCGGCTGGACTGACTTCGACGCAGTGGTTGCTGCTCCGGAACTGATGGGCAAGGTCGGTCAGCTCGGTAAGGTGCTCGGCCCTCGTGGTTTGATGCCGAACCCACGTACCGGAACCGTCACCCCCGATGTCGCTAAGGCAGTGGGTGAGATCAAGGGCGGAAAGATCGAGTTCCGCGTGGACAAGCACTCGAACCTGCAGTTCGTCATCGGCAAGGCCAGCTTCTCCCCGGAGCAATTGGCGCAGAACTACGCCGCTGCTCTGGATGAGGTGCTTCGTTTGAAGCCGTCCAGCGCCAAGGGCACGTACCTGAAGAAGGTCGTCGTCTCCACCACGATGGGTCCAGGAATCCAGATTGATCCCAGCGTGACTCGCGTATCAACGACTTCGGCAGCCGCTGCCGAGTAATAACTCAATGGGGTACAGGTGCTGGTGAGATTCCGGCACCTGTACTCTGGTGAATAACCCAAGACCGCTGGTCCCTCTGGCATGACGAGAGGCGAAGGTCCGAATCGGACGCCCGCGCAGGTGTAGCAAGGAAGATCGTCGACACATCGACTCTGTCTCCCGGTGCGCATCCTGCGCCCGGGATTTTGTTTTTCGGCCTCGTTACGACTGTCAGACTCACCGGTCACCGATTTCGTAAGGAGTGCCCATGGCACGCGATGACAAGGCAACGGCAGTTGCCGAACTCGCCGACCGCTTCTCCAACTCGTCGGCAGCAGTGCTGACCGAGTACCGCGGTCTGACGGTCGCCCAGCTCAAAGAGCTGCGTACCGCGCTCGGTGAGCACGCCGAGTACGCCGTCGTGAAGAACACCCTGACCAAGCTGGCTGCCAAGCAGGCTGGAGTCGAGGGTTTGGACGACAAGCTGGTCGGCCCAAGTGCAGTCGCATTCGTCACCGGTGATGTGGTCGCTGCCGCCAAGGGCCTTAAGCAATTCGCCAAGGACAACCCCGCCCTGGTTATCAAGGGCGGCTACATGGACGGCGCCCTGCTGGAGCCGGCCGAACTGAGCAAGCTGGCTGAACTGGAGAGCCGCGAGGTTCTGCTGGCGAAGCTGGCTGGTGCGATGAACGCATCGCTGCAGCAGGCAGTTTCCCTGTTCGCGGCACCGTTGTCGCAAGCAGCTCGCACGGTGGATGCGTTGCGGGCCAAGGTCGAGGCCGAAGGCCCGGTCGCCGCAGTAGAAGCCCCTGCCGAGGACGCTCCCGCCGAGGAAGCACCTGTTGATGAAGCCCCTGCCGAAGCCAGCGCCGAGGCAACCGAAGAAGCCCCAGCAACTGACGAAGCTGCTGAGTAAGAACCCGTACGACCAACCACACAACACACAGACATCCACCCGGGCAACGGGCGGAGTAAATGAAAGGAAAGGCCGATCATGGCGAAGCTCTCTACCGATGAACTGCTCGATGCGTTCAAGGAGATGTCCCTCATCGAACTCTCTGAGTTCGTTAAGCAGTTCGAAGACACCTTCGGTGTGACTGCGGCTGCTCCGGTTGCCGTTGCCGCTGCTGGTGCACCGGCTGCTGCTGGCGGCGACGCCGGTGGCGCTGCTGCTGAGCAGGACGAATTCGACGTCATCCTTGAGGATGTCGGCGGCAAGAAGATCCAGGTCATCAAGGAGGTCCGCGGTCTGACGTCGCTGGGTCTTGGTGAGGCCAAGGAACTCGTTGAGTCTGCTCCGAAGCCCGTTCTGGAGAAGGTCAACAAGGAAGCTGCTGACAAGGCAAAGGAAGCCCTCGAAGGCGCCGGCGCAACCGTCACCATCAAGTAAGACCACTTCAAGCAACACCCCACAACGAGCGGTTCCCTTACGAGGGAGCCGCTCGTTTGGTGTTCTCGGCGGATGTCCCTGGCAGTGACTCGGGTCACCTGGGGAGGGGGTTGGCAGCAAAAAGGACGTGTATTAGACTCTCTTGTTGCGCTGCTCTCTCACCTGCTACTTGTTCAACAACCGTGTGCCCAGAGGTCCGCTCGAAGTTGTCAGCTTCGAATGCGTCGACGTGGGGTCCGGGGGGACCTGTTGCTTGACCGGTGAGTGTTCTGCGCCAAACCACAACCGCGCAGTTGCCGAAAGGTTCTCTGTTGGCCGCCACGACCACGCCCATCACGCCCGCTCCGCCCCTCGCACCACGCGTCTCCTTCGCAAAGATCCGCGAACCTCTTGAGGTTCCGGACCTGCTTGCTCTGCAGAAGGCGTCGTTCGACACTTTGCTCGGTAACGAAGCCTGGCAGGCTCGTATCGCCGAAGCGATCGAACGCGGTGACAAAGATGTTCCGACCACGTCCGGTCTGGAAGAGATCTTTGCGGAGATCAGCCCGATCGAAGACTTCAGCGGGACCATGTCGCTGTCGTTCTCTGATCCCTACTTCGAAGATCCCAAGTACACCTTGGAGCAGTGCCGTTCCAAGGACTTGACCTACTCCCGTCCGCTGTTCGTGACCGCTGAGTTCATGAACAACGACACGGGTGAAATCAAGTCCCAGACGGTGTTCATGGGCGACTTCCCGCTGATGACCCCTGAGGGCACCTTCATCATCAACGGCACCGAGCGCGTCGTTGTCTCTCAGTTGGTTCGTTCCCCAGGCGTCTACTTCGAGACCAGCCTGGATAAGACCTCGGACAAGGAAATCTTCGTCGCGAAGATCATTCCGAGTCGTGGTGCCTGGATCGAATTCGAGATCGACAAGAAGGATCTCGTCAGCGTCCGCGTTGACCGCAAGCGCAAGCAGCCGGTCACGGTGTTCCTCAAGGCCCTCGGCATGACCACCGAGCAGATCCTGGAACGCTTCGACACCAACAAGTACGAGTCCATCCGCCAGACCCTCGAGAAGGACACGGTCAATACCGAGGACGAGGCCCTGCTGGATATCTACCGCAAGCTGCGTCCGGGTGAACCGCCCACAGTTGACGCATCGCGCACCTTGTTGAACAACTACTACTTCAACCCGAAGCGCTACGACTTGGCCAAGGTCGGTCGATACAAGATCAACCGCAAGCTGGGTCGCGATTCGGATCTGTCCGAAAACGTCCTGAGCATTGATGACATCGCGGACACGATCGACTACCTGATCCGTTTGCATGCTGGTGAGCAGGTCAAGGACAGCGCCCGTGGAGAGATCCGCGTTGAGACCGACGACATCGACCACTTCGGTAACCGTCGTCTGCGCACTGTTGGCGAACTGATCCAGAACCAGATCCGGACTGGTTTGTCCCGCATGGAGCGCGTGGTTCGCGAGCGGATGACGACTCAGGATGTCGAAGCGATCACGCCGCAGACCCTGATCAACATTCGTCCCGTGGTGGCATCGCTGAAGGAGTTCTTCGGAACCTCCCAGCTATCCCAGTTCATGGACCAGAACAACCCATTGGCCGGCCTGACGCACAAACGTCGTATGTCCGCGCTTGGCCCGGGTGGTCTGTCTCGTGAGCGCGCGGGCTTCGAGGTCCGTGACGTCCACCCGAGCCACTACGGCCGTATGTGCCCGATCGAAACTCCAGAAGGCCCCAACATTGGTCTGATCGGTTCGCTGTCCACCTTCGCGCGGGTCAACCCGTTCGGTTTCGTGGAGACGCCGTACCGGAAGGTCAAGAACGGCAAGGTCACCGATCAGATCGATTACCTGACTGCCGACGAAGAAGACCTCTACGTCAAGGCGCAGGCCAACTCGCCGTTGAACAAGGACAACACCTTCGCCGATGAGCGAGTCCTGATCCGTCGTAAGAACGGTGAAGTGGACTACGTCCATCCCGAAGATGTCGACTACATGGACGTCTCGCCACGCCAGATGGTGTCGGTCGCAACCGCGCTGATTCCGTTCTTGGAGCACGACGACGCCAACCGTGCCCTCATGGGTTCCAACATGCAGCGTCAGTCGGTGCCGTTGGTGCGTTCGGCTGCTCCGTTGGTCGGTACGGGTATGGAATACCGCGCCGCCGTCGATGCTGGTGACGTCATCGTCGCCGAGCAGGGTGGAACGGTGTCGGAGGTTTCTGCCGACATGATCACCATCGCCCAGGATGACGGCAACGAGCGCACCTACCGTGTGCGTAAGTTCGTCCGCTCCAACCAGGGCACCTGCTTCAACCAGACACCGCTGGTTAGCCAGGGTCAGGTTGTGGCGACGGGTGAAGTCATCGCCGACGGTCCGTGTACCGACAAGGGCGACATGTCCTTGGGTACCAACCTGCTCGTGGCATTCATGAGCTGGGAAGGCCACAACTACGAAGACGCCATCATCTTGAGCCAGCGTCTGGTGCAGGACGACGTGTTGTCCTCGATCCACATCGAAGAGCACGAAGTCGATGCCCGTGACACCAAGCTGGGCCCGGAAGAGATCACTCGGGATATCCCGAACGTCTCCGAAGAGGTGCTGGCTGATCTCGACGAGCGCGGCATCATCCGGATCGGTGCAGAGGTTGTCACCGGCGACATCCTGGTCGGAAAGGTCACCCCGAAGGGCGAGACCGAACTGACCCCAGAAGAGCGCCTGCTGCGCGCGATCTTTGGTGAGAAGTCCCGCGAAGTTCGCGACACCTCGCTGAAGGTTCCGCACGGTGAGTCCGGCATCGTCATCGACGTTCGTGTCTTTGACCGCGATGAAGGCGACGAACTGTCGCCAGGTGTGAACCAGATGGTTCGCGTCTACATCGCCCAGAAGCGCAAGATCAACGTGGGCGACAAGCTTGCTGGCCGTCACGGCAACAAGGGTGTTATCTCCAAGGTGCTCCCGGTCGAGGACATGCCATTCCTGGAAGACGGCACCCCAGTCGACGTCGTGCTCAACCCATTGGGTGTTCCTGGCCGTATGAACGTGGGTCAGGTACTTGAGACTCACCTGGGCTGGATCGCTTCCCGTGGTTGGGAAATCGAGGGAAGCCCCGAGTGGGCAGAGAAGCTGGACAAGAAGGTCCGCAAGGCCGAACCGATGACCCGAGTCGCAACTCCGGTGTTCGACGGTGCCCAGGAAGAAGAGATCGCCGGACTGCTTGAGTCCACGATCCCGACTCCCGAAGGTCAGCGTTTGGTTGGACCGGACGGTAAGGCACGACTGATTGACGGTCGTTCCGGTGAGCCGTTCCCAAGTCCGATCTCCGTGGGCTACATGTACATCCTGAAGCTGCACCACTTGGTTGACGACAAGATCCACGCTCGTTCGACCGGTCCGTACTCGATGATCACGCAGCAGCCGCTGGGTGGTAAGGCGCAGTTCGGTGGTCAGCGATTCGGCGAGATGGAGGTGTGGGCGCTCGAGGCCTACGGCGCCTCCTATGCGCTGCAGGAACTGTTGACCATCAAGTCCGATGACGTGAACGGCCGCGTGAAGGTTTACGAGGCAATCGTCAAGGGCGAGAACATCCCGGAGCCGGGTATCCCCGAATCCTTCAAGGTGTTGATCAAGGAAATGCAGTCGATGTGTCTGAATGTCGAGGTGCTGGCCAGCGATGGTCAAGCCATCGAGATGAAGGACTCCGACGATGACGTGTTCCGCGCGGCTGAGGAACTCGGAATCGACTTGTCCCGCCGCGAGCCCAGCAGCGTTGAGGAGGTCTGAGACTGATGTTGGACGTGAACTACTTCGACGAACTGCGTATCGGTCTGGCCACTGCGGATGACATCCGTACGTGGTCGAACGGCGAGGTTAAGAAGCCCGAGACGATCAACTACCGCACGCTCAAGCCAGAGAAGGACGGCCTGTTCTGCGAGAAGATCTTCGGACCGACTCGCGACTGGGAGTGCTACTGCGGCAAGTACAAGCGCGTGCGCTTCAAGGGCATCATTTGTGAGCGTTGTGGTGTTGAGGTCACTCGGGCCAAGGTGCGTCGTGAGCGCATGGGTCACATCGAGTTGGCCGCACCGGTCACCCACATCTGGTACTTCAAGGGCGTCCCGAGCCGCCTGGGCTACCTGCTTGATCTGGCACCGAAGGACCTGGAAAAGGTCATCTACTTTGCTGCCTACATGATCACGTCGGTGGACGAAGACGGTCGCCACGAAGCGCTACCGAGCTTGGAAACCAAGCTCGAGGTGGACAAGAAGAAGCTGACTGATCGTCGCGACGAGCAGATCAACCAGCGCGCTGCCAAGCTGGAAGAAGACATCGCCAAGCTCGAAGAAGAGGGCGCGAAGTCGGACATCAAGCGACGCACCAAGGAGAGCGCCGAGCGTGAGATGAACGCGATCCGTCGCAACAGCGACAAGCAGATCACGTTCCTGGACGAGGTGTTCGATCGGTTCCGCAGCCTTAAGGTGCAGGACCTGGAAGGCAACGAAGTCCTCTACCGCGAAATGCGCGACCGTTACGGCCGCTACTTCGACGGTGGCATGGGTGCTGCTGCAATCCAGAAGCGTCTGGAGACCTTCGATCTGGATGCCGAAGCAGAACTGCTGCGCGAGATCATCGAGAACGGCAAGGGCCAGAAGAAGACCCGTGCGCTCAAGCGCCTGAAGGTCGTCAATGCGTTCAAGCAGACGACGAACTCACCGATGGGCATGGTGCTGGACTGCGTCCCGGTCATCCCACCGGATCTGCGTCCGATGGTGCAGTTGGATGGTGGCCGCTTCGCGACCTCCGATCTCAACGATCTGTACCGCCGTGTGATCAACCGCAACAACCGTCTCAAGCGACTGCTTGATCTGGGTGCGCCGGAGATCATCGTCAACAACGAAAAGCGCATGCTGCAGGAAGCAGTGGATGCGTTGTTCGACAATGGTCGTCGTGGACGTCCGGTGACGGGTCCGGGTAACCGTGCTCTCAAGTCACTGTCCGACATGCTCAAGGGCAAGCAGGGACGCTTCCGTCAGAACCTGCTCGGTAAGCGTGTGGACTACTCGGGCCGTTCGGTCATCGTGGTTGGTCCGCAGCTCAAGCTGCACCAGTGCGGTCTGCCCAAGCAGATGGCTTTGGAACTGTTCAAGCCGTTCGTGATGAAGCGTCTGGTGGATCTCAACCACGCGCAGAACATCAAGAGCGCCAAGCGCATGGTCGAGCGTTCCCGTGCCGTGGTGTGGGACGTGCTGGAAGAGGTCATTGCCGAGCACCCAGTGCTGCTGAACCGTGCGCCAACCCTGCACCGTCTGGGTATCCAGGCGTTCGAGCCACAACTGATCGAAGGTAAGGCCATCCAGATTCACCCGCTGGTCTGCACCGCGTTCAACGCAGACTTCGACGGTGACCAGATGGCTGTTCACCTGCCGTTGAGTGCTGAGGCTCAAGCCGAAGCCCGCATCTTGATGCTGTCGGCGAACAACATCCTGTCGCCGGCAAACGGTCGTCCGATCACGACGCCGACGCAGGACATGGTGCTGGGTATTTACTTCCTCACCGGCCTGGATGAGGGTGCCGAGGGCGAAGGCCGTGCCTTCTCCTCCATCCCCGAGGCGATCATGGCGTTCGACCAGGGCTCACTGTCCTTGCGCGCCAAGATCCGTCTGCGTCTGCCTGGCGATGCCACGCCGCCCGTTGGCTTCGAGGCACCCGAAGGATGGACTGCCGGTCAGCCATTCACGATTGAAACCACTTTGGGTCGTGCGCTGTTCAACGACGCAATGCCTGCCAATTACCCCTTCGTCGACCTCCTCGTCGACAAGAAGCAATTGGGTGCTGTGGTGAACGATCTGGCCGAGAAGGAAAGCAAGGTTCAGGTCGCTGCCACCCTCGACGCACTGAAGGCACTGGGCTTCTACTGGTCCACACGTTCCGGTGTGACGATCTCGATCAGCGATGTTGTGGCTCCTCCGCAGAAGCCGGAGCTGCTCAAGGCTGCTGAAGAGCGTGACGAGAAGGTGCAGCGTCAGTACGAACGAGGCTTGATCACCGATGCCGAACGGCGTCAGGAGCTGATCGGGATTTGGACCAAGGCGACAGACGATGTTGCTGAGGCCATGAACGAGAACTTCCCGGTGAACAACCCGGTCTACATGATGGTTGACTCCGGAGCTCGCGGAAACATGGCGCAGGTTCGACAGATTGCCGGTATGCGCGGTCTGGTGGCCAACCCCAAGGGCGAGATCATCCCGCGTCCGATCAAGTCGAACTACCGCGAAGGCTTGTCGGTGCTGGAGTTCTTCATCGCCACGCACGGTGCCCGTAAGGGTCTGGCTGACACCGCGTTGCGTACTGCTGACTCGGGTTACTTGACTCGTCGTCTGGTGGACGTGTCGCAGGACGTCATCGTGCGCGAAGAAGACTGTGGAACTGAGCGCGGATTGGCAACGCCGATTGGCGAAGCTGGTTCCGACGGCAAGGTTCGCGTGATCGACAACGTCGATACATCGGCTGCTTCCCGCGTGCTGTCTGACGACGTGGTGGTCGATGGCAAGACCATCGCGAGCCGTGGTGATGAACTGTCGCTAACCCTGATCGACGAATTGGTCGAGGCTGGCGTCGAGTCCGTCAAGGCACGTTCGGTGCTCATCTGCGAATCCAAGGTTGGCGCTTGTGCGGCCTGCTACGGACGTTCGTTGGCAACCGGAAAGCTGGTGGATGTGGGCGAGGCGATCGGTATCGTCGCGGCGCAGTCCATTGGTGAACCCGGTACTCAGCTGACCATGCGTACCTTCCACACCGGTGGTGTGGCTGGTGAAGACATCACGCACGGTCTGCCTCGTGTCAACGAACTCTTCGAAGCTCGCACCCCGAAGGGCGTTGCTCCGATCACTGAGGTGGCGGGCAAGGTCCGGGTGGATGACACCGATAAGACTCGCAAGATCGTCATCGTTCCTGACGATGGCAGCGAGGAAATCGCTTACCCCGTCACCAAGCGTGCGCGTTTGTTGGTGGAAGACGGTGCTCGAGTAGAGGTGGGCGACCAGCTCATCGTCGGTGCCATCGACCCCAAGCAGGTGCTGCGCATCCTCGGTCCGCGTCAAGTGCAGTTGCACTTGGTTGATCAGGTGCAGGAGGTGTACCGCTCCCAGGGTGTGTCGATTCACGACAAGCACATCGAGGTTGTGGTGCGTCAGATGCTGCGCCGCATCACGATCATCGAACCGGGTGATTCGGACTTCATCACCGGTGACTTGGTAGAGGCGGCAGCCTTCCAAACCAAGAACAAGGAGCTGATCAAGGCTGGATCCAAGCCAGCCTCTGGTCGTCCGGAACTGATGGGTATCACCAAGGCATCGCTGGCTACCGAATCGTGGCTGTCGGCCGCCTCCTTCCAGGAGACGACCCGCGTGCTCACCGATGCGGCGATCCATGCCAAGAGCGATCCGCTGGTCGGCCTGAAGGAAAACGTGATCATCGGCAAGCTGATCCCGGCTGGTACCGGACTGTCGCGTTACCGCAACGTGAAGGTCGATCCCACCGAGGAAGCAAAGGCTGCAATGTACGCGCAGCTGACTGCTTACGACGATATGGACTACTCCGGTGGCTTCGGCGATCCTGCCGCAGCATCAGTACCGCTGGAGGAGTACGACTTCGGTGGTTCCGATTACCGCTAAACCGTATTAACGATGAGTGGGGCCCGACCTTTTGGTCGGGCCCCACTCATTCGTCATTGGCTAACTGGTGAGCTGTGCAAGAGTGCTTGCGTGCTGGTCGAGGTCCATCGTCCAACTGGAGTAGTAAGCCTCATCCGAGAAATCGTCTTTTGGATGGGAGACGTCGGGGGGATTCCACAAATAGTGGGTGTCAAATCCCAAGATGGCTCCGTACAGA
>JBDHZU010000008.1:0-29229 GCA_039812085.1 Candidatus Nanopelagicales bacterium | reverse complement strand
GTTATCGACAATCCGAAAGAGCGCCAACAAGTCTTTGATGTGAGCGGCTTGCAAATAGGTCAACCCGCCGTACTTGATAAACGGGATGCGACGTTGGCCCAGTTCGAGTTCCAGTCGATCGCTGTGTTGGCTTGCTCGGACGAGGACTGCTTGGTCCCGTAGATCAATCCCGGATTCGTGCAACTCCAAGACTCGATCGCACACCAGGTTGGCTTCATCCGCTTCGTCGTAGCAGCGAGTAAAGGTGGGGGAATCGCCCTGAGATCGCTGCGGAGCTGGTCGAAGCTGCACATCGAAGCCTTCTGTTGCCTCGCAAGCCACTGCGTTAGCGACATCCACGATGGATCCGACAGATCGATAGTTGGTTGCCAATTGCAGATTGACGATTCCCGGGAAGTCATCAGCGACATTCAGGATGTGGCGAGGACTCGATCCACGGAAGCTATAGATCGCTTGTGCGTCGTCACCAACAACACATAGACCTGCTCCACCCGCCGTCAGTCCCTGCACGATGTTGACTTGCAGACTGTTGACGTCCTGGTACTCATCGACCAGAACCTGGTCAAATTCGGCTCGCAGGGAATCACCGAACTCACTGGCTAACCCCGCCTGCCAGTGCAGCAAAAGATCGTCAAAATCCAAGACCGCCATCTGCGCCTTGCGTTCGGTGTAGGAGGCGCACAGTTGACCAATCAGTTCTCGGTGCGGCAGACACCAAGGAAACGAGTCAGTCAGCACGTGTTGTAACGGCTGTTGGGTATTCACCGTGCGCGAGTAGATGTCCCACAGCGTGGATCGACGAGGGAATCGTTTGCGCAGTTTTGTATCGGTCAGCGTCTCTGTGCGAACAACTTCCATGAGGTCGGCGGCATCGGAGGGATCCAACACATTGAAGTTTCCGGGCAGACCAAGTTGTTGGCTATGACGACGCAGAGTGCGATGCGCCATGGAATGAAAGGTGCCACCCCTGATCCGGGCTCGTGGACCAGCCTGCGTGTGGCCGACCAGAGACTGAACCCGACTCATCATCTCGGCCGCTGCACGACGGGTGAAGGTCAGCAACAGAATCCGCTCAGCAGGAACTCCGGTCGCGATCAAGTGAGCAACCCGAGCGGTCAGCGTCGTGGTTTTACCCGTACCTGCTCCTGCCAAAATACGTAGTGCAGATGCATCACTGGTAGCAGCGGCTGATTGCTCCGGGTCAAGCCTCAACTGACTTAAACGTTGCTGGATACGAACATCCGGTGCGTCAGCGTCATCAGTCGTGATGACCGACAGTTCAGGGCTGGGGGAAGTGATCTGCGGCGACATGCGCCGGAGGTTAGGCGGAGGGACTGACAGTGTCGTAAGACTCGAAGCTCGCCAACAGTTCCGGTAGCGCTCGATCGGTAGCAATCACCAGGCGCTGGGTGGGACGCGTGACTGCGACATAGAGGTCTTCGGCTGGACGACTGCTGGCCTGCACGATGACATCGGGACGCACGATGATGACCGAATCGAACTCCAGACCCTTCGCGTCTTGCACATCCAGGGCTGTCACTCGGGAATGTTCAGCAACGACGTGATCCACCCACTGCGGGTCGCCGCTATCGCGGATCACCGCGACGGTTCCATCTCCGATGGTGGCCAACTCATGAGTAAGTAGCTCATGCAACGCCGTACTGGGGTCCACGCCAGGTGCACTCAGTTCCGCCAGTTCTGGCGCCCAACGACCATCGCGCACAGCCGTCGAGGTAGCGCCGTGCAGTCCACCGTTCTGACGAATGTGTTCAGCGAGTTCTGCGATCCGGCGAGGGGTCCGGTAATTGACGGTCAGTTCTGCGATCCGCCAACGATCAGCCGCATGCGGCGACAACGCCTGCTCCCAGGACGACACCCCGGCAGAGCTAGAGGTTTGCGCGGTATCCCCAACCACTGTCAATGATCCGTTGGAGCTGCGACGGAACACTGCCCGCCACTGCATCGGGGACAGTTCCTGAGCCTCGTCCACCACGATGTGCCCGAAGCGCCAGGTGCGGTCTGCTGCTGCACGTTCGGCCACGCTGAGATAAGCCCGCCCTTCGGCGTAACGGTCAGCGAAGTTTGCCGCACTGATCATTGCTCCGGCTTCACTGTCGGCCAGTGTTCGTCGGGCAAGTTCAATATGAGCTTGACGTTCCCGGGCAGCAGCTCGAGCAGAGCGATCAGCTTCCGGATTCCAGTCTCCGAGCAGGGTAGCCAACTCATCGAGCAGGGCGACATCCTCGATGCTCCAGTCAGGATGGTGGTGATAGGACGCAACCAGTAGTTGCCGTTCCGCCTGGCTCAACTGTGGTGCGCAGCTCGCGATCAGGGTCTCGTCGGTGAGGAACCGGGTGAGGAGTTCTTCTGGGGTGCGTGGCATCCAGCACAGATTGATCTCACGGCGAACATCGCGCTCTTCGCGTAGTTCGGCAACCAGATCGTTGACTGTTTCGTCGTCGTTCTCGTCCACCGACAACGCCCTGGCCAGACGGCGTGCCAATCGACGTAACAGATCCTTGGCGAAGACTTCTCGGGCGACGTTATGTGGTCGCCGGGTATCGCGCGCTCGTCGAATTGATGCCTGCACGTCAGCGGGTCGCATCGTGATCGTTGTGCTGCCATGCCGAAATTGCACTGACTCATTCGGGATGCGTTGGAAGTGTCGAACCAGTGCGCGTAACCATTCGGCAGCGCGCTCGGAACCCTTCAGAAATTGCACGTGGGCCTGGTCGTGGCGAGTGGCTTCAATACCGGCGTGCAGTTGACCCAAGGTGTGCATGAGAACGCCGGTCTCACCAAGTGCCGGTAGGACTCGGTCGATGTAGCTCATGAAGTTTCGGTTGGGTCCGATGACTAACGCACCAGAACGTTCGATCCGGTTGCGATGGGCGTACAGCAGGTAGGCAACGCGGTGCAGTGCCACGACCGTCTTACCGGTTCCTGGCCCACCTTGAACAACGAGCACACCTGGTAGTTCAGAGCGGATGATGACGTCTTGTTCGGCCTGAATGGTCGTCACGATGTCGCGCATGGAACCCGTGCGTCCGGCATCGAGTGAGGTCAGCAGGGCGTCGGAACCGGTCACGGTGTGAAGATCGGCGTTCGACATGGCATCGACGTCGAGAACTTCGTCGTCCAGGTCAGTGACAGTCCGACCCGATAGCGCAATATGGCGCCGACGGATCACACCAGTAGGGGCAACCGCAGTTGCCTGATAGAACGCTGCGGCGGCATCTGCTCGCCAATCCAGCAGGAGTTGTTCCTGTTGTTCATCCGCTAGTCCGATTCGGCCGATGTAGATGCGGTTGTTATCGCGTAGGTCGAGTCGGCCGAAACATAGCCGGTCTTCCACTGAGCGAAGAGTGGCAAGCCGCTCGGTGTACATCGCGACGAGTGCTTCACGTTCCGACTGACTACCGGGAGTTCCCGCAATCGGACCAGCCTGTGCGCGATCCAATTGAGTTGTGGTGGTTTCTAGTAGTTGATCGCGGCGCGAATACATGAGGTCGATCTGAGTTTGTTCGTCAGCAATTTGACGTTGCGAGATCCCGGGGTTGGCGACGGAATCGTCACCCCCGGGATCTCGAGGTTCTTGCTGATCAGCACTCATGGCCGATCAATTCTGCCGTATAGGGCAGTAAACGTCAGGAGGTTTGGGTGTAGCTGGTGTAGCCCTTCACTCCATGCGGAGTAACGGACAACACGAGCGCCCAGATGAACCCGACGACAGTCCAGCCCAACAGCAGATTGATCCATCCGATCGCGCCAGAATTTGCCTTGCCGCGAACGGCGGCAATTGCCCAGGGCAACAGGTAGCCAGCAGTCAAAATTGTCAGGATGACGGCAAAGACTGCTTGGGTCGATTTCGATGACTGATCGGTAACAAGTGCTTGGCCTTGTGGTGCAGTGGCAGACATGGTGACTCCTTGAGGTCTGCGGCAGCACTCGTGCGCTCTTTACGCATGGTTCTACCGCCGCACTAGTGGGTATTCCCGATCCAGCCACTGTCTAACCATCCAGGTCGCCAGAACATCGTCCTCGTTGTACGAGAGCAGCTTCTGCTTGGCGCGTGTTGCCTGTTCTGGCTCTGCGTGACGAGCGGTCTCTAGCCACGCCTGTGACTGGCTACCGCCGGGATCGTTGACTCGCCAGTTGAAGCCAGGACCGAGCTGGGCAACATTTTTCAGACCGTTACCACCGATGATCCGTAGGGATGACCGAATCGTTTGTAGCTGATCGACGAAATAGGGCAGAACCTCTTCCAAGGTAGCGGCGTAGTCAGAATCGGCCAGGATGCGGCGTAACCAATTCACTTCCGTGGGGGAGTAATGAAAGATGCCGACTGTTCGCCCCGCCGCGCGTGCCTCAGTGACCAGTTCGTGCAAACGGTCAACAACTCGTCCCGTCAGTTGTTGTTCTTGTGCTGCATCCATCGGGGTGAACTCAACGATGGCTTCGTACTGCGGAGTCGGTGGTGAATCACCGACAGGTGACGAGTCGCGATCAGTAATAGCCAAACCCCACAGATATGCCCGCTGATCAGCGTCATTTTCCAGATCGAGATCAATCTCGCGATCGAAACGTGGGCAATTCGGTGGTTCGTTTCGACGCAGTTCGATCATTCGACCATCACGCCGCATACGAGCAATAGCAACGGCTTCATCAAGGTCTTCCTGTGCCCGCGCGCCGAAGGCTTCCTGAAAAGCCGCTACATGTTCGCTGTCCGATTGCCAATCAGCGAATTCGGCGATGGTGCTTGTTCCAGTGTCGTAGACGAACTCCCACTGTTCTCGGGTAAGTCGTCCAACCGCTGCACTGAGATTCTCCGGCTCGGCATCAATGCAGACAGAACGCCAATCACAGGCGTTACATGCGCTGGTGAAGATCGCCCGCAAAGTCGGGGGAGTAGCCGCGGAAGTTCGGGCTCGACCTTGTCGGGCAATGCCAAGTGAATGATCGTGAGCAGCGTCGTATGGTTCGAACGATTCGCTCAAATCCCACCACGACAGATGAATCTGCCCGTGTTTGTCTTGCCCTGCCAAGGCACCCCACGGTTCACTGGCCGCCCAGCCCGCTGCGGATAGCAGTCGGTGGTAGTGACACAAACGGTGACGAACATCGGCACCACTGCGTCGTTTCAATTCGGGATGCGGTTGGGCAGTTCGCACATCCATTTCCGGTAGATCACTGACCAGCACAGGTTCGCTGCGGGCGGTGGCGGCGTCGTAGGCGCGGCGGGCCAAAATCAGGCCGGGGTAGTAGCGACCGCTTGCCGAGTCCAGCGCGATGAAGCCGGGACTGCCAATTCGTCCTCCGACAGGATCGACTGGGATTCGTGGCCGCAGAATCAGTGGAGCACCAGCCGCAACCAGACGAGCAGTTCGACCGGCAGCAGCATCCGGATCAATGCCGACATCAACACTGCCGGGAACGGAATTGAGTAGTTCGTGCAGGACAAGGTCGTAGGTGGTTGCTGAACGTTCGCGATACAGCTCGATTGCCGCCGGAATCTCGACCACTGGTTTGCATTGGTTGAGATCTGCCGAGTTGTAGACCGCACGTTGGCATCCCAAAGCGTCCCGAGGTCCGAGCAGAATCGGGCGAGCCTGCGTGCGGCTCCCCTGGTCAGGATTCGATTCAGACATGATCCACAGTCAAGCATCACGGTCTGACGTCGCCGGAGTGCGTCCATGCTGATCAGATCTGGGCGAATCGATTGGTGGCGATTCTGGGGCAGCAAACAGCGTGGCCATTGCACTGGCGCACACGACCAGAACGACTGCAACGATTTCTCGAAGCTGTAATACCTGAGACAAGATGAGAAAGCCCGCGACAGAGGCGATCGCCGGTTCGATGCTCACGAGCACTCCCATCACTCGCGGTGGCATCGTTCGCAGCGCAACCAGTTCCAGGCTGTATGGAACGACGGAAGACAAAACAGCAACCGCCCCCGCCCAGGCCAAGAGCAGCATGGGGTCAGCCCGAAGTGCGCTCAATCCAGAGCCACCAAATATGCAGGCGATTCCAGTGGCGACCGCCAAAGCAACAGCCAATCCGCCAAGCCCGGGATCAGCGCCACCAACCCGTGATGCCACCAAGATGTAGGCAGCCCAAAAGAGACCAGCCACGAAAGCCAGCAGCATGCCGCGTGGGTCGAAACCAATTTGTCCGTTGCTTGGCCATCCCAACAACACCACGCCAATCGCGGCGAGCACGGCGCTGAGTGCGTCAGTGGCACCTCGGGCACCAAGCAGGGCGACACCCAGCGGGCCAATGAACTCGATAGTGACTGCGACTCCTAGCGGAATCAGATTGATTGCTTCGTAGAAGCACAGATTCATGCCGATCAGACTTACGCCGTAAAGCACAGTCACCAGTAATCGTTGCCGATTCCACTGCCAGGGTCGAGGTCGAGTGAATGCCCACAGAATGACGGCAGCAATCCCAACGCGCAGCAACGTCACCGTTGCGGGATTGAGCCGATCAAACAGGGTGACGGCAAGCGCCCCACCGATCTGTAACGCCACCATCGATACCAACACCAACGCAGGTGCTCGAAAGTCGGTTCGGCGCATCTGGCAAGCATCCCGCATGTCCGATGAGTGGATGCATGGTGCATCTACTGGGTTGTCGTGACCGGCAAACCGACTGCCTGCACTGCTTGAATCTGGTTGTTGCACCCAAACCGATGAATAGGGGAATGTCCATGAGCAAGGCCAAGTCAGCGGAATTCGATACGTCGGCTATTCGACAGGCACTTGCACGTGAGGACTACGACACGGTCATCACCGAGGTTCGGGCAGCAGTGAAGGCGGACCCGATGGCTGCCATGGCTGACCCGGTCATCGCCGACTGGATGGGTCGGCGTTACCGCAACATCTTCATTGAAGAAGCATTGCGCGACGACACTGCGATCAAGCATGCCCAAGCGCCGTTCCCGCTGGACAAGATTGACCGTCGAACCGACCGCAAGAAAATTGCGAACCGGTACATCAAGGGAATCGACGATGACGAAGCAACCGTCGAGATGCCCCTGGCTGAAGAGAAGCAGCTCACTGATGTGACCTTCGTGTTCTGTCCCGGACTATTGACAGGTTTGCTGCCCGTGTTGGCCTTCCAAAGCGTGTGGCCACAGATGACCGAGCGATTCGGAATCCGCATCATTTCTTCGGACAGCCACCCCATGCGCTCGTCCAAAGCGAATGTGGCCGACTTGGAGAACGCCATCGAGAAAGGCATCGGCTTCGCGCCCGTTGCCGAACCCACTCTGATGACCGGGGACGATGCCATTCCCGTCACTGGCGACATCGTGTTGATGGGCTATTCCAAAGGCTCACCGGACCTGCTGACTTTGCTGGTGGAACGTCCTGATCTGGCACCTCGTATTCGTGCCGTCATTGGTTGGGCAGGTGCTGTTGGTGGCAGTTACCTGGCCGACGACATCTTGGAAACACTTAAGGGCATGCCGGGAGTTAACAGTGTTGGCGCACTGACTCGTAAAGATGTCATTCGTCAGGTGATGCGACTGGCTCCTGTAGCCGAGATCAACAACATCAACCGGCGAATTGAGGAGTTCGATCTGTTGGGTGCTGTCGAAGGATTGACCACCGGCTTCCGCGACAACTTCAACCAAGAGAACCTGAATCACTTTGCCGAGTTGGGTGTGCCGCAGTTCTACTTCACGGGTGCGACCTCGTTGATGGATGTGCCCTACTTCCAGCGCCAAGGCACGATCAAGCTAGACGTTTATGACCAAGACAACGACATGCAGTTGACTCAAGCTCAGGCAGCATTCCCCGGACCGAATGCCGTCAAGCTGGCTATGTTCAACGGCAATCACTGGGACCTGTCCTATGACGCATTCCCGTGGCAGCGCTCCCTGGGTTCACGTCACTTGCAGAACAAGTTCACTCGTACCTCGGCAGCTGCCGCCATCATGCTGATGTTCTCTGAGCTGGGAATCCTCGAGTAACTAGCGTTCCCGCAGATAGGCAGCATCAACTGTTGTCGGAGCGTCCTGGTCAATCACACCTGCATCGGCCAACACGGTTGCGGCATGTGCGGCGTTGTCAACGAAAAAGAATGGGATGCCCTGTTCTTGAAGTAGTCCCTGCTGTTCGAGCAGTTCTTCTCGTCGAGTCGACATGTGCTCACCCACGTCAAGGATCACGATGGCGCGGACACGGTCAGGAAACGCTCGGGCAATTTCGGTATAGACCACTGGATCATTCTGGCCGGAATCACCGACGAGGACGAAGTTCGTCTTGGGGTAAGCCTGGAATAGTCGCAGCAGACTGGTCCGCTTATGTTCTCGACCAGACCTCATGATGTAGCGATCTTGCGGGCCCCAATCGGTCAGTAGCAGCACGCCTTCCGGGAAGCCTCTGGTTGCCAAGAACTCCGTCAGCATGGAATACGCCGTCCACGGCCCGGTCGATAGGTAAAAGAACCCGGTCGAACGGGCGGACGAATTGGCCAATGCGTCATAGAGGGCAGCCATGCCGGGGATAGCTCGGCGAGCATCTGTGCTGCGCAGCAGGGTGTTACGTACTGCCACCATTCCTTCGGTAAGTCCGGTTCTCAGCACGGTGTCATCAATGTCGCTGATTACTGCAAACGGTGCTCGACCATCCAGGACCAAGAATTGACCGGTCGCGACGGTGGGCGTCTCAGTGGGGTCATCGGGCACGGTGACAGCGATGTATTCGTGCCAACCGGTTTTGGTTCGACCAACGGGGATATCGGCCAGCGCATACCCGTGACGATCGGTGACAGCCTCCACCACAGTGCCGTCAACTCGTAGTTGCATGCGAACACCAGGGAAGGCCAACGGAGCGAACCGACGCAGGTTGGTGCGCAGAGTCGAACGGTCGGTGACTAAGTCAGTCGCCGCTGGCAGGACGGGTTCTTCCAGTACGCGAACCCGGACATGAGCGAAGCCACCGAATGCGTAGCCGTTGTAAGTCGCGACATGAATATCGCGCAACGTGCCCTTACCGATTTTGCGTTCCCGTCGGAAGGCTGCCAAACGGGACTCGGCATCGCTGTAGAGACCAGCAGTGAATCGGCTGCGCAGAGCAGTAGAAACAACCCCTCGGGCAGTTCGAGCAAGTTGTTCCGTCAAACCAACGGGATCGCCGAGGGCTTTGATGACAGACCCTTGGTCGATTCCCCGGAACGACATGTCCAAGGTTGCCGGAGGCGGGGTCTGCTCGGTCGCTGAGTTGTCGTCGGCGTTGTCTTTTGTGGCCATTGGTTACGTGATGAGGTCGTAGTCGTAGCCCACGAACAATCCTGATGCGCTGATGCCAGGAATGGTCAGCAGCGTCTTCTCTAGTTCGGCAACGGGCAGGGAACCGTCGATGGGCAGATCCATCACGATCAATCCTTCTTCGTTGATGACTCCACCGTCTTTGCCACCGGCAGGGCGAACGACGGGTTCGCTTCCCACGAGTTCATTGCATTGGCGTCGGACCAGGTTGATAGCCTCCGGCACCACCCCGAGGGGGACGGGATGAACCGTTCCCAACCGTTCGACTTGTTTGGTGGGGTCGGCCAGGATCACGCGCTTGGCAGCAGAAGCGAACACCAACTGTTCGCGTACGAACGCGCCACCGCGGCCCTTAATCATGTTCTTGTCGGCATCAATCTCATCTGCGCCGTCAAAGCACCAATCTGGTGCGGCAGACACCAACGAAGTGAGTGGCAACCCAAGTTGGGCGCAGTAGCCCTCAATCTCATGCGAAGTCGGAACGCAGAGAATGTTGAGGTTCTCCCCGTGTACTCGCTTCGCTAAGGCCAGTAAGGCGAGGAAGCTGGTGGAACCGGACCCGATTCCAATCACGTCGCCATCCTCGGCGCGTTGCGCCAACTGTTCGGCGATACGTTCCTTATCGGCTTGATTGTCGATTGGTTTGGGCCATACCGGCGCGGAATCGAACTGCCATTGCATGAACGTGAACCTACTCTGTGGGCACCTGCTGAGACTGTTCAATGTGCTCTGAGTGCGTGTTTAAGGTGAATTTTTGACGTTTGCTGTTCAGGCCAGAACAGAACCTGTCGAACGTAGGCGAGTGGCAGTAGTAGGCAGATTTGCGGTGCGCGCCTGGGTGGGCGCTGCCATCGTGCTGCTTGTGATCGGCACGGTGGTGCCGGTATTTACATCCGGCACTGTCGCCATGCGAGTCGGTTCTGCTGTCATCGCTGTCGCACTGCTGCTGAGTGCAGGGGCATGGCTGTTACAGGCCGCAAAGAAGCCGAAGTCTTATCGGCACGCTCGACGGTGGATTGCACTATCGCTGATCACTGCGGCCATCAGCACCACGATTGACCGAGTGGGTATCCAGCCCGTTCCCCAGATAAGTCCAGGGATGACCGCCGGGGGGCTGCTCTTGGTCGCAACCGTGGCCCTCAATGTGGTTGGCCTGCTGTCGTATCCCAGTAAGGGACGTGACGAAGGTCGCCCGTTGCGAGTGCTGATGGATGGATTGTTGGCCGCAGTTGGAGTGGCCGTTGTGGTGGCAGCACTCTTTGCATCTCGCGATACCCGACCTGCAGCTTCTATCGCCATCGCGTTGATGAGTGCGCCGATGGCGGCTGTCATGAATCTGACAACTGCGTCTTCGGCTTTGCCGGGTGTCCCCAAGGGTGCCCGACGCGAGGTCGGTGGGTTGGCCATCGGAACTTTCATCGTGGGCGTTTATGCCATCAGCCAAGCCCTTTGGACACCGATATCTGGTCAAGTCCATCCTCGGCCGCTACTGACGGGACTGGGAGTTCTTGGCTCTTTGATCGTGGGGTGGGCGGTGATTCCCGATCTGCGGCGCGAACAGCCTTTGAGCAAGTCAACGTTCCAAACGCTTAGTCGAGTCTTACCGGCGATGCCGTTCATCCCAGTCGCAGTATCGATCCTGTCCATCATGTACGTGGCACTTGGACCGGTGGAAATCAATTCCACGGTCACCGTGTTGGCAGCGCTCTTGATCGCTTGCCTCTTACTGCGACATGCAGTCAATTCGTGGGCACGAATTCGACTGAACAATCGGCTGCGCGATCGGGAGAAGTTGTTTCGCTCACTGGTGTTTGGGTCCAGCGATCTCATCTCATTGCATGACGCCACCGGGGCAATCCGTTATGGCAGCCCTTCGCTGGCCCGAGCGACGGGTGTTGCTGAACCCAAACTCCTCGGGGCGGACTTCGCGAGCATGTTTCACATCGCTGATCGTCCGCAGTTGTATCAAGCCTTTGCCGAGCTTCGTAACGGTCGCGATGCTGTCGAACTCACGATGCGACTGGAAGACGGCACTGGGCAATGGCGCTGGGTTCAGAGTCTGTTCAAGAATCAGCTAGATGACCCCTCGGTCCAAGGAATCATCTGTAACACCCGCGACATCCATGAACAGCATGAGCTGTCCGCCAAGCTGGCGTATGACGTCACCCACGACCGGCTGACGGACTTGGGGAACCTGGATGCTGTCCGAACCTTGCTCAACCAACAGTGCTACAGCCCGAATGGCAATCCGGTAACCCTCGTGCTGGCTGATTTGGATCGGTTCAGCGCCATCAATGACGCGTTCGGTCATGAGTTTGGTGACGAGGTGTTGATCGCAGCTTCTCGACGCTTGCTGTCCTGCGTGGACGATGTCGATTCGTTGGCCCGACTCGGGGCCGACGAATTCGTGGCGGTCGTCAAGGACACCGATGATGCCCTCGCGGTGGGGGAGCGCATCTTGGATGCGCTTAATCGTCCTGTGTTGGTCAACGGCGAGTTGTTCACCGTGCAAGCCAGTGTCGGGGTGGCGCGTTCGGTGGATGCTCAGAACGCCGACGAACTCCTTCGCAACGGCGACCTTGCGATGTTTGCTGCCAAGAGCAACGGTCGTAGCCAGATGGTGAGCTACGACGTCTCCATGCATGAAACATCGGCCCGCAGCATGCAGATCAACGAAGGTATCCATCGAGCACTACGCGAGGGTGCTTTCCGGCTTTACTTCCAGCCGATTGTCGCCATCCCTACGGCCACGATGGTGTCGGCGGAAGTCTTACTGCGCTGGCATGACGAGCAGCTTGGCGATGTGTATCCCGATGAGTTCATCCCGATCGCGGAAAGTTCGGGACTGATGCGGGAGATCGACAATTGGGTGCTCAATGCTGCGTGTGAGCAGATTGTGGCGTGGCGCTCCGAAGGTCTGAATCCACCTCCGTTGAGTGTGAATATTTCTCGACAACACTTTGATGCTGATCTGCCCGGCATGGTGCTCACTGCATTGGGAAGGCACGGCCTCACTAGCGACAGTTTGGTGATTGAGGTGACGGAGTCAGCCGTGGCCCCAGACCCTGCTGCCATTCATCGAGTGCTGGATTCTCTGCATGCGGCTGGTCTATCGGTATCGCTGGATGACTTCGGTACCGGGCAATCCTCGCTATCTCAGTTGGCCCAGTTACCGCTGGACAAAGTGAAGATCGATCGTTCCTTCGTGATGTCCAGTTCGCATGACGATGACGCATTGGCATTGCTACGCAGCATCGTCGGGATCTGCAAGACGTTGTCGCTGCCAGTTATTGCTGAGGGCGTGGAAGACGAGATAGCTGTCGGGCACTTGGCCACCCTGGAATGCGAATACGGACAGGGCTATCACTTTGCTCGGCCAATGCCTGCCAGCGATTTCGGCAGCCGATTGAACCAGGCGGTGCCGAGTCCTCGCGTTGCTGATCTGGACGATCGACGCCAACGACAGACACGCCTACGGGATGCCACCGGTTTGTAACCCGGAACGCGAGGATGGGTCGGTGCGCCTGGAACTCGTTGAAGCTGACATCACCACCCAACGAGTGGATGCCATCGTTAATGCGGCAAATTCATCGTTGCTGGGTGGGGCAGGAGTGGACGGTGCAATTCACCGGGTAGGTGGACCCGAGATCTTGGCCGAGTGTCGTGAGTTACGCAAGACCCTTCCCGATGGTCTGCCGGTGGGAGACGCCGTCGCCACCACCGCTGGGCAGCTACCGGCTCGATGGGTCATTCACACGGTTGGTCCGGTGTTCGTGCCGGAACGAGCACAACCTGAGTTGCTGGCAGCGGCATACCGCAACAGTTTGGTGTGTGCAGACCAACTAGGTGCAATCGCTGTGGCGTTTCCGTTGATTTCTGCGGGCACATTTCGGTGGCCGGTCGCGCAGGCGGCGCAGATTGCCGTCCAGGCCGTTCAATCGGCAGCCGCTGCTGGCTGTGAGGTGGAACTTGTCCGATTCGTCGCGTTCAACGCACCGGCTGCTGATGCCCTGGCAGAGGCGTTGACCAGTACGTCGGACTAGTCGATATCCGTATCCGTGTCGGCGGTATCGACATCGTTCTCAGAGTCGGTTGGTTTGCGGCGCAAGAGTCCTGCCACGCGACTTGCACTGGTGACCTGTTGGCGAACAGCATCCGCCGTGGACGATGCCATCGCACCAGTTCCTTCGCGCAGAATGTCAGTGACCTGCACTTGCGCAACCGTGTCGAGCACGATGGCGCGTAGATCGACCTTGTCGATCACCTTGTCGACATCCACTCGTTCCAGCGCCGCATCAACATCGACCCGATCTAGCAGTGAATCGATGTCGACTCGGGCAAGCAGTTCGTCCAGCGTCATCGGCCCCACGTTGGCCAAGAACATTTCTGCCCGTTGTTCGTTGGCCTGCATCCGGTCGTCGTATCGATCCCCGAAGTAGGTCAGGAGCGACAGCAGTTGCCGATTCGCTATTCCCGCTGGTCCGCGAGTGACGAACGGCCCAGCCATTGTCGCCAGAATGGCTTCGCCCACGCTGACCGTGTCGAAAACGGTCTCCATCGCCACCATCGTTGCGCCAGAGGCGGCTTTAGGAAGCAAGGTCCAGACCGTGGCGGGCTGGTCGGAGGTGGGTTCGTTCGCTGTCGAGCTGGCATGTTCTGCGGAGAAATCCCTCGCCACAGAGGCAACCCCGAAGGCGAGGTAGCTCCAGTGTTCTACCGCGTCCAGAATCGATCCAGAAATGCCGGGTCGTGCGGACCTCACCGAGCGTGGCATTGCTCAAGTATCACCGACGCGAAATATTCTTTTCCAGAAACCCACGTTTGGCATTGATCCAGTCTTAACATCGATAAGTGCCCCCCTCTCGTTCTCGTACCACCCGCGCGCGCATTGGCGTCGTTGCCACCGTCGTAATCGCTGGTGTTCTGACTGGCTGTTCTAGTAACTCCTCCATGCTCAAGGTGTCGGTCTCCTCGCCTCAACCAACGGCTAAGAAGGAGCAGGCGCAGTCCTCGATCTCGTCGAATAACACAGCGTCAAATACACCGTCAGCGCCGCTGCAAACCACCGGGAAGCAGCTCACAATCACCGGCAGTGGCGACATCCTGATCCACGACTCGATCTGGTACGAAGCGCAAAGAAACAGCAACGGTGATGGACCTAACTTCGCTCCAGCACTTGCGGGCGTGAAAAAGCTGATCTCTGGGGCCGACTACAGCATCTGTCACAACGAGACGGCGTTCTCACAGATCGGCAACATCACGAGCTTCCCGCACTACTACGTTCACCCGAACTTGGCTAAGGGCATCGCCAAGACAGGTTTTGACGATTGCTCTACTGCCAGCAATTGGACGTTTGACAAGGGAATGGCTGGCATCCGCCGAACCGTGAACTCGCTGAATGCTGCTGGGGTCAATCAGTCAGGTGCAAATGTTTCCAAAGAAGCCTCTGACAACCGGATCGTTATTCGTGACGTTAAGGGGGTCAAGCTCGTTCACTTGTCCTACACCGATCCCGGAGATTCACCTGGTGTGCCCGGCAAGTCGTGGGCAGTGAACCGCCAGTCACCAGCACAGATCGCCGTTGACGCCCACAAGGCGCGTGAAATGGGTGCTCAGATCGTGATCGTGTCGTTGGCGATGGGGGAGATGGGTCCAACTGAGACCAACTCTCATCAGCGCGCTGCCGTCAAGACGATTACCGCCGGACATGATGTCTCATTCATCATCGGACATGGTTCTCACACCACTCAACCTGCTGAGAAGGTCAACGGCACCTGGGTGGTGTGGCACGGCAACCTGCTAGCTGCGTTCTACCCCGATGAACGACGGATGCATGAGGGTCTGGTGTCGAAGGTGACCTTCACCCAGCAACCCGATCAGTCCTGGGCGGCCACGAAGGTGGTCGGCTATCCCGTGCTGACCACGCGGGATCCCGTGCTGGCCGTAGATATGTCGGACGATCACTGCGACGTGGTTCCCGACCGTTGGCGCGAGGCGTATTCGAGCATCAAGAGCATCGAATCGGATGCCATCAAAGATGGGTTCATCCTTCGCAAGCCGTGCCAGGGCTAGTCAGAGCCGTTCAAAGATCAGGTCACGGCTCGGGCGATCTTGCGTGATACCTCGTCGTTCGAACTTTGTTTCTGGACGCCACTCAGGTCGATCGCAATAGCCGTCTGACCGATTCGACAGGTTGCGTAGTAGCGGTTCTGCGGTGAGTACCTCACGCATGCTCTCCGCGTAAGGCTGCCAGTCGGTGGCGGTATGGAAGGTGGCACCGGGCTTAAGTCGTGAGCAGACGAGTGCCACATTGGCCGCGTTGATGAATCGACGTTTATGGTGGCGCTTCTTTGGCCACGGATCGGGGAAGTAGGCACGGAATCCAGCCAAGCTTGCTTCCGGTAGTCGCTGGGACAACACCTGTAGAGCATCGCCGTGGACCACGCGCACGTTAGTGAGTTGCGAATCCTCGATCAGACGCAACAGTGCAGCAACGCCGGGCGGATGAACATCGCACGCCAGGATTCCCTGTTCGGGATGTGCTGATGCCATTTGTGCGGTGGCCTGGCCCATGCCAAAGCCCACTTCCAGGATTACCGGGCGGCCATTGAATAGCTCAGCTAACTCGAGTTCTGAGTCCGACTGCGGAATCCCGTAGTGCGGCCAGAGTTCGGTCAACGCTCGTTGGGACGAGTCGTTCATTCGTCCAGAGCGCACCGCATAGGTACGGATCTCGCGCTCACGCTTGGAGTTCTCGGCCACGGCGGTCACCCTAATGTTGCGCCCAGTGGCGAGGACATCGGTAGGTCAGCAAGAATGCCGACCATGAGCGAACAACGCCAAGGGCTGAACGAGTTGTCCCGTGACGAGTGCATGGAACTACTGAGCACGGTCCCGGTCGGACGAATGGGCTGCACGATCGATTTCCGACCCATGATTTTCCCGGTGAACTTCGCCCTGTTCGAAGGCAGCATTTTGATTCGCAGCGTTCCAGGCACCAAGTTCGACAAAGCCGTATCCGGCGTGGTGACTGCGTTCGAGGCGGACGGCTATTCCGAGGATGGCGCAGCCGGATGGAGTGTCATGGTCCATGGCATTGCGCAAGAGATCACGGACCCAGAAGAAGTCAGCCGGGCAGAAGCCGTCGACTTACCGACTTATGCGCTGCCCAATGCACCCAAGCGTCTCTTGAAGCTGTCGACCACCAACGTGACCGGTCGTCAGTTCGGCTACTCGGCCGACGAGAACTAGGCAGCGAGCACAGGCACACCCATGGTCAATGTGCCGTTCTCCCCGTCTGCGCGCCCCACCTTGGGTGTGGAGTGGGAACTGGCATTAGTCGATCCCATCTCCGGTGATCTGCTGTCCGTTGCTGATGCCGTGTTTGAGCAACTCGACAAACATCCTGGCCATCGAGTGCATCGAGAATTGCTGCTCAACACCGTGGAGCTTGTGACGGGAATCTGCGACAACGTCGGTGACGCGATGGCAGACCTGACCGATTCGATGCGCACGGTTCGTTCAGTGACCGACCCGATGGGGGTCAACCTCTTCAGTGCAGGAATGCATCCCTTTGCCTCCTGGGATGCTCAACGAGTCACCGAATCGGAACGGTACGAAACTCTGATTGACCGCACCCAGTTCTGGGGTCGGCAAATGCTCATCTACGGCATCCACATGCATGTCGGCATGCCCGATCGTGATCGGGTGCTGCCCGTCCTCAACTCGCTGTTGCGCTACTTCCCACACCTGCAAGCACTATCGGCGTCGTCGCCGTTCTACGACGGTCAAGACACCGGATACGCGTCCAACCGAGCGCTTCTCTTCCAACAGTTGCCCACCGCAGGATTGCCGTTCCAGTTCGATACCTGGCCCCAGTACGAGCGGTATGTCACCGACTTGACCACAACCGGCGTCATCGACCTCATCAATGAGATTCGTTGGGATATTCGTCCCTCTCCTTCACTCGGCACCATTGAAGTGCGGATTTGTGACGCCGTCACGACATACGAAGAGCTCGAAGCAATCGTTGCGTTAGTGCACTGCTTGATCGTCTATCTCGATGGGGGACTAGCAGGTGGGCGAACATTGCCCACATTGCCTCCGTGGCATGTGCAGGAGAACAAGTGGCGCGCGGCCCGTTACGGCATGGACGCGATCATCATTCAAGACGAAGACAACAACGAACAACTCGTCACTGACGATCTTCGACGCATTCTGCCCAAGCTGGAACCCATCGCTGCACACCTGAACTGCGAACGAGAACTTGCCGGTGTTTATACGATGATGGAGAACAAGGTCGGCTACCAGCGGCAGCGTCAGACGGCCGAAGAAGATGGCCTAGCCGGTGTGGTGTCATCGGTGGTCGATGAACTGACTGCCAGTCTCGACCGGCAACCATGAAGCGACATCAGCGCTAAGGTCACTGCTGTGGGTGCAGGGCACGATCACAGTCACGGAAGTGCCGGCTTAGCGAATCGCAGTCGGCTGGTTACGTCATTCCTGCTCGGGCTGTCGATCGTCGTCGTCCAATTAATCGGTGCCTGGCTGTCACACTCGCTGGCGCTGCTAGCTGACGCGGGACACTCACTGACTGATGTGGCGGGAATCGGTCTGGCCATCGTGGCCATCACCTTGGCTGCCCGACCCACTCGTTCTACTCGAACCTTTGGCCTATTTCGACTGGAGATCCTGGTCGCCGTTGCCAACGGCATCATCCTGCTGGCCCTGTCCATCTACATCCTGATTGAGGCGTACGAGCGGTGGCAGAACCCTTCGGCCATTAAGCCGTGGGTGATGATTCTGGCCGCGCTATACGGAGTAGTAGCGAACACCGTCAGCATCATGCTGCTCAAGCGAGGAGCGAAAGATTCCCTTGCCGTCAAAGGTGCCTACCTGGAAGTGCTATCTGACGCGTTGGGTTCCGCTGGAGTCGTGATCGCCGGGCTCGTCATTCTGGTTACCGGCTGGGACCGCGCTGATGTGGTCGTATCCATCGTCATTGCGCTGTTCATGATTCCGCGAACGTTGCTGCTCCTGCGCGACAGTTTCGGGGTGCTCATGGAGAACTCACCACCAGGTATTGACCCCGAGCAGGTTCGCCAAGCAGTGCTTGCAGTTGATGGAGTCACCGCAGTCCATGAACTGCATATCTGGTCGATCACCAGCGGAATGCCGTCGCTATCGGCACACGTCATCGTTGACTGCAATTCCTTAGCGCAGCAGCAAACAGCCCTGCGCCAGGTCGAGACGATGCTGCATGACACGTTTGCCGTTGCCCATACGACGATTCAGATGGAGCTATCTCCCGATTGCGGACCTGTCCATCCCTAGAAGTTGCCGGGTGCGACCTGCAGGCAGGTAAGCCCAAGTCTGCGCCACATGCGGACGACCTGATCTCGATCATCGAGGACGAGCCACACGTCATGTTTGTCTTTGATGGCACTTAGGAAGATCTGTTTCTTGATCTTCGCGTCCTGTCGATCGTCGCCTTCTTCCCGCATGAATAGTTCGCCGTCAACTCCGACGTGATGATCGATCCACATTTCAGTCTGCCGACGGCACACTTCGCTGCGTCCTGAGACATAAACGATGACGTTGTCTCGTGCCAAAGCCTGGACCAAGGTGATGACATCCATGTTCGGCAGATCCTCGCCCACCCGATGCCAGTCGAACGGTGATCGATCCGTGCGTAACGCGATTGTCCCGTCAACATCAACCAGAATGGTTCGCCCAGCAGCCACGAGTGAAGGTTACGGCAACCGCCGTGAACTGTTCGGACACAAAGCCGGCTGACAAGAAGCCAGCTCGCCCTCCCTGCATCCCTGTCCGGAACACAAAAAGTCGCCGCTTACGCGACGACAAATTTGTGTCCGGAGGGGGAACCGGCCGCGCTGCCAAGAAGCCAGCTCGCCCTCCCTGCATCCCTGTCCGGAACACAAAAAGTCGCCGCTTACGCGACGACAAATTTGTGTCCGGAGGGGGATTTGAACCCCCACGCCCGATAAAGGGCACTAGCACCTCAAGCTAGCGCGTCTGCCATTCCGCCACCCGGACCGAGTGCGACACGACAGTCTACTGGGTCAGCAACGGTCGGCCCACAGACCATCCAGGTACGGATCGGATAGGTCGTCGCAGCCGAATTGAAACAAGAAGTTGACGGCGTTGCACCGAAGGTGCGTGAGCTGCGATGGCCCGGCACGATAGGGGAATGGATGCCGTCACCATCGACTCGATTGATACTGCTGCAGCAGAAGCTGAGGTGGCTGGTCTCGTTCAGGATTTAATTCGGATCGATACCTCCAACGACGGCACACAGAACGGACCGGGCGAGGCCGAAGCTGCCGAATACGTGCAAGCGAAGCTGCAGGAAGTTGGCATCGAGTCAGAACGGTTCCAAACATCGGCTTCCCATCGAGAGGCCGTGGTCGCGCGGATCGAGGGAACCGACCCCGATGCCGGTGCGCTGATTCTGCACGGACATCTCGATGTCGTACCCGCCCCGGAACCCAACTGGGAACACCCACCATTCGCCGGTGTCATTGATGAGAACGATGTGCTGTGGGGCCGTGGGGCCGTCGATATGAAAGACATGGACGGCATGATGCTGGCGACCATTCGTAACTGGCAGCGCCACGGCATCCGTCCCCGACGAGACATCATCGTCGCCTACTTCCCAGACGAAGAAGCGGGCGGAACTCATGGTTCTGCCTGGATCGAAAACAACCGCCCAGAACTATTTGCCGGGGCGACCGACGCCGTAGGAGAAGTGGGCGGATTCAGTCATTCGTTGCGTGACGATCTACGGATCTACCCGATCCAAGTTGCAGAGAAGGGACTCGACTGGTTACGCATCACAGCATCTGGCCGAGCCGGACATGGTTCATTGGTCGCTCAAGACAACGCCGTTGTGCGCTTGTGTGAGGCGGCAGCACGCGTTGGCCAACATCAATGGAACGTCGAACTCACGGATGCCGCTCGACAGTTCGTGGAAACCGTTCAGGAACTCACCGGTGTCGAGATCGACCTTGACGATCCGGACGATCCCATCCGCAAACTCGGATCAATCGGTCGAATCATCGGGGCCACCGTACGAAACACCACCAACGTCACCATGTTCGACGCTGGCTACAAGGCGAACGTCATTCCCGAGGTTGCTCATGCCGCGATCGACGGACGCTTCCTCCCCGGCAAAGAATCAGAGTTCCTGGAGCAAATTGACGAACTCCTCGGCGACGGAGTTACCCGCGAGTTCATTCACCAAGACATTGCGGTCGAGACCACATTCGACGGACCCATGGTGGAGGCAATGGCAGCAGCTCTACATTCTGAGGACGAACATTCCGTTGCGGTTCCCTACCTCATGTCTGGGGGGACTGATGCCAAAGCACTCAGCCGACTAGGGATTCGCTGTTTCGGATTCTCACCGTTGCTCTTGCCGGACGACATCGACTTCTTCGGCATGTTCCACGCCGTGAATGAACGGGTACCAGTCAGTTCACTGCAGTTCGGAGTGAAGGTGCTCGATCGGTTCTTGCGCGCTGCCTAGTTAGCTGAACTGGTCGCTCAGCACGACCTTGACCCGACGCCGACGTAAGAGTGCCCAGCGACGCCCGTCGCGATAGACCCGCAAACGAGCCAATTCCCAATGCCCGTATTCGGCTGCCTCAGTCAGCAGAGTCTTGGCTTCTTGGCGCGTGGTTCGTGCAGGCATCGTGATTTCACGCGTCTCCCATTGATCGGGACGCTGAGCATCGCTTCGCCCAAACTGAGCCATGTCACACCTGCCGTTGGTTCCACCCGTATTCGGGATAGCTCTTCTCTGGTCGAGACACGTCATCCAGCGCCTGCCGTAGGGCGATCGGAAGCTCAAGCTTCTCGCTCTCCAACGCACCATGTAGTTGGGCGGCAGTCCGTGGTCCAAGGATGGGTGCCACCACGCCGGGTTGGTCTCTGACCCAAGCGATGGCAACTTCAATCGGAGTCGCGTCGAGTCCTTGTGCTGCGGTGCAGACTGCATCCACAACGGCTCGGGAATCTTCCCCCAGGTACGGAGAAACGAAAGTGCTGTAGGCCGGATTAGCTGCTCGTGAATCAGCTGGCGTGCTCGACCGGTATTTGCCGGACAGGACGCCACGTCCAAGTGGCGACCAGGGCAACACTCCGACACCAAGTGCGTCTGCCGCCGGAATGACTTCGCGCTCGATACCGCGCTGCACCAGTGAGTACTCCTGCTGAGCCGCAACGATGGGGGCAACGCCTGAGAGGGACTGGATCGTCGCCGCTTGTGTCAACTGCCAGCCGGAATAGTTCGATACCCCGACGTAGCGGACCTTTCCGCTGGTGACGGCTGCATCGATAGCAGCCAGCGTCTCGTCCAGGGGAGTCCATGAGTCCCATGCGTGCAGTTGCCACAGGTCAATCGTGTCTCGACCGAGGCGACGCAGGGAACCTTCTAGCGAGTTGAGCAGGTGACGACGAGAACCGTCGAAGCGGCGAGCCGTACCAGGACGCGATCCGGCCTTGGATGCGATGAGCAAGTCCCGGTGCGACCCCTCTGCCAAGAGGCGTCCAAGGAGTCGCTCGGCATCGCCTTCGTTGTAGATATCGGCGGTGTCGATGAGGTTGCCACCAGCTCCGACGAAAGCCCCAAGTTGCTCACGGGCCTCGTGTTCATCTGTGTCCCGGCCCCACGTCATCGTGCCGAGAGCAAGTCGTCCAACCCGTAAACCGCTGCTTCCCAATGCCCGCTGTTCCATCCCGTCACGGTACATCGGCGTCGTTGCGATTCCCGTTAACCGAACGGGTATAAAGTCGCCGCCACGCCAGGCGATGAACCTGTGGGCCGATCAGCCTGACAAGCGTGACGACGAATGGGAGCTGGCCAACTTATGAGCCTTTTCGAGGCGATCCTGTTAGGGATTGTGCAGGGATTGACCGAGTTTCTTCCCATCTCCAGTTCCGGCCACCTTTTCATCGTTCCGCAGTTGTTCGGCTGGCCAGATCCAGGTGCCTCATTCACTGCCGTTATCCAGCTAGGGACGATGGCAGCAGTCCTGCTGTTCTTCTGGCGCGACATCCTGCGCATTGCCGTGGCCTGGACGCGAAGCTTGTGGACCCCGGAACTACGGGGAACTCTGGATGCTCGTATGGGGTGGTACGTCATCGTCGCCACCATCCCCATCAGCCTGGCGGGACTGATCTTTTCTGACCAGATCAAAACGATCGCTCGCTACTTGCCACTCACCGCAACGATGCTCATCGTCTTCGGTTTGTTGCTGTGGTTTGCGGACAAGACGTCAGCGGATGAGAAGGGTGACCATGACCTGACGATGCGTGATTCCATCATGTTCGGGTTGGCGCAGATGCTCGCCTTGATTCCCGGTGTCTCACGTTCGGGTGCGACCATCACTGCAGGACGATTCCTGGGCTACAAGCGAGAAGACGCAGCCCGATTCTCGTTCTTGTTGTCGATCCCCGCCGTCGTGTTGTCTGGCTTGTATGAACTCAAGGACATTGGTGCGGACGGGTCAGTTCCCTGGGGGCCCACCATCATTGCCACGATCGTGTCTTTCGTGGTCGGCTACGCCTCGATTGCCTGGTTGCTCAAGTGGCTGACCAGCCATAGCGTGCTGGTGTTCACGGTGTACCGCGTCATCGTCGGACTGCTTGTTTTCGCACTTTTGGGTGCGGGAGTGTTGAGCAGCGGTGTGAGTTAGAGCCACTTGGATTTCTTGAATCGCCAGTACAAGACTCCACACAACATGAGCATCACAACCAAGACGACGGGGTAACCCCACTTCTCATGCAGTTCTGGCATGTCATCAAAGTTCATGCCATAGATGCCGGCGATCATCGTGGGCACCGCAAGGATCGCGACGTAGGCAGAGATCTTGCGCATATCAGTGTTTTGTTGCAGTTCCTGCCGAGCATTGGACGCCTGCAGCATCGAGCCCATCAACTGATCGTTGTTCTCAACCGTGTCATTAGCGCGCAGTAGGTGATCGGAGATATCCCGGAAGTGAGGTCGAAAGTTCTTCCGCATTTCGGTGAGCTGGTCGTTCATCACCATGGATGCCATAGGAACCAGCGGCGCGATGGCGCGTTTGATCTCAAGGTTTTCTCGCTTGAGTTCATAGAGGTCTGCAGAGTCGTCGGTTCGTTCAGGGGAGAAGACCCGATCTTCCAGGTTCTCCACATCAACGGAAATTTCGTCAACCACGGCGAGGTACTGATCCACCACCGTGTCCAACACCGCATGACAGACCGCAGTAGCCCCGATTTGTCTTGCCAGATTGCCGTCGACAAGTCGCTGCTGAGTCTCGGTGAGAATGTCGGTGCGCCCCAGGGTGATGGTGACAGTAAACCCATGCCCGACAAAGCACGAGATTTGACTGGTCTCGATATCGGAGGTTGCTTCGACATAGTCGAGCACCTTCATCACAGTGAACGCATTGTGTGATTCGACTTCCACCTTTGCGCGCTGACGAACGTTCATTGCGTCGTCTACTTGAAAGGGATCGAGTTCGTAAAGCCCGGCAATACAGGCAGCTTCAGCATCTGTCGGGTTCACTAACGAAAGCCAAGCAAACCCTTCTTCCAACGCCGATACCCGTTGGGCAAGTTCGTTGAACTGGGCATCGTCGACCCCAAGTTCAGTGATGTTCGTAGCCGTTCCGACAGCAGGATCATGGACGCTGACCCCTTTGCTGTACACACCCATGACTGTGATCACGCAGTCATCGTGTCGGATCACCGATGAGTAAGGCCACCTGACGAGGCATGCTTCCGACTGGCCAGAGCCCTAGGCTCGATAACCATGACCACGGTTCTGCTCATTCGGCATGGGAGAACGACAGCCAACGCCAGTGGAGTGTTGGCCGGACGAACTCCTGGGGTCGGTTTGGACGACACCGGATGGACTCAGGCACGTGGATTAGCTGAGCGTCTGGCTGTGGTGCCGTTGACTCACGTCGTCGCCAGTCCGTTACAACGAACAGTCGAAACTGCAGAACCGCTGTGGCATGGACATGGTTTACATCGAGTCAAGGATGAGCGCCTCATCGAATGTGACTACGGGCAATGGTCTGGACGAACCCTGAAGTCACTGCAGGCAGAGCCCTTATTTGCGCGGGTACAAGAAAGCCCATCCAGCGTTACTTTTCCTGGCGGTGAGTCCATGTTGCAGTCACAAGCTCGTGCTGTTGCCGCCACCAAGGATTGGGCAGATCGTGCTGCGCAAGAGAACGGGGCAGAAGCTATCGTCGCTCTGATCAGTCACGCGGACATCATTAAGAGCATTTTGGCTGATGCTTTCGGACTGCCTTTCGACAAGTTCCAACGCATCGTGGTGGATCCCGGTTCCCTTTCGGTGTTGAACTTCCATGATGGTTCGATCGCTGTCGAGCGGGTCAATGACACCGGGGGAGACGTGACTCGACTTATTCCTCAACTGGCCACTGACGTCGAGTCAGAACCAGAAGATGGCATTCATACCCTCGGCGGAGGTGGTGGACGCCGGGGACAAGACGCATAGAGTGAATCTGTGCCGCGCGACGTCATGCTCTTCGATCCGCCCGACCGATTTGTGGTCGGCACAGTTGGCGAGCCTGGATCACGCGCCTTCTACCTGCAGGCACAAGATGCCCAACGGGTCACCACGGTGGCAATCGAGAAAGAGCAAGCGGCCCTGCTGGCGGAAAAGATCGTCGAACTGCTGGATGAAGTTTCTCGACGGCATCCAGAAGTGGTGATCGAAGATCTGGGTCTCGTCCCCGACCTCGATCCGCTAACCGCACCCATCAGCGAAGATTTCCGTGCGGGTGCTCTCGGGTTGGGGTGGAACCCACAGACCGATCAGGTTGTGGTGGAAGCGCACGCAGGTCCGGTTGATGAAGTTCCCGACATTGAGGACGATTCCGACCCGCATGCACCACCGGTGCTGCGAGTTCGTATCAGCGCCACACATGCTCGCCAGTTCGCGACTCGGACAGCGTCTGTCGTTGCGGCAGGACGACCCCCATGCCCCTTTTGCCACTTGCCGTTGGACCCCGATGGACACATCTGCCCACGGGCCAATGGATACCGACGTCGATGACGTCACCTCTGCTGCACAGCGCACTTTCGGTCATTGGTCGACTTCCGGGTTCCACCAACAATGCGCTCGTTGTGGCATTAGGGGATTGGTCACCTGACGACGACCTCACGCCAGAACAGATTGCGGTCTATAAACCCGTTGCCGGAGAACGTCCCTTGTGGGACTTTCCCGCGCAGACTCTGGCCAAGCGTGAGGTTGCGGCCGCGCACCTTGATGCTGCGTTGGACTTCGGGCTGGTTCCGGCCACTGTGTGGCGCGAGGACGGGCCGGCAGGTCCAGGAATGGTGCAGCAGTGGTGGGGGGACGATTCCTCGGTTGACGTCGTGTCCGTGACACCGCCGGGTCAACAACCCACTGACTGGTCGGTGGTCTTGCACGCCTATGACGAGAATGACCAGCCCGTGGTCGTCAGTCATCCGCGTACTCCAGCACTCGAACTGCTCTGCGCCTTCGATGTCGTTGCGAATAACGCCGATCGCAAAGCAGGCCATGTGTTGTCAGCTCACGGCACCCTTGCCGGAATTGACCACGGCCTGACTTTCCATCTCGAACCCAAACTTCGCACTGTGTTCTGGGGATTCGCTGACCAACCGTTGTCAGAACACGTCACAGCGGGTCTGACCAAACTTCTCGATGACTTCGACGCATTCGCGGAAGAAACGAACACACTGCTACCCGTTGCAGAGATCGATGCCACCGCCGAACGCGCTGAACAACTCTTGTCAGCTGGAGTATTTCCCCGCCCGACGGTAGGTTCGCCCGCTGTGCCGTGGCCTTTGTTCTAGGCGTGATCTGGGTCGACGTAACTCCTGTGGTGAGTCCCATTCGTCGCTTGCGTCGTAGATCGCCTATCGTCGTCCGGTGCACTCTTGGCCGACCGTCTCACTGCCCACCCTGCCCGGTGAAGGGCTAGAGGTGCGCTTACATGACTCGGCGACGGGAGAACTCGAGCCGGTGGCACCAGGTGACCCCGCCCGTCTCTATGTGTGTGGCATTACCCCCTATGACGCAACCCATCTGGGCCATGCCAACACGTACGTCGGCTTCGACCTGTTGGTGCGTGCGCTGCATGACAGTGGTCACGATGTCCACTACGTCGAGAACGTCACCGATGTCGACGATCCGCTACTTGAACGCGCGGCGGCCACCAGCCGTGATTGGCGTGAACTAGCCACTGAGCAGATGGACCTGTTCCGCGAGGACATGACAGCGCTTCGAGTGGTTCCTCCCACCTATCTGGAATCAGTCAGCGAGGCGATGGGCCAGATCATCGATGCGGTTAAAGAACTGATCGATAGTGGCGCTGCCTACCAAGTGGATGACGACTGGTACTTCGACATCAGTCACGACGATCGCTTCGGGTTGCTCTCGGCTGACATGAACGATGACCAACGCCTGGCGATATTCGGTGAACGTGGGGGAGACCCTGACCGGCCCGGCAAGCGACACCCGTTGGATTGTCTGCTGTGGCGCGCTGAACGAGCAGGCGAACCAAGCTGGGAGGCCCCTTTCGGAGCTGGTCGTCCGGGATGGCACATCGAATGCGTCGCGATTGCCAAGAGCACGATTGACACTGGATTTGATGTCCAAGCCGGTGGCAGCGACTTGGTATTTCCGCATCACGATATGTCCGCCTCGCTCGGCCATGTGCTGACCGAGGAATGGCCGTATGCCCGCCACTGGATGCATTCCGGAATGGTTGCCTACCAGGGCGAGAAGATGAGCAAATCACTGGGGAATCTCGTCCTGGTGAGTGCTCTACGACGAGAAGGTCGCGATCCTGTCGCGATCCGACTCATGCTCTTGGCTCATCACTACCGCAGTGACTGGGAATACACCCCGGCTGATCTAGAGGCTGCCGAGCGACGGCTGACGTTGTGGCGGGAAGCACTAGCTCCACCGACTGGCCCACCGGCCGAACGAACCTTGACGGCAGTACGCAAGGCGTTGGCTGATGACCTCAATGCTCCGATTGCGCTTGCTGCGGTTGATCGATGGGTAGTGGACCAACGGGTACGTGGGGGAGATGACCCGGCAGCTCCCGGCGTTATCGCCCGCATGCTGGATGCACTGCTCGGAGTTGCCCTCTAACGCCGAACGGCGCCACAACCGAAAGGGTCGTGACGCCGAATCGAGCGTGAAATCTGCGAGAACTAGTCCTTCTTCTCGTCGTGTCCACCGAACTGCTTGCGCTGAGCGGACTGGATCTTGTCGGCGAACAATGCCTTGCCCTGCGATGAGAATCGGGCGTAGAGCGAGGCAGTGAGCACGGCAGCCGGAACACCTTCTTCAATAGCCGCGATGTTGGTCCAGCGGCCTTCACCGGAGTCGGACACGCGGCCGCTGAACTCGGTGAGTTCTGGATCTTCCAGCAACGCATTCGCGGTGAGATCCAGCAGCCAGGAACCGACGACGGAACCGCGGCGCCATACCTCGGCCACCTTCGATACGTCGATGTCGTACTGGTAGTACTCCGGATGCTCCAGCGGTGCGGTCTCGGCGTCTTGATCGCGCTTGACCTTGCCTGCATCAGCGTTCTTGATGATGTTCAGACCTTCAGCGAAGGCAGACATCATGGCGTACTCGATGCCGTTGTGAACCATCTTCACGAAGTGACCGGCACCGTTGGGGCCGCAGTGCAACCAGCCTTCTTCTTCTGGCGTGTAGTCACCGTCGCGACCCACAGTGCGCTCCACGGTGTCCTTCATGTTGCCGGGGGCAATGGACTGCCAGATCGGGCCGAGGTGATTCACCTGTTGGTCTTCGCCACCGATCATCAGGCAGTAGCCGCGCTCTAGGCCCCACACACCACCGGAGGTTCCACAGTCGATGAAGTGCAGACCCTTTTCGGCCAGCGCCTTGGCGTGACGAATGTCGTCGCGGTAGTACGAGTTACCGCCATCGATGATGGTGTCGCCGTCTTCGAGCAATTCGGCCAACTGGGTGATCACAGAATCGGTGATGGCACCAGCCGGAACCATGATCCACGCGTTGCGTGGCTTCTCCAGCTTCTCGACGAACTCTTCCAACGAGTTCGCGCCGATCGCACCTTCTGACTCCAGTTGTGCCACAACCTCTGGGTTTGTATCGAACACAACAGCCGTGTGGCCGTCGCGCATGATTCGGCGAACGATGTTCGCGCCCATTCGGCCCAGGCCGACCATTCCTAATTGAATCGACTGTTCCGCAGCCACTGTTCCTCCATGCGATCCATTGGGCGAGTTACAAAGGGCATCCATGCCTTTGTCCTCGCTAGTGTCGCGGCGAGACTATGGGAAAGGCGGGCCTGATGGCATTGCAAGCGTCGGATCTGTTGGTGATCTTCGGTATCACTGGCGACCTCGCAAAGAAGATGACGCTGCCTTCGTTGTACCGATTGGAACAACGAGGAATGCTCTACACGCCCATCGTCACAGTCGCTTTCGATGACTGGACGCTCGATCAGCTCAAGGCACACGCCCACGAGTGCATTGAGAATGTCGAGGGTTCCGTGGACGAGGAAGTGTTCACCCGATTGGCTAATCGGTTGTCCTACATCCACGGTGACTTCACCGACCCGGGTTTGTACTCCCGAATCGCCGATGCGGTTCACGGAGCCAATGCAGCGACCTTCTACCTGGAGATTCCTCCTGGCCTGTTCGTAGTGGTGGCCCAGCAACTTTCTGCCGCAGGTCTACTCGGTGGCGACGCTCGCATCGTGTTCGAGAAGCCCTTCGGCACCAGCCTGGACACCGCAGAGAAGCTCAACGACACCCTGCACGGATTGATGCGAGAAGAGCAGATCTTCCGCCTCGATCACTACCTCGGCAAGGAACCCGTTCTTGACCTGCTGTATCTGCGATTTGCCAACACGTTGTTT
>JBDHZU010000007.1:0-34130 GCA_039812085.1 Candidatus Nanopelagicales bacterium | reverse complement strand
CGGTGCGGCTCCTCTCGGGCGCGCGTCTTATTTCATCCCCATCCGAAGGGTGCGAACCGATTCGTCTGACCGTGCTCGACGATGTCACCTGGGACGACCATGCAGTCGCCGGGCATCGCCCACGTGCGCTTTTGCGGGCGTTGGCTACTGCAGGTCCACGCGGATGTTCCGAGTCGGCTCTCATCGAAGCGATCTGGGGAGACGAGCTACCCGACAATCCCAGTAAGTCGCTGCACGTTGTGGTGTCTCGGTGCCGGGCAGCCACCTCAACCGATGCCATCCAACGAACTGAAGTTGGGTACCGACTCAATCTGTCCACGGACGATGTCGACTCGTGGGCGCTTCGTCCCGAAGGCCTGCGACTGGCGCAAGAGGGCGACTACGCCGCCGCGCTGCCGCTCTTGGCCCGCGCGGAGGCCGACGACGAAGTCTTGAGTGCGCTACTGCGAGCAGAAGCAGCCGTCCATGGCATCTCGGCTGCCCTGCAACGCTATGAGGAACATCGTCGCCAACTGGCCGACACCCTGGGTATCGACCCTTCTCCGCAACTGCAGGCACTGCAACGGACGCTCTTAGCTGCGGATCAACCAGTGCGCAGCGGAGTTCGCTACGACGCCAACGACCTCATCGGGCGGGATGCTGACATTGCCGCTTTGTCCGTCCATATCCGTACTCATCGACTGACCTCCATCGTCGGGTCCGGTGGGCTGGGTAAGACTCGATTGGCGCATTCGATTGCGCGAACTGCGGAACAACCGGTGGTGCACTTCGTCGAATTGGCATCGGTCACCTCCGCTGAAGGCGTTCGTTTGGCGGTTGCCGACTCCTTAGGCGTGAGAGAAAGTGCTCCCCATCGGCCACAGTCTCGACAAACTGATCTCACTACTCGAATTGTTGAATCGGTTGGCTCGGTTGCCACTCTGCTCGTCCTCGACAACTGCGAGCACGTGATCACTGCGGCGGCCGATTTCGTGTCCGAGCTGCTGTCTCGGGCGGCCACTGTCAGTGTGCTGACGACGACTCGTTCACCGCTTAACCTCGCTGCCGAACAGGTCTACTTACTCAGCGAACTGTCAGCTAACGACGGAATCGAACTGTTCTCTCAACGAGCCCGTTCAGTACGTCCCGATGTCGTGTTGGAGCACGAGCAAGTCCGGGAACTGGTCAATCGTCTCGATGGCCTGCCACTTGCGGTTGAACTGGCGGCGGCCAAGGTTCGAGTGATGAGCGTGGCCGAGATCGCCCGGCGATTGGATAACCGGTTTGCCCTTCTACAAGGAGGCAGTCACGACACTCCAGAACGACATCAGACGTTGCTAGCGGTGATCGACTGGTCATGGAATCTGCTCTCTGAATCAGAACGGGTCGCACTACGACGCCTATCGGTCTTCCGCGATGGGTTCAGTCTGGCGAGTGCCACGAGCGTGATCGATCCCGATGACGGAGATGCGTTGACGACGGTGACGTCGTTGGTGAATCAGTCTCTACTGGTCGTGCAGGAAGACGGCGAGGTTCGGTACCGAATGTTGGAAACAGTCCGCGAATTCGGCCGGATGCAGTTGGTGGATGCCGGGGACGATCCGCAGACGCAACGTCGCCTCATTGAGTGGGCAATGAATTTCTCCAACGATGCCCGCCAGCTACTCCACTCCCCTCGCCAAGTCGAGCAGATGATGGCGATCCGCCATGAGGAGGGCAACCTGGTCGACATCCTGCGGCTTTGCTTGAACAGAGCTGACCTTGCTGGCACGGTGACGATCTTCGGAATGTTGTCCATCTTCTGGACGGTTGAGGGAGCCCATCTCAAGGTCTTCAGTTTTGCTCCTGAGGTCGAGCGCCTCATTATCGAGCGACCAACGCCGGATGAACTCGCTGACTGCGTTCGGGCATCGCTGAATATGACTGTCCTAGCCGCCACTCTTTTCGGTACCGACGCCAACAACCGTAGCTGGAATCGACTGGAGCAATTGGGGCCCGGCGATTGCTCATACATCGCACCGCTGACTCGAATTCTGCTTGAAGTGGGACCAACCGGAATATTCGCATCCGCCGAGACACTGACAACCTTGGCCGAAGATCCCGACCCCGACGTCGCTCGTACTGCCCGGCTCTGGGCAGCGCACGTATACGAGAACACTGGAGATCTCACAAAGGCCCAGGAGCTTTCTCAGCGCGCCCTGCAACTGTGCGACTCGGCCATCGACGGCCCTTGGATGTCAGCAATGCTGACCGCACAGTTGTGTGAGTTCGCTCTTTCTGCCGGCGACTACTCACAAGCACGCGAATATGCACTTCAAGCGATCACGCCACTGGAAGAACTGGGTGCTCGTGACGACCTGCTTGAGGTACGCATGTCATTAGCCATGATCGCGATTCATCAGGGTGACGTGGATCAGGCAGATCGCATTGTCGATGAGGTTGCTCGAGGAGACCTGGACCAGTCAATCTTCGGTGGGGCGCTGAGACTGCGCTGCAATCAGGCAGAACTGCAGCTTGCCCATGGCGACATCGAGCAAGGTCTGCAGACCTACCTGTCGGCAGTTGAACTCTCTCGTGCCACACCTTCACCGTTTGCCGATTGGCGAAGCGAGTTTCTGCCATGGGTTGTTTTACCGCAGGCAGCCGTCCTGGCTGCCGCCTGCCAACATGCCGACTCTCTCAGTGAGAACTCACTCGATCGAGCCGAGCAAGAGCGGACAGTGCTGTTGTCCGAGGCGACCTGTGCAACGGGTGGAACTGAGCCGATCGATATCCCGATCCTGGGATGCGCGCTGTTCGCTCTGGCCTCCTGGGAAGAACTGCACGAACGTCAGTCGACGGCTGCCACGTTGTTGGCGTTGGCCAACGACTGCGCATTCAACCGATCCTTGCCCACCTTCAATCGACAGCTCACGACGCCTCCTGCATCATCACAGGCAACGAACAATCTGCGCGACCGAATCCACTCTGCTCTTACTCAGTTGAGCGCTAGCCGGGCTTAGAGCTTTCGACTGTATGAACGAACGGCCAGCGGAGCGAAGATCACAACGACGACTGCACATCCCAAGATTGCCCATCCCACATTGAGAGTCATCTGACCTTCATTCATCAGGTCACGGACTGCGTTGATGACCAACGTGACCGGATTGATGTTCACGAAGTGCTGCAACCAGCTAGGCAGCGTGTCGACCGGCACAAATGCGTTGGATAGGAACGTCAGCGGGAACATGATCATCATTCCGATGCCTTGCACTGCTTGAGCGGAACGCGCCACCGTGCCGAGCCAGGCAAAGATCCATGCCAACGACCAACCCGCCATGAGGGTGAGCAACCAGCCACCAATGGTTCCGGGCACTCCACCACCAGGCCGATAACCCATCACAAGCCCGGTGAGAATGGTCAAGGTCGCGGCAATCGCATAGCGCAGCAGGTCAGCCGTCATCGGGCCGAGCAGCGGTGCGAGTCGAGCCATGGGCAGTGACCGGAAACGATCGAAAACACCCTTATCCATGTCTTCGCGCATCTGCGTCCCAGTCGCCATGCTGGCCGTCAGCGCCGTCTGAACCATGATTCCGGTGATGATCGTTGGCAAGTACGCCTGCACGTTGCCCGCAATTGCTCCGCCAAAAATGAACGTGAACATGGCGGTAAACAGCAACGGTTGAATGGTGACGTCGAAGAACTGCTCCGGGTTGCGGCGCATCTTTTTCAGTGCACGCCACCCCATCGCCATGGTCTGGCTGAGGGTTTCTTGCGGGGTGGGATGACTGCGTAGCTCTCGCTGGTTCGCGGGAATGATCAGCGTGCTCATCACGCCTCCTCGTCTTCGGTGAGTTCGGATTCTTCAGTGGGACGACCGGTCAGCGCCATGAACACTTCGTCCAAGGTGGGTTGACGCACTTCGGCCGTCGAAATGGTCAGTCCTGCTTGTCGTAGGGAAATGAGCACATCTGCCGCCTGGTTGGGATCGTTCAGCCCGATCGACAATCCTCCAGATTCTGGAGTGACCGCAGGTTGCTCTCCAACAGAAGCAGCGACGACTCCAGCAGCCTGCGGAACATTGGCTTTGTCTGCCAAGCGAACATGCAGGGTCGAGGTCCCGACTTCTTCCTTAAGTTCTGATGAGGTTCCTTCCGCCACCTTGATCCCCCGGTCAATAACCGCGATCCGGTCGGCAAGCTGATCGGCTTCATCCAGATATTGCGTGGTCAGCAACACCGTGGCCCCATCGGCAACCAGGTCACGAATGGTGTCCCACATCTGGCCACGGGTACGTGGATCCAGACCCGTCGTGGGCTCGTCCAGGAAGATCAATGGCGGGCGACTAATGAGCGATGCGGCAAGGTCGAGCCGGCGACGCATACCGCCAGAAAAGTGGCGGATCTGCCGATCCGCTGCCGCACCGAGATCGAAGCGTTCGAGTAGTTCACCAGCAGTCTGCTTCGAGGCATCCCCAGATAATCCTTGGAGACGCCCGAACAGATAGAGGTTTTCGTTGGCGGTCAGGTTCTCATCCACCGAGGCGTACTGCCCGGTGACACCGACGAGTTGGCGAATCTTGTGCGGCTGCGATGCGACATCGATCCCGAAGATGGAAGCCTGGCCTGCATCAATGGGCAGCAAGGTCGCCAACATCTTGAGCATCGTGGTCTTACCGGCACCGTTGGGCCCAAGGACGCCAAAGACTTCACCTGTTTTGATCGAAAGATCAACCCCATCAACGGCAGTGAAGTCACCGAAACGCTTCACGAGTCCTGTCGCCTCGACGGCACGTTCTGTTTCTGTCATGCCGTTCACCCTGCCCGAACCCGGTTTCAGTTCGGTTTCAGTACCTCCGACTTAGGCGTAACCGCCTGGACCTGGGTCATCAGATGCGCGCTCTCCGGCAATACGGGACCCGAGTAGTCGTCGGGTGAGGTCGTCTTTCTGGCTGAGCATTTCGTCCAAGGCGGTGTCGAAGTGGTCGAGCGTGACGGATTCGGCTTGTTCGTCTGCAGCGATGAGCACGGCACGACGAGATGCTTCTTTGACGAAGCTAGCCGTGACTCCCGTACAACGATCCGCAAGTCGATCGAGCTGATCGTCAGATAGACCCAGGCCTGCGGCATAAATCCGAAACAGTCGCCGCAAGCCCTCTTTGTCCGGTGCGGGAATTTCAACCGCAAGGTCGACCCGGCCAGGTCGAGCAGCAAGCGCTCGCTCCAAGATTTCTACCCGGTTAGTGGTGAGGATGAAGGCCAGGTCAACGTCTGCACCTACCCCATCGATTTCGTTGAGCAACTGGACCAGGACCGGCTGGGTATGACTGACTGATCGCTCCTCGGCAATGAGGTCCACGTCTTCGAGGACGACCAATGCGGGGTGCAGCTTGCGGGCGATCGAGAAGACCGACCCAATTCGTTCCACTGCCGTCCCAGTCACAAGCACCACGGTGAAATCAGGGAGCTGGTTCAACAGGTAGTTGATGATGTGCGTCTTACCCGATCCAGGCGGACCGAACAGCAAGATCCCTCGCTTGAGGTGCTGCCCGTGCTCGATCAACCATTCGCGGTTCTCTGCGATACCAGCAACTTGCCGTTCAATGAGGTCCAGCACACCGTCAGGCAGAACCACATCCTCACGGGTGACTTCGCTTGGTCGATGGAAGCGAATCGGGCCGACTCCTCGCTCAAACGAGTGCGGATCAATACTGATCACCCGAGAGCGATAGACACTCAACCGAGTCATATTTTCTTCTAGCTCGGCCAGAAACTGACCAGCACGTTCAGTGTTTTCGGAGATGACGTCGATGTAGGTCATGCCATCTCGATCGTCTGGGTCATCGGAACGCAACCAAATGACGAGTTGCTCGGCGGGATCGCCATATTCCAGGAAGAGGAACCCACACGAGATACAGGTCAACGTATCGGTGGGACTAATGGGAACAGACTGGTAATCAACCGGGCCGATCTCATACGACAGGTCGGCCACCAGCTCGGAGAAGTTGCGATATTGCTTACCCAGCCCTGCTACGCCGAGTTTGTCCATCTCACTGTGATCTTTTTCGATCTGAGCTAAAGCCAGCTGAACATTCGCGATCTCGAAGCTAGGAAACGAACGACTAACCACGGGCATCCCAAGCGGGCTTTTGCCAATGCGATCAGTCAACATTCCACTGATGGACCGTGGGGGTGGAAATTGCTTCATCATCCGCTGGATGAACTCATTGTGCAGCCGAACGTATTCGCGCACTTCCCCTTCGTCTAGGCCCTGATCTTCGCCTTCGGTATGACTCATTGGGATCCCTTCACACAGGTAATGCCAGCAGTAGCGAACGTGCTTGGACAGGCGGGAAGCGACTGACCACTCTTGATCGATTCCAGTACGGCATTCGTGGCAGCGACAACGGCGTCGGGATTGCTTTGCGGAATCGTGTGTTCGGCGTCTTTCACAATGCCCACAACATGATTCGGAGCGTGGGCTGCAAGCTGCTCGCTTTGCTTCACCCAGTCGGTTTGGGAAATCTCTGCTGCATCATCTGCTGACTCACGTCCAGCAATCAATGAAGCCAGTGGACGTTGACCCCAATTCGGTTGCGCCACAGCATGTTCCCCAGCGGCCATATCGAGGTCTGCTCCGCCTTCATTCCAGCCATCTTTGTCGAACGTTCGGTACTGGGTGGGAGTCACACTGTCGATGAGCACAACTCCGGAAACGACATCGGGATGGCTGGCTGCAGCGACCTGGGCAATCATTCCGCCATACGACCAACCGACCACCACGAATGGCCCCTTCTCTCCCACGGTCGCCATCGCCGACAACATCTCGTCGGCATTCGCGACTGGTCCGTTCCCCGATGTACTCGTACGCGCTTGGGAAAGGCCCGTTCCTGGCCGGTCAAATACGCACGTTCGATTTGTCGTGGACTGTTTCTGGACAACGATTGGCCAGGTCCAGCTAGCCGGAACGATGAGTCCGTTGGAGTAGACGACGGTTGGCGAACCCGTTCCGGTACATGCCACCGCTTGCACGAGCCCGTTGACCTGCACAAGCTGCCAATTCCAGCTCTTCGAAATCTCGACAGCCTTGTCTGCTTCCGCCTTACTGATCCCCGCGACCTTGAGTAGATCGTCGGACGGCGGTTGGATTTGGTTCTTGTCGACCGTGCCCATCAGGGAGCCAGAAGCGGCTCCACTCGGTTGCGCTGACCCTGAGCCTGAGCCGCAACCCGCCAGTGTCGCCACCACAACGAGCAGTGCGCTCGCAGGGGCCAACCGGCGCCAGGCAGATGACATGTGGCGACCCTATGGCCTGCCGTCACCCCGAGGCATCTGGAACAGCAGTCGCGGACTTTGGCGGCAAAGGCTTTGGCGGTGTGGTAGATAGGTACTCCTCCAGCGGAGCAGGTGTCAGCCCTGCTTTACGCCCCTCGCGCAGGAGTACCTCAAGATCAGACTTGAGCTCTGGACGGAAGTGCATCAACACGATGTCTCCCGGCTTCATCTTGGAACCAGAGCGAAGCAACAGTTTGCCGTGCAGGATCTCCGAGTCCCACATAACGATGTGGGTGATGCCGCAGCTACTGGATATTTGCGCGATCTTCTTGCGTTGATCGGCTGTGGAACCGAACGTGAACCCACCTGCTCCGTACGGCGGTCGCAGCCACACCGGGCGGGTCTCGATGTGACGTTGGAAGATTTTCTGTGCTCGACATACCTCATCTTTGATGTCAGTACGCGGATCGACCAAGGACAGATGGTGCATCGTGTGATTCTGAATCGCCCCACCAAATGACGTGATCTCGCGGAAGTAATCCCAGTCTTGGACGGCATAGGCGATGTTCAAGAAACCTGTTACTGGCAACTTGTGCTTTTTGACGAGTTCCAGGGCTTCTTTCGACCGGAAAGCGCCATCGTCAATGGTGATGAAGAAGACCGGATCTTTGGTCTTGACGTGAAAGGTCACCGGCAACGAATCCTTCACCGGGTAATGGGTGGGGGTTGGCGATGGATACGGGGTGGCTGATTGCGATGCGATGGGGCTGTCTGTGGGAACGGCAGATTGATCGGTCGTTCGATTGCTGGCACTCACCGCACACCCGGTAAGCGCCACTGCGGTCAGCGCGATCGTCGCACTGACCTTCACCGAAGCCTTACTCACCTGATCCCCCGACTCCACGTCTGACCACCGACGGTATGTCACACACCGAATACGGACAAGTCCACAGTCAGGGGTAGTCTGCGCTGGTGGCTGCCGAAGACCGACTTGTATGGATCGATTGCGAGATGACAGGGCTCAGCCTGTCTGACGATGCACTTGTCGAGGTGGCCTGCATCGTGACCGAGGCCGACCTGACCGAGGTTGACGAGGGAATCACCATCGTCATCAAACCTCCGGCACCCGCCCTTGCCCAGATGAACGATGTCGTCGTCAAGATGCATACCGATTCCGGGCTTATCACTGAGTTAGATTCCGGAACGACCCTGGCGGATGCAGAACAGGCAGTCGTGGACTACCTCATAGGTCACGGCCTGGAACCGGGCAAAGCTCCCTTATGCGGGTCCAGTGTCTATGTCGATCGAGGATTCATCGCCCGCGATATGCCCACACTTGACGCATTCCTGCATTACCGACTAATCGATGTTTCCAGCATCAAGGAACTCGCCCGACGCTGGTACCCGAAGGTTTACTTCAACTCTCCTGAGAAGCACGGCAACCATCGTGCACTGGCAGACACCCGCGAATCCATTGCCGAGTTGCGCTACTACCGCGATGCCCTATTCGTTGACGGACCTGGCCCAGATAGCAATACGGCGAAGGCAATGGCTAAACGGCACGAACTGCCCAGTGAATAACCGCTAAAACAGGGCCGCAGCGAGCGCCGACCGAGCAGCCACAACATCTGGATCCGTCGGGCCAACGAGTTCAAACAGTCCGATCAAATGTGCTCGAGCAGCATCACGATCGTCACCTGAGGTGTGACGAACTACGGTGATGAGCCGATCGAATGCTCCACGCGCATTTGCTTGCAGTAGTTCACAGTCAGCAGCGAGGGTGGCTTTCTCAACATTCGTGGGGTCAGCATCTGCCGCCGCAATAGCTGCGGCTGGATCAGCATCACCAATCCTGACCACCAATCCGAGATTCGCTAGCCCGGCCTTTGCATCCGGGTCTTCCGGATTAAGCACCAAGATCTTCTCGTACGCAGCTCGCGCAGCATCCCAGTCGGCGGCTTCATACGCCGTGGCGACCTGTTCATGCAGCAGGTCGATCTCGCTTGGTTCTTCCGCAGCGTGCTCAGCCTCAGCTTGGACTGGTTCAGCGGTAGCTGGCGCAGGCATACCTGCTTGCTCGGCCACCCTCATCAACTCATCCAGAATCGCGCGAATCTGCTGTTCAGGCTGCGCACCCTGGAACAGCGGTACGGGTTGCCCCTTCACCACGGCAAATACCGAAGGGATGCTTTGCACTTGAAAGCTCTGCGCGATCGCTGGGTTGGCATCCACATCTACCTTGGCCAGCACCCACGCACCATTCGCCTCATCCGCCAGCTTCTCCAGCACGGGTGACAACTGCTTGCACGGTCCACACCAAGTGGCCCAGAGGTCTAAGACCACTGGCACGGTCATGGACTTCTCGACAACGTCCTCGCGGAAGCTGGCATCCGTCACGTCAACGACGGTCTCTATCGCCGGTGCAGTGCCGTCAGCAACTGCTTGCGCACGGGCTGCTGCGCGTTCTTCGGCTTGCTGTTGGGCCTCACGCGCGGCGCTTAACGCACCCAGATCAACTGCCCCACGGGCATTGATCCCAGACAAAGGATTACCGGGAGCAGGCTGTCCAGAACTCATCTGTCCATTATCACGCAGCTAGGAACCCTGGATCTTCTTGGTCTCTGCCTCGATCTGTGCCTCAGTGATTCCCTGACGGGGACCGAATGCGGCCCAGCCGGATGTGGCCAAGGCGATGAGGAAGCCAAATAACGCCCATGCTGGCCAGAAATAGCCGCCACCACTTAGTGCCCAAATAACTGTCAAGAGAACGAAGCCAAGCAGCGAACCACCGGCCAACCGCCAGAATGCCTTCTTTGCCTTCAGCCGACCAATGGCCTGCTGCCGCACGTCTGTTTCACCCACGATGTAAGTCGAGTCTTCACCCATAAGGCAATCGTGACAGGGCAAAACCAATTGTGTCGACCGTTGGTGGCCGGGCATCACACGCGTGCTGGCTCGGAATATTCGCCCCACTCTTCGCGTAAAACATTGCAGATTTCACCCAAGGTGGCTTCTGCCCGAACCGCCTCCAACATTGACGGGATGATGTTGTTGTTCGTTCGAGACACCTCACGCATCTGTTCGAGGCGTTGCTCGACGATGCGCGAGTCGCGTTCGGTTCGACGTTGAGCTAACGCTGCGGTCTGCGCCCGCTCGACCTCATGCGACACCCGCAAGATTTCTAACGGCTCGTCAATGGAGTCTGCATTGACCGTGACACCGACCTGCTTCTTGTCGCCCTTCTCCAACGCGATTTGGTACGCAAAAGCTGAGTCGGCAATTTCTGAGGTGAACCACCCGTCTTCGATCCCACGCAGGATTCCGGCAGCCATTTCTCCGTATTCACCACGACGATCAGTTCCATTCGGGCTTGGCACACCCAGGGCCTTGATCCGATCGAAGATCGCCTCCGCCTCGGCCTCGATCTGATCCGTCAATGCCTCGATGTACCACGAGCCACCAAGTGGATCGGCAACGTTGGTGACACCGGTTTCTTCCATAATCACCTGCTGGGTGCGCAAAGCAATCTGTGCCGCCTTCTCACTCGGCAATGCCAGTACCTCATCCAGGGCATTGGTGTGTAACGAGTTCGTCCCACCCAAGACGCCAGCCAGGGCTTCAATCGCCGTGCGCACGATGTTGTTGTCCGGCTGTTGAGCGGTGAGGGACACCCCAGCGGTTTGGGTATGGAAGCGCATCCATTGGGCTTTCTCTGAGGTTGCGCCATAAACATCACGAAGCCAACGTGCCCAGATTCGGCGGGCAGCACGGAACTTGGCGATCTCCTCGAAGAAATCGATATGCGCATCAAAGAAGAAGCTCAGACCAGGAGCGAATCGGTCCACATCCAACCCGCGCGAGAGCCCTAGTTCCACATAACCGAACCCATCGGCCAAGGTGAATGCCAGCTCTTGCGCAGCCGTCGCCCCTGCCTCACGGATGTGATAGCCGGATACCGATACCGGTTTGTACCTCGGCATGTTCGCGTCGGTGTACTCCATCAAGTCACCGATCAATCGCAAGTGAGGTTCTGGCGGGAAGATCCATTCCTTCTGAGCGATGTATTCCTTGAAGATGTCGGTCTGCAAGGTTCCATCGAGTTGGTCGGGGGTGAATCCTTGGCGTTCGGCTGACACCAACATCATGCAGAAGATGGGAATGGCCGGGCCGTTGATCGTCATTGAGGTGGTGACATCACCCAGCGGAATATCTGCGAACAACACGTCAGTGTCTGCCACGGAATCAACCGCGACTCCGCAGTGCCCGACTTCGCCCAGAGAACGCGGATCGTCAGAGTCTCGACCCATCAGTGTCGGCATGTCGAAGGCAACCGATAGTCCGTGACCACCGGCGGCCAGGATCATCTTGTAGCGCTCGTTGGTTTGTTCGGCATTGCCGAATCCGGCGAACTGGCGAATCGTCCAGGGCTTGCCTCGGTAACCCGTGGCATGCAAACCGCGGGTGTAGGGGTATTCGCCTGGCCAGCCGATCCGTTCGAACCCAGCGACCTCGTCCTGCGAGTCAGGCCCATAGACGGGCTGGACCTCAACTCCAGACAGCGTCGTGAAGTCGGCGTCCCTGACTTTGCCGGATGACTGCGCGTGTTCGTAGCGCTCTTGCCACCGTCGGCGCCCCTCGTCGATCTCGCTTGCGTCCACCTGGCGACCTCCTGCTGGCCAGGGTACGTGAATTGCCGCAGACATGACCCATAGCGACAAACCGCGGAACTCAGTCGCCGGATAACAACCCGATCAACTCGTCGGCGGCGGAATACGGGTCGACGGTCCCACCGACAACCTTGCCTGCCAGATCGGACAGCAACTCGTCATGGCCAACTTGGCCCATTCGTTGTCGCAGTGCGGCCAGAGCAATCGCTTCGATCTCTTCCGCAGCTCGTTTGGCTCGACGTTGTGCCAGTGCACCATGCTCAACCGACCACGCCCAGTGCTTGTCGATTGCCTCGGACACCTGGTCGATGCCTTCTTGCTTGGACGCGACGGTCTGTAAGACCGGTGGTCGCCATCCCCCTGGTGGACGATCCGCCAGCGACACCATGTGCCGCAGTTCTCGCGACGTAGCTGGAGCACCGTCACGATCTGCCTTGTTGACGACGAAGATGTCGCCGATTTCCAAGATGCCTGCCTTGGCGGCTTGGATTCCGTCGCCCATCCCAGGGGCGAGCAGCACCAGCACAGTGTCTGCCACACCGACAACTTCGATCTCGGATTGCCCCACGCCGACGGTCTCCAACAAGATGACGTCGCATCCAGCAGCATCCAGCACTCGCAATGCTTGCGGCGTCGATCGAGCTAAGCCACCAAGATGACCACGGGAAGCCATCGACCGGATGTAGACCCCAGGGTCACCAGAGTGATCTTGCATCCGGATTCGGTCACCAAGTAGCGCTCCACCGCTGAATGGCGATGATGGGTCAACGGCCAATACTCCAACGCGTCGGCCTTGCGCGCGAAGTGCATGAACCAACGCCGAGGTACTGGTGGACTTCCCTACGCCTGGGGCCCCGGTAATACCGACGATATGCGCTTTGCCGGTATACGGCATGAGCCCCGCCATGACGTCCCGCAGTTGAGCAGAGTCGTCCTCCACCAGGGAGATCAGACGAGCAACCGCACGTGGTTCACCAGCCCGAGCGGCCTGGATCAACGCAGGAACATCTGGCGTACGCACCATGGCGAATTCGATTGATCAGGCAGGAACAGTCACGATGAGCGCGGAGCCTTGACCGCCACCGCCGCACAGGGCTGCCGCACCGATACCGCCGCCACGACGCTTCAACTCCTTGGCCACATGCAAGGTGATACGCGCGCCAGACATACCCAGTGGGTGTCCCAGCGCGATGGCACCGCCGTTGACGTTGACCTTCTCCGGATCAATTCCGAGACGCTTACTGGACACCAGACCCACAGCGGCGAACGCTTCGTTCAACTCGAACAGATCAATGTCGTCGACGGAGATGCCTTGCTTCTTCACGGCGTCTTCGATTGCGTTTGCTGGCTGGGCGTGAAGGGCGGAGTCATCCGGGCCAGCGACATTGCCGTGAGCACCAATTTCTGCCAGCCACTCAAGACCCAGTTCTTCGGCCTTGGCCTTACTCATGACGACCACAGCAGCCGCACCATCAGAGATCTGGGAAGCAGATCCGGCAGTGATGGTGCCTTCCTTGCCGAATGCTGGGCGCAACTTGCTCAGGCTCTCAGCAGTGGTTTCCGCTCGGATGCCCTCGTCAGCGGAGAAGACAATCGGATCGCCCTTACGCTGCGGGATCTCCACCGGGACGATCTCGTCATCGAAGATGCCGTTCTTTTGAGCCACGGCGGCGAGCTGGTGTGAGCGAGCTGAGAACTCGTCCTGTTCTTCACGAGTCAACGGTCCGTACTTCTCGTTGTACTTGTCGGTCGATGCGCCCATGGCGATCTTCTCGAATGGATCGGTCAGACCGTCCCATGCCATGGAGTCGACCAGATTCCAGTCTCCGTACTTCACGCCCTCGCGGGAACCAGTGAGCAGATGAGGAGCATTGGTCATTGATTCCATACCGCCGGCAACGATGATGTCGAACTCTCCGGCACGAATGAGTTGATCGGCCAGCGCAATGGCGTCCATGCCGGACAGACACACCTTGTTGACGGTCAGCGCAGGAACGTTCATCGGGATACCCGCGTTCACGGCTGCTTGGCGTGCGGTCATCTGACCAGCACCCGCTTGAAGGACGTGACCCATGATCACGTACTGGACCTGATCGGCGGCAACACCGGAACGTTCCAAAGCGCCCTTGATGGCGACTCCACCGAGTTCAGCAGCGCTGAATCCCTTGAGTGAACCGAGCAAACGACCCATTGGAGTGCGAACTCCATCGACGATGACCGAACCCGACATGACTGCCCCTCTCGCTGTGCGATGACGTACCAACGATAGAGGTCAGGCCTACTGACCGTGCGTCTAGTCCCCTCGAAACTGGCCGGTTCCTCGCTGATCGCCCGCGCTGCTTAAGAACGATGATCGGCCGGTAACCCTGTGCGGGCTACCGGCCGAATACTCGGTTTCGGGCGTTCTCTGGAGGTCAGGACCAGAACAGTGCGCCTTCGTCATCGTGTGGGCAACGAGCCACCAGAGCATTAGCTATTTCATCGTCGCTCATGGCGAGATGATTCTGATTACGGATCTCGTCCAACATGTCGATCACTTCTTCCCTGCTGAAATGTGCTTCACATCACTATTCGACCGCAGAACTGTCCGATGTCATAGCTACTGGCGAGTAGTCCCCCATTCGGGGTGCGCCCTCCCCCAATTGGAGGCGTCTGGCTCAAGATCACCTAACTAACGAAGAAGGCGGCCGCCAATCGGCGACCACCTCTCGTTATGAAGTTCGTAGCTCAGGCCCAGAAAAGGGGACCCTGCTCATCGTTGGGGCATGCAGCCACAAGGGAGCTGGCGATTTCGTCGTCGCTCATGGCCAGGTGGTTTTGGTTACGGATTTGGTCGAACATCATGATCACTTCGCTTCTCGTCGGGTGGGGGAAAGTTCCTCGCAACCCAGTTCCTACCCACCGGTTTATGGGCTAAACCACATTCACCAAAGAAAAGCGGAAATTCCTTCGACTGGCCGAGTGTCAGCTCTTCGGCAGAGCCGACACCACGTCGGAGATGAACTGGCATTCGTCGAACTGATCCTTGTTGAAGGTCCAGCCCAGTCGAGCGATGACCGCCTTATGCGAAGGAATCATCGCCACGACCTGCCCCCAGTGACCTTCCATCGCCATCGTGTCCTTGGGCACTCCGGGGTATGCCTTGCACTCGCCACCGACTGGGTCACCAAGTAGCCAGGTCTGCGCTCCATAGCCATGACCCTCACCAGTTGGCACTGCAGACTTTGTCGCCAGTTCGACCCACCCAGCGGGGAAGACCTGCTTGCCCTGCCAGTTGCCATCGTTGAGCATCAGTTCGCCCATCCGTGCCCAGTCGCGGATATCTGCCCACAGGTAGCTGGAACCCACCCAGGTTCCCGGGGTGGTGTCGGTCTCGAGCGTTGCCGAGTCCACACCGATCTGATCGAACAAGGCCGTCTTGGGGTACGTCCAGTAGGCATTGAGGTCATTGCCGAAGAGCTGCTGGCTGACTGCCGCAAGGATGTTCGACGTTGCACTCAAGTACTCCCACTGCGTTCCGGGAGTCGCATCAAGCTGATGTTCGGCCGCCCATTGCGCCATGTTCGATTCGCCGTACAGCATTTTCACGACTTGACCCGTTGGGTCGTACGACTCCGTCATATCCAGCCCGGGCCGCATGTAGAGCAAGTCAGCAATAGTGATCTTTGCTCGATCGTCTGTGCGCCAGTCGTTGACCCACTGCGGTGCTCCCGTTGTGGGATAGATGCTCACCACGGGGGCATTGATATCGATTCCGGCTTCCTTGGCCTTTGTGTAGAACAGCATTCCGGCAACGGTCTTGGTCATTGACCATCCGTGCAGTGCAGTACCCGGCTGAATGTCAGTGCCTTCTTTGGCCGCGAGCAGCTTGCCGTCTTGCACCACCGCGACGCCGCGGGCATTGCTTGCCTGCGGGTCACCGGAACCGACAAAGGCCTGGGTAAGCACAGAATTGAGTTTTGCTTTGTCAGTCCCTGCTGGCCATTGAGCTTCCGGCAGTGCTTCGTCACCGTTGGGCCATTGCCCTGGCTTCATGGCCACCGGCGTGTATGCCTTGGCATCACTACTGGGGGCTTCGTTCAAGACACAGCCACGGTTCGGCAGCAATGACGCTTGTCGTGACCAAATGCCGAGGAACCGAGAAGTCACGGTTTTTTCGGATGCATCAATCGTGGTGGAGATGAGTTTCAAGGCAGGGCTAGCGGGGGTCACATCTGCCGCCATGAGCGCATCTGCATCAGTTCCTCGGCCTGCCACGAAGGAAGCCGAACAGATGCTCTTTGCGGCCATGCCAGCGGCATTTTGTGGAATCTGGAACCACATGAGCACACCGAAGATGGCGGCGATCAGCAGAACCAGAAGACCGAGCAATGCGATGAGGATGCGCTTAACCCACTTCATGCCTGACATCTCACCACTGCGGCTACCCATTAGTCGCGCGTTACACCCGTCGAGTCGTCCACCAATCGGCGTCATTGGCCTCTTCACCAGGCACTAACAGTGTGTGCGTACTTAGAGTTCACGCGTGCGCATTCATGCTGCTCAAGCAGTCGTTGGTGATGAACTGCTGAACAACGCGGTGATCACTGTCACTGACGGTGCGATCACTGGGGTCACGACTGATACCGAAGCTGACTCCGCTGAGTCAGTCCCTTTGTTACTCCCGGGGTTTGTCGACCAGCACTGCCATGGCGGTGACCATGCCGACTTCTTTTCTGCCGATACCGAGCAGATCGAACGAGCTACCCGACTCCATCTACAACGAGGGACGACGTCGCTCATTGCCAGTCTGGTGACGGCGAAGACGCCGGACTTGATTGCCCAAATGGATGCCATCGCACCCCTCGTCGATGACGGCCGGATTGCCGGTATCCACCTTGAAGGACCGTGGCTGAGTGAACATCAGTGCGGCGCACACGACGTGACCCTGCTGCGCGACCCGGACCCGGCAGAACTTCAGACCTTGCTCACTGCCGGTGGCGGACATATCCGCATGGCCACAGTTGCCCCCGAGCGCGAAGGTGCACTGGATGCCATCCGCACATTGGTCGATCAGGGAGTGGTTGCCGCAGTTGGTCACACCGACTGCGATTACTCGGTCACGGAGTCGGCTATCGACGCTGGTGCCACCGTGGCCACCCACCTACTGAATCGAATGCCCGCAATCGGTAAGCGTGACCCTGGTCCGGTGGTGGCCTTGATGGAAGACCCACGGGTGACGGTTGAGCTCATTGCCGATGGCGTTCATCTTGATCCCGCCATCTTGCGTTTGGTCGCCGAACATTGTGGACCGCAACGCGTCGCTCTGGTTACCGATGCCATGGGCGCTGCAGGGGCTGCGGACGGTCGTTACGTGATCGGACAACTCGATGTCATCGTGAAAGACCGGATCGCTCGGCTGGCCTCGAATCAAGCATTAGCTGGCAGCACTTTGACTTTGGACGAGGCGCTGCGAGTGATGGTGCAACGCGTCGGACTACCACTGGCAGCCGTCAGTCGCATGTTGTCCGGCACCCCGGCACAGGCCATGGGCTTAACGGATCGTGGATCAATTGCCGTCGGGCAACGGGCCGATTTTGTCGCTCTGGACGACGACCTCACTGTCCGGCAAGTGATGCAAGCCGGACAGTGGATCGCGACCTAAACACACTTAACTGGCCTTGGTGATGGCGGGAGCATCGTCGGGCTCCCACTTGCCGCCGTTCTCCCAGTAGTGACGGATCTCTTCCAACTCACGACCCTTGGTTTCTGGTGCCAGTTTCCACACGAACAACCAGGCCAATGCGGCCATCACGGCGAAGAACCCGAATGAGGCTGCTCCCCCGATCTTTTCCATCGCGGAGAGGAAGAAGTTGGCGATGATCCAGTTGGCGATCAAGTCGGCAGTCAACATGGCTGACGAACCATAAGCACGCAGTCGAGCCGGGAATGCCTCAGATGAGTACACCCATACCAGGGCACCGAAACCGAACACAAACCCGATATTGATCAGCGCAATACCGGCAAATCCGAGGACGACCTGCCACTTGGCGTAGTGGTCACCATCAGCCGTTGCAAAGGTGACGACCATCAACAACTGGGCAAAGATCATGATCGCGATACCGGTCAACAGGATGGGACGACGACCCCACTTGTCGACTGTGCGCATCGAGGTCAACACGGCAAGCAAGGCGATGACCTGGATGCCGATGTTGAGCAACAGCTTCTGCTGATCGCTCTCGATCCCCATTGCTCCGAAGATCTTTGGACCGTACGTCACGGTCGCGTTGATGCCGGTGATCTGGATGAAGAAGCCGAGCCCGATGACGAAGATCGTGGCGCGCAGGTAAGGCTTGCGCAGCATCTCCTTGATTGCCCCGCCAGACTCTTCCGAAATCGAGGCAGCCATTTCTTCTAGTTCGTTCTCGATGTCTGCGTCGGGGTCGGTCGTCATCAGCGACTGGCGGGCTTCTTCCCGGCGTCCCTTCAACATGAACCAACGGGCCGTCTCGGGCAGCCGCAATAAGAAGGGCAACAGGATGAGCGCGGGAACTGCCGCGATACCCAGCATGATTCGCCAGTTCACGGCGTTGTTCACATCAGCCAGTGCCGCAGCAATGACGAAGCCGATGATGATGCCGATGACGCACGAGACTTGGTACATCACCAATGTGGCACCACGAATTCGCGCCGGGACCGACTCGGCCACGAACACCGGAACCGCAATCAGCGAGATACCGATCGTGATGCCGAGCAGGATGCGTGCCACCCAAAGCGCCTCTGGCGACCACGCCAATGCGCTGAACAAACAGAAGATTGCGTAGCCAACGGCGACCACGATCATCGACTTCTTACGGCCGATGTAGTTCGCGACCGCACCACCGATGACCGCACCGATGATTTCGCCGATCACGATGGCGGCAGTAACTGATTCCACCGCCGCGGTGGACATGCCCAGGTCTTTCTGGAAGTACAGCTGAGCGCCACCAATGTTCGATTGGTCGTAGCCGTAGATGATGCCGAGGGTGGCGGCCGTGACCGCAACCATGATGGCGGTGCGAGGCAACGGCTTGTTGCCCTCGGTCTCCGCTACTTCATTAGCTGTTGACACTGCTTGTCCTCTCGATGTGTTCCACCGCTCACAACGGTGAAGTCAGATCCCTTGCCAGTCCGGTTTTCCGTCGTACACGTGCTTGTAGTAATCCAAAAGTTCCAGCTTGCTGGCAGCCGCTTCGTCCACCACCACGGTCGCGTGCGGGTGTAGCTGCAAGGCAGTGGAAGGAACCATTGAGGTGACTGGGCCTTCGACAGTGGCGGCAACGGCATCGGCCTTGTTCTCACCCCAGGCCAACAGCACGAGGTGCCGTGCTCGCCGAATCGTTCCCACCCCTTGGGTCAAGACATGGCGCGGCACCTGTTCCACGTCGTCATCGAAGAATCGTGCGTTGTCGACTCGGGTCTGTTCCGTCAGCGTCTTCATCCGAGTAAGCGAGCCGAGCGACGAGGTGGGTTCGTTGAATCCGATGTGACCGTCTGTCCCAACGCCCAGTAGTTGTAGGTCGACTCCGCCAGCAGCGTCGATTGCTTCTTCATAGGCAGCACAAGCCTCAGCAATGTCATCTGCCCAACCATCCGGGGATGAGATCGCGCCTTCCGGTAGGTCCACCCGGTCACCAAGTTCGCGATGCAGTACTGCCCGGTACGACTCAGGATGGTCGTTCGGCAGACCAACGTATTCGTCGAGCGCGAAGCCTTTGGCCTTGGCGAAGCTGAATTCGCCCGCCTCGTAGCGGCGCACAAGGTCGTCATAGACCGGTAGTGGCGTACTTCCCGTTGCTAATCCCAGAATCGGACTATCGCTGGTATTGAGAATCTTCCCGATTGCTTCTCCCACGATGGCTGCGCCTTCTGCCTGCGTGGAAACGATCACTACCTCCATGGGATCGCAGGCTAGGGCTCTTCAACATCGCGATTCGCCTCCGAAAGGACGCGCACGGCCATTCGAGTGACCAAGCAAACATACAATTAGTTTGTAGTTACTAACTAATTGATGTCACGCTGGATGAGTGACTGATGTCGACAACCCTCGTTATAAGTGGATCGCTCTGTCGAACACCACACTCGGCATGACGATGGCCACGATCAACGCCTCGATCGTGCTCATCTCTCTTCCCGCGATCTTCCGCGGAATCCATCTCAACCCACTTGATCCGCACAACGTCAGCTACCTGCTGTGGATGCTGATGGGATTCCTGCTCATTACGGCTGTCCTTGTGGTCGCATTTGGCCGTCTCGGTGACATCAAGGGACGAGTCACGATTTACAACCGTGGATTCATCATCTTCGCGGTCGCTTCTGTGTTGTTGTCGCTGGTCCCGTTCGACGGTTCGGCGGGTGCCTTGTGGCTGATCGGAGTGCGAGCTATCCAAGCCGTCGGTGCCGCCATGCTCATGGCCAACTCCACCGCGATCCTCACCGATGCATTCCCGGTTCAACAACGCGGCTTCGCCCTCGGAATCAATCAGATGGCAGCCATTGCCGGTTCATTCGTCGGTCTTGTTCTTGGCGGTGTACTCGCGGATCAAAACTGGCGACTGGTGTTCTGGGTGAGTGTGCCATTCGGCGTGATTGGTGCGATTTGGTCAGTCCGCAGCTTGCACGAGGTCTCCACCAAACACTCGGGCGGCTTCGACATCCCCGGCAACCTCACGTTCGCGCTTGGCCTGGGCGTTCTTATCACTGCAATCACTTACGGCATCCAGCCTTACGGCGGTAGTGCAATGGGCTGGGGCAATCCATGGGTCCTGGGCGGGATCGCCTTCGGTATCGCCTTGCTCGCACTATTTGTGTGGATCGAAACTCGGGTCGACGAACCGATGTTCGCTCTGGCCCTGTTCAAGATTCGGGCTTTCGCGCTCGGCAACTTCGCTGGCCTGCTGGCGGCGATCTCTCGTGGTGGTCTTCAGTTCATGCTGATTATTTGGCTGCAAGGAGTATGGCTTCCCCGCCATGGCTACACCTTTGAAGAGACGCCGTTATGGGCAAGCATCTTCCTGGTGCCATTGACGATCGGCTTTCTCGCGGCTGGCCCCATCTCGGGATGGTTGGCGGACAAGCATGGTGCACGAACCTGGGCAGTCCTCGGGTCACTGCTGACTGCACTGTCCCTCTTTGGACTCATGGTGCTGCCAGTGAACTTCAGCTATCCCGTCTTTGCCGGGCTACTGCTGCTCAATGGGATAGCCACCGGAATGTTCTTATCCCCCAACGCGACTGTGGTGATGAACAGCGTTCCCGCCCAAGATCGTGGCGTTGCCTCCGGTATGCGCATGACGTTTATGAACTCGGGTTCGGCCATATCCATTGGCGTCTTCTTCTCTCTCATGGTCATTGGCCTGGCTCACGGTTTGCCCTCGACCATGTATGCCGGGCTCACCGCCCACTCCGTACCAGCGAATGTGGCGACACAGCTATCGCAATTGCCACCCGTCGGAATCCTGTTCGGAGCCTTCCTCGGCATCAATCCGATCGCCTCCCTGCTCGAACCCACCGGACTGCTGTCACAACTGCCGACGGCGGACGTTTCCGAACTGACCGGTAAGACGTTCTTCCCTTCCCTGATCGCATCGCCGTTCCACTCCGGACTCATGCTCGTGTTCGGAATCTCGGCAGCAATGATGCTCGTGGCTGCGGTGGCGTCGTGGTTCGCGGGTGGAGCCCATGCCGCAGAAACCTCACGCATTGACGCTGGCGAACGCCTCGGAGAAGAACCCGAGGATTACCAAAAGGTTGAGCAGGTGACGGCATGACGAACGACCTACGTGGACTATCCGAAGCCATCGCCAGTCTGAACCGCTCACTTCGACGCGAGCTGGAACTTCCCCTGAGCGTGAGCTCAATGTCCGCACTGGCCACCGTCGCTGACCACGGTCCGCTACGAGCGGGTGAACTCGCCGGGCGGGAGGGGATTCAACCCGCCACCTTGACGCGCATCATCAAGGTGCTGACCGACAACGGATTCATTGACCGAATCCCGGACCCACAAGACGGACGGGCAAGCCTCATCTCTCTCACCCACAAGGGAAGCGAAACGCTGACAGAGGCAAGGCGTCGTCGTGCAGCCGCTCTAGAAGCTCGGGCCAACAACCTGTCCAGCCACCAACGGCGACAACTTGCCGCTGCGATTCCAGCGCTGCAAGAACTGGCTCACTTCTCAGCAGAGAGGTAAATGAGAAGAGTGGTGAGGTTCTCCAGAACCCCACCACTCTGTCTGAGGGTGAGTGACGGGGCTCGAACCCGCGACATCCGCGACCACAACGCGACGCTCTACCAGCTGAGCTACACCCACCATGAGTCGTTCTCCAGAAGAGAACCAGATGAGTCTACCGGCTGACGATGCTTCGCGTTCGGGCACCAGTCGGCACTAACTTCTATGCACATGGCCATTGACATCAACGCTGACCTAGGCGAATGCATCGGGGACGACCCCGCCGCGCTGGACGCCAAAATGCTGGCCGTGGTGTCGAGCGCCAACGTTGCCTGCGGCGGCCATGCTGGCGACGACGAATCTATGCGACGGGTATGCGAGACGGCAGCCGCTAACCACGTCGCCATCGGCGCTCATGTGTCCTATGTGGATCGCAAGAGCTTCGGACGCACCAACCACGCCGTTAGCCGGGACGTCCTGCACGAACAACTGCTGAGCCAGATGTTGCGTCTCGACCGCATTGCCGTTGCTGCCGGAAGTGCGGTCACTTACGTCAAGCCACATGGGGCGCTGTATCACCAGACCAATAACGATCCAGAAGACGCCGGAGTGATCACCGACGCGGTCTTGGATTTCACAGTGGAAACCGGACGACACCTCGCCGTCCTCGGCTTGCCCGATTCCGAACTGCTGCGTCAAACCTTGGAAGCAGGCCTCACTCCCATCGGGGAAGCATTTGCCGATCGCGCCTACACCCCTGAGGGACGACTCGTTCCCCGCACGGAAGAGGGAGCGTTAATCACAGATCCACGAGAGGCCATCGCACGATTGCGTCGTCTGGTCCGCGACAACGTCATCATCGCGATCGATGGCACACCCATCGAGGTTCATGCACGCAGCATCTGCCTGCACGGAGACACACCCAACGCAGCCGTCATTGCCCGCCGATTGCGGGGAGCCATCGACTCCGACCGAGTCCGAGTCGCCCCATTCGCTCCCCCACCAACCTTGACGCGCAGGTGGCGAGGAGAGCAGTGAGCGATGCGCCTCGCATCACTCGCCACGGTTCTCACTCGTGGTTCGTCAGAGCTGACCCTCACCAACGAGGACCACTGATCGCCCAGCTCACTGCCATGCCAGAGGTCGTCGATGTCACAGCCGGTGCGGATGACTTGCTCGTCCATCTGACGACAGGGATCTCCGTCGACCACGCGTCGCTCCTTCTGCAGGCCGCCACAGATCGGGCCACCACCGACCAGACATCACAGTCCACCGAACTCATCGAACTACCGGTCACCTACGACGGGCCAGATCTCGAGTACGTCGCACTCGAAACGGGCTTGTCCGTCGAACAAGTCATCGAGCGACACAGCCAAACGCTGTTCACCGCTTCCTTCTGCGGCTTCAGTCCAGGTTTCGCTTACCTCACCGGCCTACCCGAACAGCTCCAGCTTCCGCGTCGTACCGATCCACGGGCCGCAGTTCCCGCCGGGAGTCTGGCGATCGCAGCGGAATACTCAGCCATCTATCCATCAGCATCTCCTGGTGGTTGGCACCTGATTGGGACCTGTCAGGTCCCCTTGTTCGATCTCGAACGAACCCCACCCGCAACGATCCGGCCAGGGATGCGTGTCCGATTCACTCGGGTCGAACCATGAACCGCCAGGCAAAGGTTTTGTCTGCTGGGATTCAGACCTTGTGTCAAGACATAGGTCGAAGCGGATACGCCCGCGACGGGGTGAGCACTGCTGGGGTTTATGACCGGATCGCCGCCGCCCGGGCGAACACGCTGGTGGGCAACGACCCCACTGATGCAGTGCTGGAATGCCTTCTCGGTGGACTCACTTTGCAATTCAATTGCGATGTCCTTGTTGCCGCCCATGACGATGTCTGTGCACAACCGATCTCGGCAGGTGAATGCTTCACCGTGCCCAAACGCTCAGATCCATTGCGCACCTACGTTGCAGTCACCGGTGGCTGGCGGCTTCCCGCCGTGTTGGGATCTCGCTCCACCGACACTTTGTCTGGGTTAGGCCCCTTAGCCATATCGACAGATGACGTGCTCCCCATCGGAATCGATCTGCAACACGAACCAGCCGCCGTTCCTCCACTGCCAAACCGATCGCTGGACACGCTGCATGCACTGTGGTCACCCGCACTCGCTCAATCCGACATCGGTTCGTTCACACAATCACCGTGGACAGTGCTGCCCGAATCAGACCGATCAGGGATGCGCCTGCGTCGTCCCGGCGCGCCATGTCCGCCTCGAATCGACGGACGTTCTCAACCAATGGAACGCGGATCAATCGAGTGGCTCGGCAATGGCGATGTGGTCGTCATCGGACCGGATGGTCCAGTCACCGGCGGCTACCCCATCATCGGGGCTGTGGTCGATGACGATCTCGATCTACTGGGCCAGTTACGACCAGGAGCAACCGTGTCATTGGCCTCAGCAACGACCTGACGTCAGCGATTCACCCGTGCCGTGATGTCCTGATGGACATGGCGAACGTCGCTCTCGTGCTGGGTGCTGGTGGTGCAGCAGGAACTGCATTTCATGCCGGTGCCCTCGCGGCTTTAGCTGAGATCAGCGGCTGGGATCCACGGACGGCCAACGTCATCGTGGGAACGTCTGCCGGCAGTACGACGACTGGTCTGCTACGCGCTGGCCTTTCTGCAGCGGATCTCTACCAACACATGACGGGCCAGCCCATGTCTGCTGCCGGTGCCGAACTCATGCGCCAAACCACTGCTCATTCCACGTCATCGACCAGCGGTCAAACAACGAAGTCTCGTTTCTCATCGCTGCCTTTGCCCGTTGCTCCTGGTTTGGCCTTGGACCTGGTCAAGCGTCCTCGTCGGATGAAACCCATAACGTTTGGTGCCGCAATGGCTCCTGCCGGACGTCATCGCGCTGAACTGCTCGGGCGACCATTCGTGGGCTTACATCCGGGCCGTTGGCCGCAGCAGGACACCTGGATCTGCGCGGTCGACGTGGACGCTGGACGGCGAGTGGTGTTCGGGCGAGACGACCGAGTCGCCCCAATGGGATTGGCGATTGCCGCTTCATGTGCCATCCCCGCGTACTACGCCCCGGTGACTATCGGTGACCGCCGTTATGTAGACGGAGCCGCCCACTCGGTCCACAACGCGGACCTCATCTCCCCCGATGGCCTAGACGCTGTCGTCGTCTCCGCCCCCATGTCTGTGACCGACCAACCGGGATTCAGTCTGGATTCAGCCATACGTCAGGGGATTCGTCGGCAACTGCGAGCTGAGCTACGTCACCTGGAACAGCAAGGGATTCCGATCATCACGTTGGCTCCAGGCCCACGCGATCGACGTGTCATGTCCGGCAATTCAATGGATCTTGCGATGCGTCCGGCCATCGCTCAAGTAGTCAAATCTTCAACAATGTGGTTCCTTACAGAAAAATCACCGGAATACATACGCTCACTTAGGACTTAGCACGCTGAGTAATGGCGTACATTTTCCAGTGGAATAGTGAACCAAGAACGTCGCACAATCGTCACACAGTCGTCAGTTCGTTGGTTGGTGTCAGCGGTTACACCGTTGGTCCGTCCTAAATAGTTCTCAGCAAGGAAGTCGAAATGAAGCGAAAGCTCGCTACAGCAGCTCTGGCAGCGGCATCTGCTCTCGCCCTGTCCTCATGTGGCCAACTCACGGCCCAGACGGGCGATGACACCACTCGTGCGGTCAACGTCGCCGCCACCGAGGCCGTCAGTGCAACGACAAACATCGACTCCAAGTCCGAGCTCCCCGCTGGCTCCAAGGTCACCGTCGCAGCACAGGATCCCTGGAAGGTCGAGCGAGTAACTGTTGACTCTGCCAGCGGCAACTACCAAGACGCCGGCATGTCAAAGGACGTATGGAAGTCCGATCCGATCACCCCGGGTGAGACCAGCACCTTCACCGTCGTCATGCGCAATCCCGAGAACGGCGACACCGCAAGCTTCACTCGCAGCGTCAAGGGCGGCCCAGCCACCAACAACTTCGGCGCCAGCATCTACCCGAATGACGGCGGCACTTACGGAATCGGTGTCCTACCTGTCGTCACCTTCGACAAGGAAGTTCCGCTAGAGAACCGTGCCGATATCCAAAGTCGACTCAAAGTCATCTCCAGCCCCACCACCGTGGAAGGCAAGTGGCGCTGGACCAGCTCCACCACCGTGAGCTACCGCCCGAAGGGCTTCTGGCCTGCTGGGCAGAAGATCAAGGTGCAGGCGAATCTGACTAACGCACGCATCGGTAGTAAGCACCCAAGTTGGGGAACCAAGAGTTACGACGAGTCGTTCAAGACCAGCAAGAAGGCCATGCTGATCAAGATCAGTAGCGACTCACACTCGGCGAAGGTCTACATCAACGGTGACCTGGTCCGCACGATGGGCGTCAGCATGGGCAAGTCGGGTTACACCACTCGCTCTGGCATTAAGACCCTTGAGGACAAGTACCGAGTCAAGCGAATGACTAACCAAGGCGTCACCACCGATGAGGTCTACGACCTTCAAGTCCCATACGCGATGCGCCTGACCACCTCCGGTGAGTTCCTGCACGCAGCGCCATGGAACGGGAACATCGGCTACGCCAATACCTCTCACGGTTGCACCAACCTGAGCTACTCGGATGCCCAGTGGGTCTACGAGCGCGAGGTTCCCGGCATCCCAGTCATCACGACTGGAACCGGTCGCAAGATGGAGAACTGGAACGGCTTGGGTGCTCCGTGGAACATCAAGTGGAGCAAGTGGGAATCCCTTGATGGCAACGACAACGTCGGCTGATTTCTCGCCACCACTTACGCCTCCGGCGTCGCGGACAGCACAAGCTGACTGCGACGCCGGAGGCGTTTCAAGCCCAATAGGCCACGGCTCAAACTGACTGACCGGCGTAACGTGTCACCGGTGAGATCGGGACTGCGCGCAGTGTTAGCCGCCGTCTCCGTCAATCTCGTCGGATCGCTCCCACTCTTCTTAACGGGCGCAATGGCCGTTCAGATTGCCCGCAGTATGCAGGTCAAACCCACCATTGTTGCCGCCACTGCTTCGCTATTTGCGATTGCATCAATGCTGTCCAGCGCACCGTTAGGTCGACTCGTTGGCACCTTTGGTGTTCGACGAAGTTTGCAGACCGCCACTATTGCTGGGGCCATCAGTCTGGTTGCTGCTGCTTTCTCACCGAACCTGTTGGAGCTTGGTGGGGCGCTGCTGATTGCTGGCGTGGCCAATGGTTTGGGTCAGCCAGCTGGCAACGCCCTAGTGGCTGGTCGCGTATCTCCTGAACGTTTCGGAATTGGTTTCGGGATCAAACAGTCGGCGATCCCGCTGGCCACCACACTGGGTGGATTGGCCGTGCCGACTATCGCGCTGACGCTGGGGTGGCGGTTCGCTTACGGATTCGCGGCGATGAGCGCGGTGGTGGCTTTTCTGCTCATTCCGCACGATCCGCCTGCCGCACAGCAGCGCCCCGAACAGTCAGTTCCCCGTTCGTCCGTGATCCCACTCTGGCTACTGGCCTCGGGACTGCTCGCCGCAGTCATCGCAGCAACCTCGATTGGTGCACTAGGCACTGCGGGCGGAGTCCACATCGGACTCCCAGAAGCCACTGCTGGGTATTTGGTCGCGATTGGTGGACTCGCCGGACTAGCTGTGCGTCTGCTCAGTGGACTACTGGCCGACCGGCATCCCTACAACGCCTTCCTCGGGATCTGCGCTTTGTGTCTAGCCGGTGCCGTGGGCTGGATCTTCATGGCGATGGACTCAACCGTTTGGTTCGCCATCGGACTGATCGTTGCCAATGCTTTCGGCTGGGGATGGCCGGGACTACAACACCTATCCATGGCCCGTTGTTTTCCTACGGCAACCGCTTCAGCCTCGGGTATCGCACAAACCGGAATCGCCGCTGGCCTACTCGTTGGACCAGCCGGGCTGGCATGGGTAACCGAAACCGCAGGGTGGACATGGACCTGGATTGTGGCGGCAAGCTGCTCGACCCTCGGCGCAGCCATCGTGTTTATTGCTTCCCGTCTACTGCCTGATCCAGATCACAAGCAAACGGTGATCTCCACTGCCTTGGCACCAAAAGCGGCGTAGGGGCGCGGCACCGACAGCCGCTGATTGGTGGCCTGCGACAATTTCTGCACCCCTCAATCACATATCTGTCTAGGAGCCGTCCATGACTGAGTCCGGAGCGCAGTTGTACCCACATCTGCTCGAACCACTCGATCTCGGATTTGTCACCTTGCCCAACCGTGTCCTCATGGGCTCAATGCATGTCGGCCTCGAAGAGGCAGAGAACGGTTTCGAGCGAATGGCCGCGTTCTACGCCGAACGTGCCGCAGGTGGAGTCGGTTTGATCGTGACCGGCGGCATCGCTCCCAACGAAGAAGCCCGGCCCTGGGAAGGCGGCGCATCCCTCACCAATACGGAACAGGTTGAGCAGCACCGCGTCGTGACGGATGCCGTTCATGCCGCTGGCGGGCGCATCGCTATGCAGATCCTGCACTTCGGTCGTTACGCCTACCACCCCGAGTTGGTCGGACCCAGCCCAATCCAGGCACCGATCTCGCCTTTCCCTCCCCGCGAAATGACCAACGAAGACATCGAACGCACCATTGATGACTTTGCTCGCTGCGCCGATCTCGCCAAGCAAGCGGGATACGACGGGGTCGAGATCATGGGCTCCGAGGGTTACCTGATCAACGAGTTCATCGCGGCTCGTACCAACCATCGCACCGACGAATGGGGCGGCAGCTACGAGAACCGAATCCGGTTCGCCGTCGAGATTGTTCGTCGGGCGCGGGAACGTGTCGGCGAAGACTTCATCATCGTGTATCGGCTGTCCATGCTCGATCTGGTCGAAGGCGGTTCTACTTTCGACGAAGTTGTCACGCTGGCAAAACTGATCGAAGAAGCCGGTGCCACCTTGCTCAACACCGGTATCGGTTGGCATGAGGCCCGCATCCCCACAATTGCTACCTCGGTGCCCCGTGCTGCCTTCACCTGGGTGACCCAAAAACTTCGTAGCGAAGTAGGTATCCCGCTGGTCACCAGCAACCGAATTAACACCCCAGAAGTTGGCGAACAAGTCCTTGCTGACGGCTGCGCAGACATGGTGTCGATGGCTCGACCATTCTTGGCCGATGCCGAATTCGTCAACAAAGCCAAGGCTGGCAAAGGCGATCGCATCAACACCTGCATTGCCTGCAACCAGGCCTGCTTGGACCACACCTTCAGCTTGAAATTGACATCGTGCTTGGTGAACCCGCGTGCCTGCCACGAAACGGTGCTGACGATCGACCCCGCCCCGTCAGGCAAGCGGGTAGCTGTGGTCGGGGCTGGCCCTGGTGGATTGGCGTGCGCCGTCACTGCCGCACAGCGCGGTCATTCGGTCACCCTGTTCGAGGCTGATGACCGCATCGGTGGACAGTTCAACTACGCGGCACGCATTCCGGGCAAAGAGGAGTTCCGGGAGACGATCCGTTACTTCACCAACGCCCTGGCCGATAACAACGTTGAGGTGAAGCTCGGACACCGCGCCAGCGTGGACGAATTGACCGGTGGCGACTTTGACACAGTCATTGTGGCCACTGGTGTCACCCCTCGGATTCCGGACATCGAAGGTATCGATAACGACAAGGTCGTCAGCTACCTCCAAGTGCTCCGCGATGACGCACCGGTCGGCAAGACCGTGGCCGTGTTGGGTGCAGGTGGGATCGGATTCGATGTGTCCGAGTTTCTGTCGCAGAGTGGAACCAGCGCCACTCTGGAACCTCAAAAGTTCTTCAACGAGTGGGGTATCGACCGGCAATACGAAAATGCTGGTGGGCTGATGGCCCCCGAGCGCGAACCTGCCGCTCGCGAGGTGACCTTGCTGCAGCGTAAGCATTCCAAGGTGGGAGCCGGACTCGGCAAAACAACGGGATGGATTCACCGCACGGAACTGAAGAACCGTGGAGTCACCATGATTCCTGGGGTGACCTACCGTCGGATCGATGACGACGGCCTACACGTCACGATTGACGACACTGATCAGATCCTCAACGTGGACACCATCGTGGTGTGTACGGGTCAAGAATCACAGCGTGAACTCGTTGATGGCCTCGAACAGTCCGGAGTCGACTTCCACATCATCGGCGGCGCCGATGTCGCCGCCGAGCTAGACGCCAAGCGGGCCATCAAGCAGGGCACCGAGGTTGCCGCCGAGCTATAGGACTACGCCTTCCTCCCTTTCGAAGACGACTTAGTCGCGGCACGCTGCGCGTCAGCCTTCTTCAATGCACTGACGACTTTCTGGATGAAACTGGTGGGAAGTTTCTGATCGAGTGGGAACGACATCGTTCCGCGACCAGTTCGATATTTAGCGATTTGTTCAGCTAGGGCACCCTGCACGTCTGGCACGGGAAAGACACTGACGTGTTTGGTGAAAGCACCCCAGTGGACCACGTTGCGACCATCAATCTTTGCCGTTGGAATTCCGTACGCAACCACGTAGTCAGCGTCCGGTAGGAGCCGACGGACAATGGCTTCAATCTGCTCGATGGCATCAAGCTGGTCGGCATTGAGTCCTGATTTGTAGTCCGCGACACTCTGACTAGTCATGAGAATGACGGTAACGAAGTCGCTAGGTTGATGACCATGACTGTTCAAGAACCTTCACAGCGTTCCGGGTGGACGGGTTGGATCACCTTCGCGTCCGTCCTAATCATCCTTAGCTCGATCCTCAGCATCATTGCTGGCTTCGTTGCCGTCTTTAGTAAGAAAGTCATCCTGTCCGGGGCGGATCACACAGCAGTGTTGTCCGTGTCCTCCTGGGGATGGGCACATGTTGCCTGGGGACTCTTTCTGCTGATGGTCGGTATCGGCTTGTTGAGCGGTAACTTCCTCGCCCGAATCTTCGGCGTATTGGGTGCCTTAGTCAGCCTCGTTTTGAGCTTCTTCGCCTTGTTCCAGTCACCGGTCTGGGCAGGCATCGTCATCATCATCGACCTGCTGATCATCTGGGCGATCATGGCTCACGGCAAGGAAATGAAGAAGTCTTAGCGAGCTTTCTGCCAGGGCTACTGGAAGGTTTCGACCCGTCTGATTGCGGGCATCATTTTGATGCAACATCACTTTCGAGACAGGGTGACAACCATGAAGAACAACGAAATCGCACCAGTAGTCCTGGCAAATCCGCGCCGCCTGCGTCCCGTCACCATGGGATCGCTCAGCTCGCGCTGAAGCCACGCAACTACCACCTGGGCACGTCAATTGGACGTGCCCTTTTTGTTGCGACTAAATAGGTCGCGTGTTTGTTGAAACCCATTCCGATACCCAGTTCGTCCAGCGCCTCAGCCTGGATCGAGTAGACCGCGACATCTTCACGGGCTACTGCCATGCAGGTGCTCCACTTCGCGCTTTTGGAGGTCAGGTCGCCGCGCAAGCTCTTGTGGCCGCTGGCCTCAGCGTCGACGATCCCCAACGACGAGTCCATTCGCTGCATGCCTACTTCTTGCGCCCTGGGCGCACCAGCGACCCGATCGTCTACATGGTGGATCGAGTTCGTGATACCCGCTCGTTCACCACTCGTCGAGTACAGGCGATTCAATACGGCGAAACCATCTTCACGATGTCTGCCTCTTTCGCAATCGAAGAACCATCACTGAGCCACCAGATCGACCCGCCGAAGGTTCCTGGCCCAGAGGACCTCGAGAGTTACGACTTCGCCGGTCGACGTGGACTGGTCAGCGGCAAGGACGGTTACCCCAACCAGTCGCTACTCGACTTACGCATCGTTGACCCGGACACCCTTCAGGCCGGGCCCAACGGGGTAACTCCACGTGTGGCGTGGGTACGCACGACGGAACCTCTGCCGCCCGACCCGCTCGTACAGGTTTGCACCCTGACCTATTTCTCCGACCTCACCCTGATCGGCACCATTCTGGAACCGCACGGCGGTCGGGTCTCGAACGCCAAACTTGAGGTCGCGTCGCTCGATCACGCGATGTGGTTCCACGCGCCATTTCGGGCAGACGAATGGCTGATGTTCGTGATGGATTCACCGGTTGCAGCAGGTGGTCACGGATTGGCCCGTGGCGAGTTCTACCGACCTGACGGAACGCTCGTTGCCTCTGCCGTGCAGGAAGCCTTGTTGCGCAAACCTCGCCCCAAGACCACCTGATCTACTTCATCAAAGCCGCAACGAGGCTGTAGCCGAGGGCGGCATCCGCGCGGTCCTTGTCTTTCTTCCACATCGCGGCGGTGTACCAGCTCCGAGTCGCTTCCGGGTGCGGCCCGATGACACCGACGCGTCCCTTGCCATAAGGCGTTACCAAGGCAGCGATCTTTCCATTGGTGTAGCGAGCAATGACCTTCTCGCCCTTGCGCTGGGTTGCCGTGAAGTACGGCCCGTCTTGGAAGAACACCATGCGCTTCTTGCCATTGAATGTGATGGGGATGACTGTGTCTGCCGTCGTCTTGGCGGCTGCGCCCTTGCTTCCGACATATTGATACGAATTGCCAGGCGCCAGCAGACCCATTCCGGGGCCGCTTCCAGCGAGGTAACCGCCCATACAAATGCCAAGGTAGCGACCACCCGACTTCACAAAGTTTCGAATGGCCTTTCGGGCAGATTTACCAAGCAACTTGTTAGCAGTCGAAATTTCCTGCATACCGCCAGGCTGCACATAAACCGTTGCCCCAACGAAGGCAGCCGCGGTTAGCTTGATCTTCTCCTTGGGTCCGACATAGCGAATCCGAAAACGCGCTGGCGAGTTCTTGAGCATGCTGGCGGCTGCTTCACTGCACCCTGAACAGGAAATCGGACCGCGATAGACCAGTGCCAACGGACGAGTGGTAGCAGCACTGCGCTGTAGGGCCGTGGAGTGTGCAGTCCTATCGGTCAGGAAAGCGGTCGGCAGCACGAGGACCAGCGCGGCAATCGCTAGCTGGTGCCACACAGTTCGAATACGCACTCGTCTTGAACTCATTGACTGAAAGTGTCCGTTCCTATTCTCATCAGCGATAGTCATTCGCCCGGGATTACGCTGAACGCATGAGCGAGAAACGGACCTGGAGAGAACTGTCCCCACTTCAACAGCGAGCCATCATCGTGGCGGGCGCGGCCGAGATCATCCTCACTTCGTCCGCCGCCTTCAGTCTTTTGCACCGCTCACCCGAACAGGTCCGCGGGCCTCGTCTCGCGTGGGCTGCTGCACTCCCCATTCAGCCCTTCGGACCGATTGCCTACTTCGCCTGGGGACGTAAGTAGTACGTCGCAGCATGGAAGCATCATTTTCGACAAGACACTCGACCAAGATCCACTTACGCTCCCTTCGTGCGCCAGAAGGCACCTGCATACCCAACCCATCTAAGCGCTGGAATTCTGCGGGCTTTAGATCACGGCCAACAGAACTGGCAGTACCTAGATATTGGTCCAACCATCGTCTACGACGACAACCACGGAAATGCCATCGTCTTCGAACGCGCTCATATCGTTGGAAACCGTTTGGGGGCCACCTTCAAGCTCCTCGGGGATCTGGGCGGCCAGTCGTCGTATCGAAGCTCAATAGTCCAAGGGAAAGAGAGGCTTCCTGCCCAGATACGAGTCGAGAGAGTGGAGATCGAGACGGATTTTCCGCCGTCTGACGATGCGAAATCACTCACCATCATCGTCGAGACTGCCGATCTGGCTGTCTCGGGAACCATAGAAATTCCGATGGCACTGCTTCACGAAGCAGTGGAGGAGATCAACGAAAGGCGCTCTGCCCGGTCAGAGCCTGACCAATGATGAGTTGGTGAACTTCCGACGTGCCTTCGTAGGTCAGAACTGACTCGAGGTTGTTGGCGTGACGCATCACCGGGTATTCGCCGGAGATTCCGTTCGCGCCAAGCAAAGTTCGACATTCGCGGGCGATGGCGATTGCTTCCCGCACGTTGTTGAGTTTGCCCAGGCTGATCTGTTCGGAGGTGAGTTCTCCGGCGTCTTTGAGTCGACCAAGTTGTAGTGCCAGCAACATTCCTTTGCCTAACTCCAACGTCATGTCCGCAA